>JAHDEB010000003.1:0-46601 GCA_020629055.1 Chloroflexota bacterium
TTGGCCCGCATCGGTTCTGTCGGGATCCTTGCTAGCTTTTCAAATGCCAATTCTGCGGCAACACCCGCCATATGGGAATCTCCACAGCCGGTAATGACGATACGCTTAATCGATAAGCACTCATCATGATTTAGGACCAAGCGCACCCGCTTATCCAATGCTTTAAACTCACTTCGGATCATCTCCGGTAAGCTTTCTACTTGCTCGACCATTGCGTTTTTATTTTCTGTCATTTCGTTTCCTCACTTTTGTCTGTCAGCCAAGCGCTGAATTGCTTAAATTACCTTTTTTCTAAAAATGCCTCGACCTCAGCCACCGTCGGCAGCCCGCCTCTTGGCCCTAGCCCGGTCACCGATAGGGCTGCCGCACCGTTGGCAAACGTTAGGCATCGGGCCAGCCCATGTCCTTGTAAGGTCGAGCCGAGAAAGGCGGCATTAAAGGTGTCGCCCGCTCCCGTCGTATCTTGGACGTCAACGATGTGGCCAGAGATTTGAGCTTCAGTATCGGCCGTGACCGCCAATGCCCCCTTGCCCGCTAGGGTTACAACAACGGTTTTCGGCCCAAAGGCCAGCAGATTCCGTGCCTCATCTAAGGTGGCACGTTTACCAGCCACACGCATAAATCCGTTCTCATTAAAAGATGCGATGTCTACCCATTCCAACATCGCGTCTAATTCTTGTCGGGTTAAATGGGACGTCGACTCAATGTCGATCATCACTTTGGTTTGGTTTTCGCGAGCGATTTTCGCAAGGCGAATAAATTCCGTGGCGTCAGATGGAAAGGTGTGAATCGCACGAGTTTGGCTAAGCGCCTGATGGTAATCGTCATCAGAATAGATGGGGTCAAAAGTGGTGGCTACAATAATCGAGCGCTCCCCATCAGGTTCGATCAAGATCACCGTGAACGGGGTGTCCCCATCTTTGTTGACACGCACAAAGTCGGTCGCGACACCGAAATTGCCAAAATCATCGATGATGATTTGCCCGCCCTCATCTTTGCCTACGGTTGAAAAAGATGCGGTTCGCATCCCTAGTCGTGCCGCAGCGCAGGCGAAGTTGGCACATGGGCCGCCGGGTAAACGCCCTACCAAATCACCCATGATTTTTTCACCGTAACCGGGAAGACGATCGACCTTCATAACGATATCAAGGTCGATGCCATCGATGGCAATGATGTCAAACGGCCGCTCTGCCAAATCCATGTCAATAATCCTAAGAAACTGTTTGATAAATCGAAAAAAGCCATCTTTTACAGGATAGACAGGGTTTTCAGGATGATGCTTTCCCATCTAACTATTCTGTTCATCTTGTAAATCCTGTCTGAAAATCAATTATCAAACAGTCTCTAAGAAATTTTCAGCCCTAAACGTTGCGAATCAACGTTAAAACTTTTTTGGCTCGTTCTTGTGCCTGCGCCATGACCGCTTTATCAATTAGCGGCGGGCCGACCTGCTCTAGGGCGATAGCCGCACTAACGCTCGCTTGTGCGGCCGCTTGGTGCACGTCTTTTGTTTCTAACCATCCGATTAAAAGACCACCACAAAACGCATTGCCTGCCCCAGTGACGTCAACAACATCGGCCGCGGCCGCGGGGACGTGTAGGAACAGGTCGCTTTCTCTTTCATAAACCAACGCGCCATCCTTCCCTTTGCGCAGGGCAACAAGGCGTGGCCCTAGCTGGGCCAAAGCACGCAGCTGCTCTTTTTCACTGTCATTGCCCACCAATAGCTCGGCCCCTACTTCATCGGGGGAAAAAACTTCAAAATGGGGCAGGCAGCCTTTAAATGCTTCAATTTCGGCCGCTGTACTGTCGTCCCCCACAAGGGGTTCAGCGCTTAAGACGACGCCTGCAGCCACAAGGGCCTTTACAAACGCTTCTTCGGGGGCATCCCCTCGTCCTAAAAAATGGAGCGCTTTTAATGTGGGTGAAATCGGTTGAGCTGCGGGAATACGGACCAGTTGCTGAAACCAAGCCTCTGAGGTGACGCGGGGTACCTGCGTGCGCCGGCCGTCTTCTTCTAGCACCTGCCATGCCCGGGGTGTGGGGAGGTCTGTCACAACCAGCCCGCTGCCGTCAAAGCCGAGCGGAGCCAGTGAATGGGGATCGAAGTCGCCCCCCACCGCACCAGAAGCGACAACATCTTGCTGCCATACACGCATTCCGCAAGAGGCATACAAGCCACCGCCCCCCAGCGTTTTCATCGCTGTTTGCCCATCGGGATAAATGATGTCGTCGAGGATGATTCCCCAGCTTGTGTAAAAACTCATTGGGGAACTGATTTAGGCCTTTGATAGCCGGTTGCTAATTTGCGGGCGGCTAATTCGATGCTAAGTATGTGCAGTGGAAGCAGGGTTAATAATGGACTCATCCCGTCCGGTACGCTGGGCACCACAACGCCGTCTGATTCTGTCAGAAGCAAATCGGCCGTTTCCGGTGTGGCGACCACAAACAAATGGCTGCCCCATGCCCGCACAACTCGAGCGGTATCCACACAGCGACTGTTTACCACGCTATCGGGTGCGATTAGGATCACGATATCCTCTGGCAACGCAACGCCGATGCGCAATGCATGGTGGAACTCTTCGACCGTAAGCGCCAGACTTGCATCTTGTGGCCCTGCAGCCAGCAGGGCGGAGCCGTTTTGGGCCATGGCAAAGCTGGGGCCACCGCCGACAAAGGTGTATTGGCACCGTTGCCCCGCATGCTTGCTCTGATGGTCGCTTAAAAATGATTGAATGCGTGCAGCGCTTTGTTCAAGGACGGCCGTCATCTGGTCTGGGATCGCGTTAAGCCGAGCTTCTAAGTCGGCAGCTTGATCAGCTGATAGATGGCCACGTGCTTTGCCAAAGGCGATGGCTAGACTGATGAGTGTGGCTATAGTGGCGCTTGTTGTCTGCGCGGGCCAACCGACCTTTGAGCCACGCGGGATGAGTGCGACGGGTGGTTTGGAGACAAACGGATTGTCTTCGGCCGGATTGTCTGTCACGCCGATGACCAATGCGCCGGATGCTAGTGCTAAATCGAGCGCATCCCAAGTGGTGGTTGGGCGGCCGCTAGAGCTAATGACAAAATGAGCCGTTTGCTCATCGTCACCCAAACGGCCGTAAGCGGCATATTCATACGCTTGCAACGGTTCAAATGGAACCCCTGCGTAAGTTTCCCAAGCGGTGCGTACCGCCTGAGCTGCAAACCACGAATCCCCCGAACCACTCGCCAGAACCTGATTGATATTGCGCTCTGCCATTTGTCGTGCCAGCGTTTCGATTGTTGGGGCCAAATCGGCTAAAACGCGGGCGATCACGCGGGGTTGTGCCGCAACTTCCTCACGCGTATTGCCGATCGGCATCATGCCTGTATCGTTTGACAAAAGAGTCCTCCTTCGGATTGGGATTTTAATAACTGTCCCAACTTAAATCCCGATCCTATCCAGCTAAACTTTAAACTTGGGACAATTGTTTAAAGTTCAGCCCTTAAGGGTAGGTTTGTAGGATATCTAAAAATAGTTTCCAGAAGCGGTCAGCGTCTACCGCAACCGCGACCTCGGCGTTGGGTTTTTCGCCACGTGGCTCGCCTGTATCGGTCCGACGGCCGCGATAATCGCAAACGGTCATTCCATAGGTATTAGTGCCAGCCAATTCGATCGCAACGTGCATCGATTCAAAAGTTAAAATATTAGGATCAATCAGCGCAGCCACCGCCAACGGGTCGTGCATCGATCCCCCTGGTAAGCCATAAAGGATTTTTAGCCGTTCGCTATAAAAATCGAGCATGTCGGCAACCGCCACGGCCGTCCGACTGCCCATGTCTCGGATTTGCTTGCGATAAGCTGGGGTCGCATTGACTTGGCGAGTTACGTTGAGCCCGACCATTTTGATCGGAATCCCACTGGTAAAGATGATGTGGGCCGCTTCAGCATCTGCCCAAATGTTAAATTCAGCAACTGCGGTAGCGTTCCCCATTGTGGTTGAGCCACCCATCAAGCTGATCTCGGTAATGTGGTCAACGATGTCGGGATAGCGCCGTATAGCGGCCCCGATATTGGTCATGGGGCCGACCGGAATAAGATGCAGATTTTCAGTTTCTTTTGCGGTGCGGTAGATAAAGTCAACCGCATGCTCTTCTAAAATTGGGACGGTTGGTTCGTGAATGACCGGCCCATCAAGACCTGTTTTGCCGTGTGCGCCTGCCCCATCATCGGCCGATTCATCTTCTCTTAGCAATGGGCGGTCATAGCCAGCGGCAATCGGGATATGCTCTAGGCCGGCAACTTCAACCGCGTAGCGTGCGTTCTTGGTTGTTTTCGGCAAAGAAGCATTGCCAAAAACAGTTGTGATCCCTTTAAGGTCCATGGTGCGTGCACCCAACAAAATTCCCATGACATCATCATGGCCTGGGTCGCAATCGATTATGGCTGGGATCTTGGCTGTCATTTGAAGGCCCCCATCAGTCGCTGTTTATACAGTTCAAGGAAGCGTGCGTTGTCGACATCGACACACACATGAATGTTTGGCTCGCCGTTGCCACGGTGGCGCCAATCGGCCGCGGTCATGCCGGAGTGGCTGGGGCTGTTGGTTTCGACCTGAACGTACAATTTCTTTGTGGTAAACAAAGTAGGGTCGATCACATAGGCTAGGGCAGAGGAATCATGCACGTGGAAGCCGACAAGATTGTCGTATTCAAGGTAAAAGGCCATGTAGTGGGGGACGATTTTACAAATGAAGTCGGTATATCGGTTCCCGGCCGACTTTAGCTCCTCCATGTATTCAGGCGTCATGACCGTCATCCGTGTCACGTCGAGCCCGACCATGGTTACTTTCCATGGGGCTTCAAAGACGATTTTGGCCGCTTCGGGGTCGTTATGAATGTTCGCCTCAGCGACGGCCGAAGCATTCCCTTTCGCATTTGCCGCCCCACCCATCAGGACAACCTCTTTCACGTTTTCAGCAATTTTAGGTTCTAGCATTACCGCTAGGGCGATATTGGTCAACGGCCCCAACGGCACAAGTGTAATCTCCCCTGGGTTTGCCATCACTGTATCAACTATGAACTGTGCCGCCCGACGGGGATCTGGTTTAACCGTAGGCAGTGGGAAATCAACTTCACCTAATCCATTCCGGCCGTGGACGCGCCAGCCAAACCCTTCGAATTTCCGCTGCAAAGGAGATTCTGCCCCCTGCGCGACCGGAACATCGGGGCGGCCGGCGAGTTCGACCAGCCGCAGCGCATTAAGTGTGGTGATGTCTCCACCCCCATTGCCAAAGATCGTGGTTAGCCCTTCGATCTGCACTTCAGGGGAACAAAAGGCAAATAGAATTGCCATTGAATCATCGACGCCGGGATCGGTATCAATGATGATGCGCGTTGGGTTTTGCTTGCTCATATGATGATGTAAATTTGTTCTTGTTCAGCACCCCAATTTGTTGGATTCAAGCAACACGCTTAGGAACGAGATTTCTGTTTTGCTCGCAAATATCTGGTACGCGATGCGTTAATTGATCCACGTGTCAACAGTTACGCTTTACGCAACACGTTTTTAAGGATGGGGGACTGAACAGTTACCGAGGTTTAAATAAAAGTCTCTACTTTTCAATTGTTCCTTAGGTAAACAGATACCGTGGTGAGAGACGAACCACAACCTACTAACGTCTAATCACTTTTCTTCGTGTTTAGCCTTTCACACCGGTCTGTGCAATACCTTCGGTATAGTATCTTTGCAGTAACATGAAGAGGATGATAACCGGTACCGAGGCTAAGCTAGCACCGGCAAATCGACGCCCCCAAAATGTGGTTCGCTGTGTTTGTGTCAGAGCCAGGGTGACTTGGATCACCTGAATGTTTTTATTGCTTACAGCGATCAATGGCCATAAGAACAGGTTCCAGATAAATTGAAACTCCAACAAAGACATGGTGATCAAACCCGGAACAGACAATGGCATAATCACATGCCTTAAAATCTGTACGTAGTTCGCACCGTCAATGATGGCAGCCTCATCCAGCTCGTATGGGATCTCCTTGAAAAATTGGATCAAGGCAAAGATGACAAAGGGGCTGGCAAACCAGGGCAATATCATCGCCCAATAGGTGTTGGCAAAGCCCATCTGGCGAACCACAATAAACAATGGAACGAGCGTGACTTGAACAGGAACAAACAAGGTGGCGATCACGTAGATCAGAAGCACGTTTTTGCGCGGAAAGGGCAATCTAGAAAAGAAGAAGGCCGCCAATGTGTTAAAGATCAAACTGGAGATAACAACACCGGCCGAAACGATAAACGAGTTGAGCAAACTTCTGTCAAACCTCAAACTTTCTCGGGCACCCTCTTCGTTTAAACTCATGATCGTTTTGTAGTGGTCTAAGGTCCACTCATCCGGCCGGGGCCAAAATGTATGGATCGAGAGGGGGAAGAGGTTGGCTAAAATTTCACTTTCTTGTCGAAAGCTGGCTAGGATGGTCCAGATAAATGGTGTTAGAAAAATGACCACAAGGAAAAAATAAGCTATCCACCTGACGATATCCAGTGGGCGAATAGACAATACTTTTTTGGTTAAGGCGGCTCTTAAAGTCACCGGCTTAACTTGATTTCTTCGAATATTTGGGGAGTCCTGCGTATTTTCCAAGTCCAACTCCTATAATGTTTGATAGACTGAACCCGAACTGTTGGTCGATCCAGCTGTATAAATCTTTAAAACGTTCCGAAAATAGAGCATCGGATGGATATTAGTAATCCGTATCTAAAATGCGCATTTGGCCGTAACTAATGATGAGCAATATGACCAGGGTGACCATCGATAAGGCGCTTGCATAGCCCATATCTTGGAATAAGAACCCTTGCTGATAAATATAATGGACAATCACGTTGGTGGACTCTAACGGGCCACCTTTTGTCATTTGATAAACAGGTGCAAACATTTGGAACGAGAAGGCAACTTGTGTGACCAAAACAAACATTAACACCGGGCGTAAAAGGGGCAGTGTGACATTCCAAAAACGTTGCCACGAGTTGGCCCCATCCACAATAGCCGCCTCATAATAGACTTGGGGTATCCCCTTAAGCCCGGCCATGAGTATGATCATACTAAAGCCGACATCCTTCCATATCATCATCACTGTTAATGATGGCAATGCGCGGTTCTCATGCGATATAAAGCGCATTTTCGGCAAACCTACAGAGGAAAGCACACTTTGAAATAGACCTTGCTCTGAATGATACATTAAGGCCCAAATGATAGAGACGACAATGATTGAGGTCACCAAAGGGGCCATGATCGCAGAGCGAACGATTGCCGAGCCAAGCGACTGTTTTGAAAGGAATAAGGCGAGGGCTAAGGCTAAAATAACTTGAATCGGGATCTTGGCACCAACATAGATCAGTGTCACCCGCAAAGAGTTCCAGAAGGCTTCATCCCCCCACATTCGAATGTAGTGGTCAAAGCCAATAAAACCACGGTAACCCCCTAACAAGCTGTAGTTATAAAGGCTCGAACGGGCTGCTGAAAAAATTGGATAATAGCGAAAGAGGGTAAAGTTTATCAACGCTGGCAAGATAAACATGAACGCAACGATGTAATTGCGTCTGCGCCAGGTAAAAAAGCGATTAAAGGCTGATTCGGTTTCAGTGGGTGCCGTTCCCTGCATAATTTTTACTCTTATGAAAGCGAACTAAATAACAGTCTCGTCTCGAGTTCGCGTTTCTGCCTAGCTGGCGATTTACTTTAGTTAGTTTTTAAATCGTCAGCCTTAAATGCTCTACACGTCATCTCTGCTGAGGCTGCATTCGCAGAAATGAGATCACTTTTGTGAATAGGTTAAAACGAAATGGTTCTTTGGAACGCTCCTTACCAAGCTGGATGTAGGTGCAAGTTCCAAAGAACCAATGAGACAAGGTTGAGAGTGTAACTCTCAACCTTGAACTAATCGTGTCGATAAAAGGGGAGAGGCCTAGTTGTTCCAGCCTGTGTATTTAGCACACGCTTGCTCAATGTCTTTTGCCGCTTTTTCTACGCGGGCGGTGACATCAAGATTTTCGGCCGATTGCAAGTCTTGCAACAGTACCGCATGAAGCTGCTGATACTCTGTGTAGCAAGGTGTTTGAATGCGTGGTTCACCGATTTCGCGCAAACCTTGAGCATATAACTGTTGCGGATACTCGTTGTACTCTGGCAATTCGTTTAGCGTGTCAAAACGTGCAGGTAGCTGACGGTTGTTGTCGTAGTAAACACGAGAACCTTCTGCACCGGTCATGTATTTGATCAGGGCAGCAGCTACATCTTTGTGTTCTGAATTAGGCGAAACGCCATAATGCCAAGAACCGGTGTGGCAAAGCTGATCTCCACCTTCCATGTATGGGATACCGGTTACGCCGTAGTTAAAGTCTCCATCTGGATACAGACGGTTGATCGTACCGATCGCGTTGTCAGGATGGATAACGAATGCACTTTGACGTGTGAAGAAGATGTCTGGAATTGACTCGATCGGAGTTACAGCACGATCACCAAAATGCATGTCACGATAAGCTTGATAGCCTTCGATCGCTTCTGGTGTATCTAGGTAACCTACGAATGAGATCGCATCTGGTCCCATACCAGCAAATGTGGGTGTTCCACGTTTGCCCGCACTACGACGGATGATGCCTTGTTCGTAGTCGCCGGTCCAAGTTCCTTGACCCCAACGCATACCCCAAACTTCTGGCGTTCCGTCACCATCTGCGTCTGTTTGGGTCTTATCCCAAGCATCCCAAGCTTCTTGGATGGTCCATCCATTGAGCTCTTGTGGTGGTACAACACCGGCCGCATCAGTCATGTCTTGGTTGTAAACCATCAAAGAACAGCTCTGTTGCATGGCGGGGGTCATAAATTTGCCAAGGTATGATCCTTCTTCAACCGTAGCTGGCAAAAATTCTGACAATTCCTCTTCAGTGAAATATTCTTCTAGCGAAATGATGACTTCGTTATAGGAATAATGCTTAATGTCCGGTCCGTCAGCTTGGAAGATGTCAAAATCAGCTCCCGCAGCGACTGAACTTTCAATTTTCGGGAACAGCTCAGAAAATGGAGTCACATCGAGCTCAATGGTTACATTGGCGTATTGTGGTTCCGCAGCTTTCCATGCTTCAAATACTTCGTTATAGGCAACTGCGTCATCAGGGCCACAGCACAAGACGAACTTGAGGGTGATGGCTTCACCGTCTGTAAACCCACTGTCATTGCTACCCGTTTCGGTACCTCCAGAATCTGTTGTTCCACACCCTGCTATTGCCATAGACAAAAGAAGCAAAGATAGTATGGTCAACAGTCTTGAACGTTTCTTGTTCATCATTCAATTTCCTCCTAGGATTTAATTTGTTGGGGAGCCCTTTGATAAAACTCGCCAACTAACCAACTAACATCTGAAAATTGCATGGGCTCAGCCTATAAAGGTTTTAAACTTTCGTTTTTAACCTTCTATGATTTTTACAAGGACGCGTCGATTGCGTGGCCCATCAAAATCGTAGAGAAACAAGCCTTGAGAATGACCGAGTACGAGTTCTCCATTTTCAATCAGAACAGTTTCACTGTTGCCAATTAGGGTTGCTTTAATATGCCCAGCAGCATCTGCAGGGGTATCAAAAATATGGTGGAAATCTGTACGGGTCGGAACCAGCCGCCGAACATCTTCAACGATGTCTTGCATCGTTGCTTCGTCAAGATAACTATTGATCGTAATGGCAGCTGTAGTATGTGGGATAACGAGAAAGCAGACGCCCGATTTTACCCCGCTGTTGCGGATGATTTCTTGCACCTGATCAGTGACGAGGTTCATACTGTCCCCTTTGGGGGTTGCTACGGATATCGTATTATGCATAAGGAGAGTTTCCTTTCAGGTGAATGTACCCCGAATCAAAGGGGCATCTTGTTAAAAAATTCATCACGAATGATGATCGCATCGCAAATAGGGACGAACTTAGTTTAGATCGAAACCGCAAATTGGTTCTATTTGTGAACCAGTACAATACCATAGCCCATTTTGTCGAACCGAGCAACAAAGAAATTTCCGTTACCGGTGCCATTTGAATTTATCGGTCCAAATGGATTGGGGCTCGTACTTTATGCCTTTTTGCACCTTCAAGTTGTTCTATGCCACTCCGGCCAGGTCCAGTGGTATCAACTAAAAATCAAACTGAATCAGCAGATGATTTTAGCCGATAGGTTTGCTGTTGCCGCCACCATAAAATACAGCCACCCGCTAATAATGGAAGCAGACTGATTAATGCCAAAATAAACGGTGAATTGTTCCCAGCAACACGAACTGCACGGTTGCTGCCTAGCAGTAAGGTTTCATCATCTGTACGGAGTTGAACTGAAAAATTGCGATTGTTACTTTCAAGCGGCAAGCGGTATGCTACAAAATCGACCCGTGGCGTTTCAAAGGGTGTGTTGCTGTTGTACTCTAAAATCTCGTAGCCTAATCGGCCGCCAGGGCTTTGTTTAACCGTATAAGGTTGCAGTGGAATCTGTCCTAAGACTTGGCCGTTGTTGACCTGCTCTAAGACCGCGTTATCAATTGGTTCACCAGCTACCCAAGTCCACTCGCCTACCTGTCCAGTTGAAACATCTTGAGGATCTTGTAGGCGGGCATATGAAACGGCCGGGTATTCACGAGAGACAAAGGGCTTGAGATAGACGGATGAATTCTCTCTACCCAAAATCGCCCCTTCTAAATCATTCGACTGTTCAGGGAACGTCCAACGTTGCTCGGGAATAACTTCATACCCTACTGCAGTGCGTCGAGGGGAGAACACGACCAAGTCTCGTTCACTCTTGGGCACAATAGATCCGTCGGCCGCTCGGGTTCTAATCCGATAGTTGCCGGGATCTAATTTAATAGGGAATCCACTGTTTAAGCCGGTGCTAAACGTAGTCGGTGCAGGCGGCTCGATTGGACCTTCAGGAAAAAGATTCGGATCGACACCTTTTTTCTGAGCTTCACGGGCGGCGTCTAGCCATGCTTGGCGAGCATCTTCATAAGCCCAGACAGCATCGCGGTAGGCGATCTGATCAGCTTCGAATTGTGCATTGGCCACTTCAGCCTCTTCGCCAATAAATAGGGTCGGCTTGCTAGAGCTGCCACGTCCTTGGAAAAAATGAATCGTGTAGGTGACTTGTTCAATTGTCTCTACCGTTTGTAATCCGCTTATGATTTCTAATTCACCCTCGACCACTTCATTCAGAATGCCCCAAGAAGCGCGATAATCGTTGGTGATGGGCCAATAGTAAATACTGGTAATGCGGGGGGAAACGATACTTGTTTCAGTCGACATCAGATAGATTGTGTCGACAGTAGGTGGTGCAAATGTGCCAATGACCGCATCTGGTATCCCGGCGTTAATTCCATAAACAAATGACCTCTGCCGATCAATCGCCTCTTGGGCAAATACGAGTGGAGGCATCGCCAAGATGAAGAGGATGATCGTAAGGCTCCACTTTGATCGTTGCTTGAATAAGGTTCTTAAACTCATGGCAATACCCCTTTGCGATGCAGCATACGTACGGCCGCAAATAACCAGACGGCCGTTGCGACGAGCGAGATTCCGATTTGTTTGAGCAGTTGCGCCCAATCATTATTTAACGAAGAGGTTAGGATGATATCTAGCATACGAATGGGTGATAGCCAAGATAAAATCGACTGTAGGCTGGCCAAGATTGACCGAATGAACAAGAGTGCATCGAAGAACCGACTTGTGGGTGGGATGTTGAGCAATGCGGTATACGCTGACTGTAAACCGAGCAAGATAAGGATCCCTGCAACCAAGATTAGGACGGCCGCCCGGGCCGACGGAGCCGCGGCCGATACGAACAAGCCGAAGGCCAGTGCGACAGCAACCGCAAAAATCGTCGGGATAACGGCCCACAGCAAAACGGTCGGCAAGACAAAATTTGTGGCCCATACCAGCAGCAATAAGACCGGCAGTGTGAGTACCACAAAAAAGACGTAGACCAACAGGCCGGTGATGAAGTTGCCACCGATCAGGATCGGTTCATCGATCGGGGCGAAAAAGAGGACTTGTAGAGAGCCCTGTTCGCGCGGCCGGGCGATTGATAGGGTGGCTTCGACCGCCACAAACAGCATCGCCAATGTCAACGCAAACTGTAGTGGAAATAAAAATGGTTGTGAGATGACGTTTAAATCGCTTTCACCCACAAAGCGGACCGAATTAAAAATTAACAAGGCTGCAATGCCCACAGATACGGTAGCTGCGATATAGATGCCCCAGCCAAAAAGTGAGTCACGTGATTGTTGGGTGGCAATTCTGCGGATTGTGTGCCAGCGAAGAAAGCCAGCCCGATTGTGTGTTTTAGTTAGATCTGCACTCATTCGGCACCTGCGAGCTGTTGAACGTTCTGGTTGGTAACTGTAACAAAAGCTTCTTCAAGACTGATTTCCTCCATCTCCATCGTTACGAGTATGCCCCCGGTAGCCACGACCGCCTGAAAAATATCTGGGCGGGCATCACGGCCGCTTTCTAAATGTAGTGTGATTCTATTTTCTCGGGTTTCGATCTTTTTTACTTCAGCAATCGCTTGAAGCTGAGCGGGTAGAGACTCCGGTATTTCCAACAGTTCGATATGAAGCACATTGGTGTCGCCGATGCGCGATCGAATCCCGTTGATACTATCTTCAACCAGTAAGCGACCCTGATGTAAGATGCCGATTCGATTGGCCGAGCGTTCAACTTCGGAGAGGATGTGGCTTGAAATTAAGACCGCTCCTCCCTCTTCCCTGTGCTCATCGATCACGGCACGCACCTGGCGAATGCCAAAGGGGTCTAACCCGCTGACCGGTTCATCTAAGATCAGCAAATCTGGGGTGTGGATGAGGGCTCGAATTAAACTTAATTTTTGACGCATACCGCGAGAGTAAGCTGAGGCCAATGCGTGACGGGCATCCCAAAGATCTAGCGCGTTGAAAAGTTTTTCCATGCGCGCTTCAGGCTGTTTAACATGGTTTAGGTCTGCAAAAAAACGAACAAGCTCCCAAGCTGTCATTCGATTGGCCGGTGGCGGCTCCTCTGCCACAACCCCGATGCGCCGTTTTAAGGCGATGATGTCATCTGTTATCGGCTCGTCAAACAGAAAAACTCGACCTTCGGTGGGTTTGAGCAGCCCGAGCAGCAAACGGATCGTGGTGGTTTTACCGGCACCGTTTGGCCCCAAAAATCCGTATATTTCGCCAGGGGCAAGATTTAGATTTAAATCATGCACTGCAATTTTTGAATCATAAGATTTGCTAAGATTCTCGGTTCGTAACATTCGGAAAGACCTTGATCGATAATTAGTTAATGTGCTCGGCGCGTATTGTACACGTTTTTATTTGATGGCAAACCATAGTTTAATTTAAGCATCCTCACATTCTGCGGCCGGTTTTTTTCAGGGGACAATTTAATCTATTGTGATATGATCTCCCATCATTATGGCTTGGACAATTGTAACTATCTCTGCACGGCTGTTTTATCGGCGATTAGGCATCTTTCTAGGGGCAAACGTCCTTTGGATTTTAACCAGCTTGCCCATTGTTACACTACCGGCCGCTACCGCTGGTTTGTTTTATGTGGTCAGCCGTGTCATCGCCGACGAGCGGGATTTAGAGCTAGAAGAAGCGACAATAAGTGATTTTTGGGTCGGCTTTCGAGGGTATTGGCAATCATTTTCTTGGCTTACGTTTTTTAATTTGGTGATATTTTTGCTGTTGGGCTATTCAGCGGTTTTTTATTGGCGGAGTAGTGTCGAGCCGTTGAGCTGGTTGGTGGGGCCGCTGATCATTTTGTTTGTTACGTTTTCGGCGATGCAGCTTTATGTTTTTCCACTGCGTCTGGTCTATCAAGCCGATTCTACGTGGAATATTTTTCGAAGAGCATTTTTTTTGGTCTTATCCCGGCCGATGGACAGCATTTTACTGGTGATTTGGCAGCTTATGTTGACCGTCGTTTGTTTTGCGCTGGGTGGTCCCGTGCTCTTCCTACTTTTTTCAGCCCTCGCCTTGCTGCAAACATATATGTTGCGTGTTATTCGCATTGATCGTGGCGAGATTCCACCCGCGAAGGCACCCGCCTAGTGTTTTGTTATTTTCGTGTCACAATTTGATTCATAAAGAGATCTATTAACGCCTACAGGGATTATATGGAGGTAAAAATGAAGTTTCCTGAAATATCAGCTTCGACCCGTCTTGAAAGATTACAGCCCCCAAAAGGGAAGGTGCGCATGGTGCTGGACACCGACACCTACAATGAAATTGATGACCAGTTTGCGATCGCTTATGCGTTGCTTTCACCGGAGCAAATGTCAGTAGAAGCACTTTACGCAGCCCCATTTTTCAACGATAGGGCAAGCAGCCCTGGCGATGGGATGGAGAAGAGTTACGATGAGATTCTGCGCCTTTTGGATCGGTTAGATATGCCGGCCGAAAATCTTGCTTACCGTGGGTCAAATGGATTTTTGTCTGACTATGAAACTCCTTTTCACAACGATGCGGTCCAAGACCTAATTGACCGTGCAATGCGTTCTGCCGACCCCCTTTACGTGGTTGCGATTGGTGCGCTGACAAATATCGCTTCGGCCATTTTAATCGAACCGAAAATTATTGAGAAAATTATCGTTGTTTGGTTAGGCGGTAATGCGTTGCACTGGCCAAATACGATTGAATTTAATCTTTCAGGGGATGTTTTGGCCGCCAGACTGGTCTTGGATTGTGGCGTTCCACTTGTGCTGATCCCATGTCAGGGGGTAACCACCCATCTACGCAGCACCGTATCTGAAATTGAACTGTATGTTCAGGGCAAAGGGGCGATTGGGGACTATTTGGCTGAAACGTTCAAAGAATACAGCGATGACCATTTCGCATGGTCAAAAGAAATTTGGGACGTTGTGGCGATCGCCTATTTAATTAATGCGGATTGGCTCCCATCGCATATCGTTTCAAGCCCGATTATTAGCCAACAAACGGCCGGAGACGTCGTGAATCGCAAGCCGGACGATTGGCGCAAGCATCAGTTGACTTGGAGCTTTGACCATTCGCGCCACCCGATCCGCTGCGCCTATTATGTGCACCGAGATCCGATTTTCCGTGATATGTTTACGAAATTGGACCGGTAGATGTCGGTATTCGGTGTGGCTGTATTCAGTCGGTCGGTTACTGACTAGTGCAGCTGGCCGATGCTACAAGTATGCTTCTCGCCAATCAGCATCTTGGGCGATGAGCGCATACACGACTAGGGTCTTAGTTAGGTGTACCAGATCAGAACAGCGCATCGTCGGGGTTTGATCAAAGTGGGATGAGGTTCCTGGAAAACCGAAAAGCATGACGTTTTGAGTAAATTGCATCGCTGAAATATCGTCGCTGCGGCTGACATAGCTTTTGTTTTCAGCTAACTGAATCCCGTGCGCCGCTAGCTCGCCCATGCTGTCACGTGCAAAGTCAACCAGTTGGGGTGGGACAACCGCCCCTCGGGTACCGCTGCTCATGCCGGTGAAAAGCGCCCCGTCCCCAAATTGAGAAGGCTCCCCGGCATCGATTAAGATCTCTTGTTGATTCACATCACTGTTAAAAACAGCTTCAGGCAGTAGGTCTAGCGGGGTTCGATTAAGCAGCCGTAGCATCGCTCTTGAAAAGCCTTGATTCCCTTTGTCTACCGGCCCTTCTTCTTCATCGTTCAGTAGCAACACGACATTTACCGGATAATGGGATAAGACTTGGGCGGCCAAGACCAATGCGGCACAGGTCCCTTGATTATCGATGTACCCATAAAGCTCATCGTTTTCTCGGTTCCAACTGGCGGATATGTCATAGACGATTCGCGTCCAGCGGGGAAGAGATCCGTCAGCTGTTTCAAAAACGGTATCACCATTTTCAAGGGTGACCATTTCCCCCTCGGCCAATCGTTTTAATGGCAGCCCCTGTGTGGGTGAGCCCACGGCAACGGCCGGTCTGCGGCCGGGGGCGGCGCGGGTGACACAAAAGGGGGTGAGTGAATAGCTCGTGCCATCATAGGTTCCGGTTAAATAGCTACAGATGTCTGCATGACCGGTCAACCAAACGGGTGCCGGTTCATCTCCAATTGTGATGCCGACAGTGCCTGAACGTCGCAGACTTGCATCAACTTTGACACGTGCGCCTTGGCCGATCTTCTGCTCCATCATCGATTGAATCAAGGGGCCTTGAACGCGCGAAACGGTTAATGTGGGAGAATAATTATCCGAGATTTTTTTGAAAGTCTCGAAATAGGCTTCACCGGTTACAATTTCATCAAGTTTGTCCCATAGATTTGGGTAACGTTGATCGAGGGCATCTACAATCGTTTTCGCGTCCATCGCCTTTCTCCTTTTTCTGTAGACTAGTACAAAGGGGCATAAAGAACGAACATGTTGAAATGTGGTTAGCCCCTTTGTAGAGGGTACCGTGAGCCAATTCAACCATACCGTTACTTATGCCGCACGGTACTAGACCCTTGAGGGTATCTAAACTTTAATCCTAAACTTGCTGCGTTAAATTCGCCAGAGTACTATTAATTTTATAGATGGGCAAATTAAAGGATTGATGATTTTGGCTCTGATTAATCGATTCGATCGTCTCGAGTGATGGGGGTCCCATTTTTTTTGATGCACATCATGTCATTATCGGGTGGGGCTGCAGCTTTCTCTAGGATGGGATAGTTTTAAGAAAAAGCGACTGTTATTTCTGTTGATTAGAACCAGGGAACGAACAGTGGCATCGCGTGGGTTGGAGAAGAGTGTCGTATGAGTTTTCGAGTTGTAGGGCTTTCAAATGCCACTTTGGACATGGCATTTCAGATCGATTCATTTCCTATTTTGCCAAATCAGCATCAATTTGTGGACGGCCGGCTGATTACAGCGGGGGGAATGGCCAACACTTTTTTTGTTGGTTCTAGGCTCGGCATGGCGATGGAGGCGATCGGTTATATCGGTGGGGATAACCTCGGCAAGATGTGGCAGGCAGAGGTCATAGATGAGGGGATCAGGGTTGATCGTCAGATCGTCTTTCCCGATCAGCCGACAACACTTTCTATCGCGCTTGTAGACCCAGATGGAGAGCATCTGTTTATCGGCCATCGGGGGGACTTAAAAATGGCGGCCGATGGTTTCCCTGACCCATGGCGTCAAGCGATTCGTGATGCCGATGCCCTCATGCTTTATGGCTGGAGTTATCTTTCAATGGGGGCTGAGGCCAATTTGGTCGCCCTAGAGATTGCCAAAGCGGCAAATGTCCCTGTCTTTTTTGACCCAGGCCCTGAAATTCCGCATATGCCGGCCGGATGGCTGGAAGCGATGTATGCCGGCTCAACCGTGGTTCTTCTGACTGAAGACGAAGCGAAAATGTCTTTGCCTGCGGCCCAGTCGCGCGAGGAGCTGGCGCAGCAGATTTTAAATTTTGGCCCTGAGCTGGTTATCCTAAAACTTGGGGCGGAAGGGATGATGGGTCATACTGCGATACAGACCGATTTCCAACCGGGATTAACGGTAGAAGTTGTCGATTTAACCGGGGCCGGTGATAGTGTGTTAGCCGCGGTGGTTCTTTCGTATTTACAGAAGCACCCTATGGCTAAGATGCTGGCCTTGGCCAATGCAACAGGTGCTGCCTGTGTGAAAAAATTTGGGTCCGGTGTCAACGTCCCAACCCTCGCAGAGATCTCGGCCGTTTTAGACCAATCTGATAGCCCATACGCTTTTAGCTAGCTAAATTTATTTTTTTTGGTATTTATTCAGTAGGTCAACTTGTGCGATTTAGGCGTGCTGCGTGAAACGTAAAAGCCAACAATGGCTAAAGCTTACGTTTCACGCAACACGGTTATTCATGCGAAGTATGGGACTTGCTAAATGAATTCTGTTTGGGTGCAAGTTAAATTTAAAAGGAGTTAGTGAATCTATTATGGCGAATGAACTAAATCAAGAAATTTTGGGCCAGCATATCTTTGGTGGACTGTTAGGGGCTGCATTGGGAGATGCGATGGGGGCGGCCACAGAACAGCATCAAATTGATGAGATCATCGAAGAATATGGCGGATTGCTGGACAAAATAATCGCACCGCCGATTGATACGTTTTCCCACTCCGACACGGCCGGTTTGGTGACCGACGACTGCAGCCAAATGTTTGCGCTAACCCAAACGCTCATCGATACAGATGGCCATTTAAATGATTCAGCTTGGATCGAAACGCTAATTCATTGGTCGATTCACTCACCCATGCGTCACCAGCAAGGGCCGACGACAGGACCTTTGCTAGCCGCCTTAGCTGCAGGCGAAACGACTGATCATATCGGTGTGGTTGGCAATTCAACACGCAAATTGGCCTCGATGGGTACAACCAACGGGGCTTCGATGCGGGTGGCACCAGCCGGTTTGATTCACCCAGGCGATATCGAAGGGGCGGTCAATACCGCTTGGATATCGGCCCGGCCGACGCACAATACCCAAATTGCGATTAGCGGGGCCGGGGCGATTGCGGCCGGTTGTGCTGCGGCCCTGTTGCCATCTGCAGATGTATTTAGCGTGGTCGAAGCGACGCTCGCAGGGGCACGTTTAGGGGAAAAGATCGGCCGGGAACATGGGCGGACCGCTCCTGGCCCCAGTGTCGTACGTCGAATAGAACTTGCCGTTGAAGAAGCGATACGGGCCTCATCTTTTGAAGAAGCGTTGCGCAATATCGAAGCTACGGTGGGCAATTCTGTGATGATGGTCGAGTCGACACCTGCGGCCGTTGGCATCTTTGTTGCCGCGAAAGGAGAGCCGGTCGGCTGTGCTGTGGGTGGCACCAACATCGGCAATGACACCGACACAATCGCAGCGATGGCTGGGTCGATGGCTGGGGCTTTAAAAGGGCCGAATGCGATTCCACAAGATATGCGAGATATGATTAGCAGCGCCAACGATGAGGATATCGCTGGTTTGGCTGCTGGCCTCACGCAAATCGCGTGGCGCAATTTTCAATCCGCTTAGAAACTGTACAGGGGTGCTCAAAACTTTTGAGGCGGAATATTAAATAGGAGCGGCAAATGAGCATCGAGTATGTGACATTTTCTAACCTCATTATCGATGATATTGTGTTCCCTGACGGCCAAAGTCGGATGAACACCCTGGGCGGTTCAGGCACACACGCACTGGTGGGTATGTCGCTTTGGAATCAGCGGCTCGGCTATGCGGCCTCTGTTGGCAAGGACCTGAACCCAACTCACCATGAATCTTTACGCCGGTTTGGGGTCAACACAGACGGGTTGGTGATCCGTGAGGATTACAAGACGGCGCGTGCTTGGCAGATTTTTGAGGAAGATGACACACGAATCGAGATTTTTCGCACGTCTCACGAAGAGTTCGGCCGACGCAAAGTCCAAGCGGAAGATCTTCCACCGTCTTATTTGGCCGCCAAAGGCATTCATTTTCAGTGGGGGACATCGGAAGAGCTTTATACGCTGTGTAGCTATCTGCAACAACAAAACCCGGCCGTCAAGCTGGTTCTTGAAGTTGGGTCAGGTCTACGGCGCTCGCAAGCGAAGTTCAGGGATTTGTGCCCCAAGCTGGCCCTCTTTTCTCCCGACCGCGATGAAGGGTTTGAGCTGGCCGGAACCCGCGACCCGCACGAACTGTGTGATATTTTTATTCAGTGGGGTGTCCCTGTGGTGGCGATTCGGATGGGGGCCTCTGGATCATTGGTTAAGACACGAGATGGAGGTGCATGGATGCTCCCTGCGGTGCCAACCGAAATTATCGATGTCACCGGTGCTGGCAACAGCTACTGCGGTGGATTTATGACCGGACTCGGAGATGGGTTGTCTGCTTTAGAATCTGGGTTGCGAGCTACGGTAAGCGCAAGCTTCGCCCTTGAGCAAATCGGATTGCCCCAGTGGGACGAAATCCCTGTAGATGAAGCGGCTAAACGTTTAGCATGGGCGAGAGAACGGGTGCGGCCGGCTTAAACCGGTTTTGCACCATTTGGCCCCTTAATTTTCTTGAAAACTTTTCATGTTTGTCTGAAAGATTTACTAGAGGTAGAAGCTTCAAAACATGAAAAGTCTTTTTCCCTATAGTGAAAAGCTTTCTGCCATTTCATCAATCAGCTGTCGTTGAAAAGCCTGGAACCGAGCGTTGGGCTGTGCACCCTCAATCGCTTCTTTAAACGGGTCTTTTACTTCTGTTTGGTGACCCGATAACTCTTCGACAATCGCCAGCCCGCAAAATGGGACATAACTTTGGGAATAGCCACCTTCATGCACAATCACAAGTCGATCATCACACAGCCGAGTGGCGGCTGACATGATTTTACGCGTCATTTCACGATAGGATTCACTGTGCAGCTGCATCCGTCCCAAAGGGTCATGCCCGCTAGCATCTAAGCCGGAGGCGACGATAATCAGCTCCGGCCGGAAGCGCTCAAGCATGGGTAAAACGATCTGGTCAAATGTGTATTGATACGCATCATGACCCGAGCCGGGCAGCAGGGGAATATTGAGGTTGAATCCCTCTCCAGCATCAACGCCTCGATCCTTTAGATGACCGCTGTTGGTGGGAAAGTTGTTTTCTTGATGGATCGAGATCGTGAGCACGTCCGGCCGATCATAAAAGATCGCCTCGGTCCCATTCCCATGATGGACGTCCCAATCAACAACTGCCACTCGTTCGATACCATGTTTCGCTTTGGCAGCTTCAATCGCAATGGGGATGTTCGCCAGAAAGCAGAATCCCATCCCCTGGTCCGGCAGGCAATGGTGCCCGGGCGGCCGACCCAGTGAAAAAGCGTTTTTGCAATGACCCGACAGAACGTCATCGACCGCTTTTTTGGCTAGTCCGGCAGATAACCGAGCAATTTCAAAGCTGCCTTTGCCAAACGGGGTGTTTGGCCCTGCGATGCCACCTCGCGCTTGGCTCTCTGTCGAGAACTTTTCAAGATAGCCGGCCGTATGGACGCGCTGTAAATCTTCCCATGTGGCCGGGTCAGCGCTTGCAACGTTCAACTGTTTTGAAAGCCCAGAAACATCGAATAGCGCTTTGATACGCCGTTTGCTTTCAGGGGATTCAGGGTGACCATCACCGACGGTGGGTTGCACCCAGCGGCCGACCGGCATGACAAAGGCATGCTCGCCAGCTGTGTGCCACATGCAGAGTTCATCGAAATAGAAAGAGGTTGAATGGGTCATTTATTCTTCGTTACTAAATTCGTAAAAGATTAAACTTCGGCTCGTACACAACGCTCAAGCAGTGCCTTCCATCCGGGAACATCAAGTTCCCAACAGACAGAGACATGGGGGGAATCATCAGCCGTAATCGGTATCCACATCCCGACATTGTCGGTGTCGTGCACGGTCACATTCAGTTCATCGACCACCGTCATACCCCGGGTAAACGTCCCTTCACATTCAATTTCAACATGGTGCTTGCTCATTTTGGTACATAATGCTGGGTCGATGGCGATCGCCATAGCAACCGGGTCCGGTAAACCGATGCCGGGGTCCCCTAGCCAGTCTTGATTGGTTTTAAGGGCGGAAGCGTTGCAATCGATGGTGAAATGGGAAAGCGCCGTATCGATTTCCTCCTTGTAGTAGCGCATCTCTTCTTCGAACAGGTTCGCATCACCCCGGCAAAGTTCCCAGCCGACCATCTCGATGGGGAGGCCAGAACGGAAGCAGACGCGGGCCGCTTCCGGGTCGCACCAAATGTTATACTCGGCCGCTGGGGTGATATTGCCCACCTGGCACGCCGCCCCACCCATAACGACACAACGGCTTACATTCGCGACAATATGAGGCGCTTTTAAGACGGCCAGAGCAACATTGGTCATTGGCCCGAGGGTAACCAAAATGATACCAGGATTGGTTTCGATGTATTCGATGAGCGCATCGACGGCGTGTTTCGTTTCAGCCTCCCGTTTCGGTGCTGGATAGTGCATCTCCCCCATCCCGTCAGACCCATGGAAAAATTCCGCATTATAAACCTCACGCAACATCGGTACGTTGGCCCCTTCATAGACTGGGATCTCTTTGCCACATAGTTCGGCCGTATAGCGCGCATTGATGCTCGCCTGCTTTAAATTGACATTGCCAGCCACGATAGTCATGGCGACTACATCAATATCTGGCGTCATTAATGCCATCATGATGGCTACAGCATCATCTGACGCTGTATCTGTATCGATAATCATTTTTCTCATATCATCTACCTCTGAAATTATCCTCGGGCGGCAACTAACGCTACCACAGGGATTATTTATAGTCTGCTAAAGCGCGTGCCAATCGCTGCGCACCTTCTTTTAAGTCGTGTTCGCCATAAAAAGCGAAACTTAGCCGGATGTAATTTGATAGTTCGCCCCGATTGCTAAAATTTTCGCCGGGCTGGAACCCTACCTTATAAGATGCGGCCGTTTCAGCCAAGCGTTTCCCATCTATCCCATCTGGCAACTGGAGCCAAAAAAAGTAGCCACCTTCCGGTTTATTAAAATCGACAGTCGAGGGTAAATGCTGTTGCAGCGCAGCGTTTAAAGTTTCAAGACGCTTGCTAAAAATCTGTTTTAAATGATCTAAGTATTCTACCTGCCAGCCCAATTCAATCACGCTGCGAACAATCCCTGACGTAAAATGATTAAATCCACCACCACTGGCTAATAACCCTTTTTGCAAAATACGCGCCATGAGCGTTGGTGACGTTTGAATCCAGCCCAAGCGTAGGCCGGGGGCCAAGATTTTAGAAAAGGAGCCAATAGACAAAACCTGATCGCTATCTAAATAGGCTGCAAAAGATGACGGTGGTTCGACGGTGTAATTGAGCAGCTGGTAGACCTCATCTGCCACGATGTAAAAATCATGCTGTTGGCTCAACGCGACAAGTTTCTGGCGCCTTTCTGTTGACAGGTTGATCGATGTTGGATTCTGGAAGGTCGGAATCGTATAGAGAAACTTCGGCCGATGCTGCTTCAATTTCTCTTCGAGAATGTCTATATTGATCCCCCCCTCATCAAGAGGAATCGACACAATTTCTAGATCGTGGTCTCTAAATAACCCTAAGATCAGAAAAAAAGTAGGCTCCTCAACAAAAATAACGTCGCCCGGTTGGGTGAAATTGTTGCAGATCAGGTCGATCGCTTGCGATGCCCCGACGGTGAGCAAGAGCTGGGCGGCCGATACCGGCAAGCCGTATCCGCTTGTCAAGAACTGGGCCAAGCTGTCTCGAAGCCTGCCATCCCCTTGCTCAAACCCATAGTTCAGATAGCTCGGGTCATGCTGACTTAACCGATGCTCGGCCGCTTTTCGCATGATTTCGGTGGGCAGAATGTCGAAACTAGGCTGCCCGATACCAAAATTTATCATGTCGGCCGATACATTGGCTTGGGTTGTTTCTTGGAGCGGATCGAGGGTGGCCATAAGTTAAGGTCAGGTTTAGATTAGGAAACAGCCGCTTATCGGATGCCTTGCTCCATTAATGCTTGAAAGCGCTTATCGTCGACAGCCATGATAATGTTGGCATTCGCGGTCTTGCCGGTACGGTCGTTCCAATCAACAACCGTTTGTCCCCTAGTCGCCTCGTCGGTCATCGAAATAGCCAAGTGATGTGTTTCCGCTTCAGTGACGATGTCTGGTTCTAACAAAACGGCCAAGGCCAAGGGGTCGGCCGCATACATTGTATTTCGTTTGATCGTGATTGAGCGTTCTCTGCCTTTGGCGGTCATTTTTTTGAAGAACTTGGCTTTGGGCGTATCTATTTCTAGCCATCGATTGACCACGTCTAGAGGAAAGCCGTGGCGGGTCGTAATTTCCCAATCAACCACATCGATAATCTCCCTTGCATGTTCCCAAGCGGTGAAAACGATATGGGCCGCTTCCGGGTCGTAATAGATGTTAAATTCGGCCGTGATGCTAGATGTGTTTCCATGACCGGTAACTGCACCACCCATCACCACAAATCGTTTAAGTTTTTTGGGCAAGTCAGGCTCAAGCTTGAGCGCAACGGCAACATTGGTTAAAGGGCCGATAGCTGCAAGTGTAATCTCCCCCGGTGACTCATTGACCATACGAATGAGTGCCGCGACAGCATGTTCTTTTTCCGGTTGACGACTTTTGGGTACAAGCCCCACATCGCCAAGCCCGTCATTGCCGTGTGCAAAAGCGGCATCTTCCTGAAAGTGCAGCAACGGTTTGTCACAACCGGCGTAAACGGGGATATCTTGTCCGACGACTTCAACCAGTGTGAGGGCGTTACGCAATGTATGCTCATAGCCTACATTGCCAGCTACAGTTAATAGCGCTTCTATTTTGCTTGTGGGGTGGGCTGCAGCCATCAGAATAGCTTGAGCATCATCCACACCCGGATCGGTATCAATAATGATTCTTTCCATTTTTTCCTCTACTTGATGAGATGTTTTTTCCAAGCCTTCCATTCTTCATTTATCCAGGCTTTCTTAAGTCATCGCATTGATTGGGGTAGGTGTCATGAACGGCAGGGCTTCCCAGTTGGTTTATTTCTAACATGTGATTCCCGTTTTGTCGAAGTTAAACTTGGATGAGCACAGCTTTTCAGGTGTTCATTTTTATTGCCGACAGGCTAATGCCAGCGTCCAGCCGAACTCTTCAGCCTTTTGGCAAAGCTAAACGGGAATATCTTGCAATCTAAAATGGTCGTGCATGGCTAATCTGGCGGCCGCGACATCAGCCTCTTTAAGGGCTGCAACAATGCGCCTATGCTCAATAATGATCCGATCTGGACTCTGTCTTATCGCGCTCGGCTCTTCAGCCAGCGTCCGGCGAAACATGTCGTAAACCAAAGGGGCCATTTCTTCAATGACCTTGTTTTTGGTGGACCGGAGCAGCGCTAAATGGAACTGGATATCTTCTTTAATGGTGTTTTTGCCAGCTTGGTGCCGCGCTTCGTAAATGTGCAAGATATTTTCTAGCAGTTCTATTTCTTCTTTGGTGATTCGGCTAACCATTAACCCCACCGCCCCGATTTCTAAAGCGGCCCGCGCTTCTCGGACCTCTTGTGCTGTTGTGCCCACTTGACTGACGGTGAGTGGCAGGGAGAGGTGGGCCGCATGGCGGTCAAAATCAGCGACAAAAGTACCTTTGCCCGCAAACTTCTCAATCACCCCTTGGCTCGCTAATGTACTTAATGCCTCACGTAAAATATTACGGCTGACAACCAACACTTCACTTAACTCCCGCTCGCTGGGTAGCTTGCTCCCTGCAGGTAATTCTTCAGTCAGAATATAACGTTTCAGGGTGTCGGCCGCCTGCTGTGTAAGTGTCTCTCTAGATACAGCTTTTAGCACAATGTTGCCTCCTTAAGAACGAGAATTAAGTTGCGACCCAAGATGATGTCTAGGGATACATGATGATCAACCCTTTGCGAGCCGCCTTGAAGTGCTTGAATTTGTTTTTTAGGTTATCTCAGAGGTAGCCAAAACCGAGCTGGTTTATGTGCCAAAGCGTCTTGAACCCTAGATTCCAAAAAATAACCGCTGTAGGAAGCATATGATTGGATGAAGTCTAAAGATGAGTTTGAGCAAAGAATTGGTTCAATTTGAGCACCAGTTTATCGAAGTTGTCTTGATTCGCAATCCTAAGGGTTGATCAATCCCCATTTTGTTTGTAGCATCGCTCGATCTTGGGTTTTTGAGCGGAGTCAAAAATAACGTGTACAGTCAAAATTGAGGATTGAGAATGATGATAAATCGATTTGCCCTGTGTGGAACTATGATACACGCTCCCGTTTGCGGGGAGGTGGAGGTGCTAAAAGAAGCCTTGGTTTTGGTGGATGACGATGGGGTAATCTCTGAGGTGATTTCGCCTGAATCTAACCGGTATGCAGCTGCAAAAAGCAAGCTTGTCGAAGACGGCCGCTTGCTACAGCTTTCAGAGGGGCAATATCTGATGCCGGGGCTGATCGACTTGCACGTTCATGCACCACAATGGCCGCAAGCGGGGAATGCGCTGAACGTCCCTTTGTACGAGTGGTTACAAGCCTATACTTTTCCCCTTGAAGCGAAATATGCTGATTTAGCCTTTGCTGAAAAGTCATACACCTCATTGGTAGACACCCTTGTTGCGAATGGCACAACGACCACGATGTATTTCGCAACGGTTCATCTTGAATCCACAAAATTACTCGCAGATATCTGTCTAGCGAAAGGGCAGCGAGCGCTGGTAGGCAAGGTCGCGATGGATAACCCTGATGAGTGTCCTGAGTATTATCGTGATGCATCGGTGCAGCAGGGGCTTGATGATACCCGCACGCTAATCGACTATATTCGGCAACTTCCTAGGAACGAAAATAAGAGGGTGTTGCCGGTCGTGACACCCCGGTTTATCCCCAGCTGTACCGATGAAATGCTAAGCGGGTTGGCCCAACTGGCTGAAGAGTATGATTGCCATGTACAGACCCATTGTTCCGAAAGTGATTGGGAGCATGATTATGTGATCAACCGGCACGGCAAACGGGATACGCAAAGCCTGAATCATTTCAAATTATTAACAGATAAAACGGTTTTGGCTCACTCCTGTTTCATCACAGATGAAGATATGCGGACGATTAAACAGCAGGAGAGTGGCATTGCTCACTGCCCGATCTCGAACGCCTATTTTGCGAACGGGGTTTTTCCTGCACGTCAAGCATTAGACCTTGAATTAAATGTGGGGTTAGGCACCGATGTGGCCGGTGGCACGACCCCTTCGCTATTGGAAAATTGTGGCGCAGCGATCACCGCATCCCGCTACCTTGAAGGGGGTGTGGATACTGAAATATCGGCGGCCGAACGTGGCAAACCACAGGCCCGCATCGATTTCAAAGAAGCTTTTTGGATGGCGACGACCGGCGGTGGAAAAGCCTTGAATTTAAACATCGGCTTGTTAAAAGCTGGGTATGCTTTTGATGCGATTGTGATAGACACGCACATTGAAAACACAAATTTAGCTGTTTGGGCGGATCTAGACGATGTGGAGGATGTTCTGCAAAAAATCATTTATAACGCCGGCCGACAAAATATTCGTAAGGTGTGGGTGCAAGGGGATCTTATTGGAGGAGCGGACCATTAAACGCTGCCGTAAAAGTTACCAGTTTTTTTGAAGGGTTGACAAAAGAAAGGAAAAAGATATTATTTTGTAAAACGAATTTACTAAATAGCGTGTTTTGGACTCTTTTTTTGAGTTTTGGCTGTGTTTTTAGCTAAAATATGCTTTATTAGGTTAGTCGCTTTACAAATACAATGTTTAATTCCGCAACTCACTCCCCACCCAAAATAAAAAGTGACACCGAGCGATTAATTCTCAAGGCGATTTATGACGCCGGTACGATCAGCCGCGCAGACGTAGCACGCGTCACAAAGTTGACGCGGCCGACCGTTTCTACCGTCGTTGCAAAGTTTATAGATGATGGAATCGTCGTTGAGAAAGGGCAGGTTGCAAATGGACGTGGTAAGCCGGCCACGTTGATAGAAGTTGTCGATGATGCTTATCGTGTCATTGGCATTGATATTAGTAATAGTGAGTTTCAGGGAGCTATTTTCAATATTCGGGGGCAAATCCTACATTCTGAAAAGCGTTCGGTAGATTATTCAAACCCAGACTTTATTTTTCCAATCCTAATTGAATTAATCGATGCATTGATGTTGCAGTTAGACCGGTCTGATGTGCCCTTGCTGGGTATTGCGATCGGGACACCGGGTCTACTGAACGTAAAGGATGGTTCGATTCGGGTTGCGACAAACTTGGGTTGGAGTGATTTCCCACTGCAAGAGAAGATCAAAACCCGCTACCAAGTCCCCGTCTATGTATTTAATGACAGCCAAGCGGCCGCCCTTGCGCAGTTTGTGTTTGACAACGAAGGTGGCAATCAGGATTTAATTGTTTTTAAGGCCGGCCGTGGTATCAGCGCAGGCATTATCTTAGATGGCAAGGTTTATTCTGGTAGCAGCTTTGGGGCCAGCGAAGTAGGGCACTTGCAAATCATTGAGGATGGCGAACCGTGCAATTGTGGCAATTACGGCTGTTTAGAAACAGTTGCGAGTAGCCGTGCGATTGTGCGCAAGGCTCAGCTGCTTGCAGAATACAATCCCGATCTGATCTTAAACACCTATGTTAGCTCGCCGGAAGAGATTACAACCAACGAGGTTCTGCGTGCCTATGAAGCCGGAAATTTGGAGATCGCCAAAATTATCAAGCAAGCCGGCCGATATATCGGAATAATCGTGGCCAACTCGATCGGCATTTTGAACATTCCTCAAATTGTTATCGCCGGTAGCCTCGCCCGATTTGGAGATATCTTGCTACAGGTCATTCAAGAAGAGATGGAGCAGCGAGCTTTACGCAATATCGTTGAAGAAACAGAATTGCGTCTATCAAATCTAGGGCAAGACATTGTGATGCAAGGGGCCGCTTCGATCATTTTACATCATGAATTGGGGGTTATTTAATATGCGCTACTGGATCGGGTTTGATATTGGCGGAACAAAAATTGCGGCCCACTTGGTCGATGAAATGAACGACGTTAAGTGGGAGGCGCATGTCCCTGTTGTAAAAGGGGATGGGTTGTTGCCCGCCCTTTTCGAGCTCGTTGATGATGCGTTGACTCATATCGAGGGCGAAGGAGATCTCCTTGAAGGGATCGGTCTTGGCATCCCTGGAAAAATTGTACGCGAGACGGGAGAAATCCACTTAGCCACAAATTTAAATATCGAGTCCCCGTTAGCGATTGGCGCACCTTTGAAAGAGCGGTATGACACGGTGGTCGCGCTTGAGAATGATGTTCGATTAGGTGCATTTGGGGTGCAGAACCTGCATGGGCTAAATGATTTGGCCTACATCAGTATCGGTACCGGGTTGGCGGCCGGTTTTATTTTGAATGGTGAACTGTACCGGGGGCAAAGTGGGCTCGCGGGTGAAATCGGCCATATCGCTGAAGCGTATAACGGCCGCTCGATGATTCTAGAAAATATTGTTTCTGGCCCAGGGCTGGTGCAGCAGGGGCTGGCAGCTAACTGTCAAGTAGCGTCTGCGGCTGATCTGTTTGTTTTAGCCGAATCAGGCTCTGCCCCGGCCGAAAAAGTCCTGCAAAACATGTTCGATCATTTGGCTCGGGCGATTCAATGGATCGCACTGACATTTGATTTAGAGAAGATTATTTTAGGTGGCGGCGTAACCCATGCTGGCCCCTATTTCGAAACCGGGCTTAGACAAGCTGTCGCCCAATTACGTAAACAATCAAAAATCACCAATTTGCTTCTCAATGATGACAAATTGATGATTTTGCCAACGTCTGCCAACGTTGGGTTGTGGGGAGCAACATATTTGGTGAAAAACAGTACCCGACCCAGTCGAAGGAAAGGTGAACGTCTGACAAGTACCTCTATATAAAAAACGGTGAAGGGTGCTCCCCTTCGGAACGAAAAAGCGTTAGTTGTCCCAAGAAATTTTTCGTTCCAACCTAGCTAAATATTAAATCTGGGACAGCTATTTAATATTTAGCCTTTTGCATTTAAAAAGTTTTTTAGGCGCCCCCCAGATGTTAGCTGGCAAGCATAAATATCAATCTGAAGGGCGCAAGAACCGAATTAAGGTACAGCTGAAAAGCTGCACCGAAACTCATCCCTCCATTATAGAGGGTTTAAGGAGAAGAAAACATGTTCAGTTTTAAGAATAAGTACCTGATTACAATGATTGGGATGCTGCTTATGTTGGTTTTAGTGGCGTGTGGTGGAGAGACACCTGCCCCTGAAGCTCCTGCAGAGGAAGCCGCTGTTGAAGAAGCGGTTGTAGAAGAAGCCGCCGAAGAAGAGATGGCTGAAGAAGAGAAGGCAGAGGAAGAAATGGCTGAAGAGATGATGGAAAATGTCTCGATCACCATTGAAAGCTGGCGGACCGACGACCTCGCGATTTGGGAAGATAGCATTATCCCTGCGTTTAATGCGCAACATCCCGAAATTGAAGTTTTGTTTGCCCCAACTGCCCCAACTGAATACGACGGCGCTTTGAACACGCGTCTAGAAGGTGGTACGGCCGGTGACATTATTACTTGTCGTCCGTTTGACCGCTCTTTGGCACTATTTGATGGTGGCCATCTGGCTTCGTTGAATGACCTAGAAGGGATGTCTAACTTTGGTCCAGCAGCACGGAGTGCTTGGATCACCGATGATGGTTCTGACACCTTCTGTTTGCCAATGGCATCTGTTATTCATGGCTTCATTTATAACGCAGACATCTTTGCAGAAGCTGGCGTTGAAGCGCCTGAAACGGTTGATGAATTCTTCGCCGTGCTCGACACATTGCAAGCGGCCGGTGTAACCCCGCTTGACATGGGTACCGCGGATCAATGGGAAGCAGCAACCATGGGCTTCCAAAATATCGGACCTAACTACTGGAACGGTGAAGAAGGGCGTGTCGCTTTGTTGAGCGGTGATGCAAAACTAACCGACCCAGAATATGTTGCGGTTTGGGAACAACTCGCACGTTGGGGCGACTATTTGCCAAGTGGTTATCAAGCTCAAACTTACCCAGATTCTCAAAATCTGTTTACGCTAGGACAAGCTGCTATTTATCCAGCAGGTTCATGGGACATTTCATTGTTCAACGAACAAGCTGATTTCGAGCTAGGTGCCTTTAAACCACCTGTTCAAAATGCAGGGGATACATGCTACATCAGTGACCATACGGACATCGCGATGGGTATGAATGCCAATACGGCTCATCCTGAAGCGGTTAAAACATTCTTGAACTGGGCCGCTTCTAGCGAGTTTGCGAACTTGTTCAGCAACGCGCTTCCTGGTTTCTACTCACTCGCAAATGTTGATCTAGACATCGAAGATGCACTTGCATCAGAATTTGTGAGCTGGCGTGGTGAATGTGAATCAACCATCCGTAACTCATACCAGATTTTGTCACGTGGTGAACCAAACCTCGAAACAGAATTATGGCGTGTAAGCGCTGGTGTGATCAATGGCGACATGACGGCCGAGCAAGCTGCTGCGGAAACGCAAGCCGGTTTGGAAAAATGGTATGCCCCTAGCCAAGCTGCTGCTGAAGCTGGCGCAGCTGCCATGGCTGATGATGGCGAAGAGATGATGATGGGCAGCGACATGAGCGGCTCTGTCACAATCGAAAGCTGGCGGACAGACGACTTGGTTATTTGGGAAGACAGCATTATCCCTGCGTTTAATGCACATTTCCCGAACATCGAAGTTAACTTCGCTCCGACCGCTCCAACTGAATATGACGGCGCGTTGAACACTCGCCTAGAAGGTGGAACCGCTGGTGACTTGATTACCTGCCGTCCATTTGACCGCTCGTTGGCCCTTTATGATCAAGGCCATTTGGCGTCTCTAAATGATCTTGAAGGAATGGCTAACTTCGGTTCTGCTGCGAAAAGCGCATGGATCACAGATGATGGCTCAGACGCGTTCTGTGTCCCAATGGCATCGGTCATTCATGGATTTATCTACAACGCAGACTTGTTTGCAGAAGCTGGTGTAGAAGCACCTGAAACGGTTGACGAGTTCTTTGCGACCCTAGACGGGCTGCAAGCAGCAGGCATTACGCCTCTAGACATGGGTACCGCGGATCAATGGGAAGCGGCTACGATGGGCTTCCAAAACATCGGTCCAAACTATTGGGCGGGTGAAACCGGCCGTATGGCTTTGATCAACGGTGAAGCTAAATTGTCAGATGCAGAATATGTTGCGGTTTTAGAACAGTTGGCTCGTTGGGGCGATTATTTGCCAAGCGGATTCCAAGCACAAACTTATCCTGACTCTCAGAATCTGTTTACGCTTGGCCAAGCTGCCATTTACCCAGCAGGTTCTTGGGATATTTCATTGTTCAACGAACAAGCTGATTTTGAACTTGGTGCCTTCAAGCCACCGGTCCAAAATGCAGGCGATGAGTGCTATATCAGCGACCATACTGATATTGCGATCGGGTTGAATGCAAACGCGGCCGATCCAGAAGCTGCTAAAGCATTTTTGAATTGGGTCGCTTCATCCGAATTTGCGAACCTGTTCAGTAACGCTCTACCAGGCTTCTACTCTTTGGCCAACGTTGATCTAGAAATTGAAGATCCACTCGCATCTGAATTTGTTGAATGGCGCGGTGAATGTAATTCAACCATTCGCAACTCATACCAGATCTTATCTCGGGGCGAACCGAACCTAGAGACTGAATTGTGGCGCGTAAGCGCGGGCGTTATCAATGGCGACATTGATCCGGCCGATGGTGCAAACCAGCTTCAAGAAGGTCTTGAATCTTGGTACAACAACTAATTTTTACGATTAGTTGCTAACCAAGCTTGGGGACGCGGACAAGACTGAATTGTCATTAAATGTCCGCGTTCCCACCAAGCGAACGATTTATTTCTGGTTGTCCTAAATCGTTCGCAGTTAGCAGGAGCGTGCTAGCGTGGGTTGATAAGATCTGTACTAGTACGCTCAATTCGAAGACATATGCGCGCAAAAAAATTTCCGACCCATATCGTTGTATTTCTACTCCCCGCTTTTATTGTCTACACTATGTTCATGATTTGGCCGTTGGCCGATTCATTGAGACTTAGCTTTGTTTCAAATGAAACCGGGCAATTTGTTTACTTCCAAAATTATATTAAGCTTTTGAGCGACGACCTTTTATCTGTTCGCTTTTGGGGAGCGGTTCGGAACAATTTAATATTTTTCGCCATTAATATGGTTGTGCAAAACCCGATCGGGTTGTTGTTGGCCGCACTATTAAGTCGACGAAATTTAAAGGGGAGCAAGATTTACCGAACACTGCTTTTTATGCCTACGATGTTATCGGTTGTTATTATCGGTTTTATTTGGCAGCTTATTCTTAGCCCACTTTGGGGTATTTCAGAGTCGATTTTAGGCAGTGTCGGTTTAGAACAGTTCTTTCAACCTTGGTTGGGGCTGGAAGATACCGCACTCAACACCCTGGCTCTCATTTCAGTTTGGCAATTTATCGGTATCCCGATGATGCTTTTCTATGCAGCTCTGCTCGGTATCCCTGAGGATTTGGTTGAAGCTGCCCATGTAGATGGGGCCACCTCTTGGAACGTATTTTGGAAAATAAAATTTCCACTCATCCTACCGACCGTAGGTATTGTGAGCATTTTAACCTTTGTGGGTAATTTCAACGCTTTCGACCTGATTTACACGGTGAAAGGGGCTCTGGCAGGGCCGAATTACTCAACAGACATTATGGGGACGCTGTTTTTCCGAACATTTTTTGGACAGCAATTGCAATTGGGTAACCCGGAAATGGGTGCCACCGTTGCGGCAATGATGCTACTGATCATTTTAACCGGTGTGGTTATTTATTTGGTTGGTTGGCAGCGACGCATTACCTCATACGAGATTTAAAAATCCCATGATTGAAAGAATAAAACAACAAATTTACGATCACTTTTTTGCCCATTTAATGCTGCTGATTTATGGCACCATCGCATTGTTTCCAATTGTCTTGGTTATCATCAATTCGTTTAAGTCTAGAAAAGCGATCTTTAGTGCCCCGATGTCTTTGCCGACAAGGGAAACATTTAGCCTCGTCGGATATAGCACGGTTTGGGAACGGGCCAATTTTGATTTGTATTTTGGCAATAGCATTATCATCACCGTCGTTTCGATTTTCCTTATCTTACTCACAGGGGCGATGGCGGCATTTGCACTGTCTGAATATGATTTCCGGGGGAATGGATTGATGAGCCTGTATATGGGCTTGGGGATTATGATTCCAATCCGGTTGGGCACGGTGGGTATTTTGCGTTTGGTTGTGGCCTTGGGCTTGACCAATACAAGGCTGGCACTCATCCTAGTTTATACGGCCCAAGGGTTGCCATTGGCGATTTTTGTTTTGCAAAGCTTTATGAGCCAAATTCCACGAGAGTTAAAAGAGGCGGCGCGGGTAGACGGGGCTAGCGAGTATCGAATTTTCAGCTTGATTTTGCCCATTGTCCGGCCGGCCGTCGCGACAGTAGCTGTCTTCGTGATGATCCCAATTTGGAACGACTTATGGTTTCCTTTGATCTTGGCACCTGGTGAATCAACCAAAACGGTCACTTTGGGTGCGCAGCAGTTTCTTGGGCAATTTGTGAGTGACTGGAACGCCGTATTATCTTCACTGACGTTAGCCATGATCCCGATATTGATTCTATATCTACTGTTTTCGAGACAGTTGATAAGCGGCATCACAGCGGGTGCGGTCAAATAAAAGTTGAGATTAAATCACCATTTAATAGATGGTCAGGATCTATTTAGATAGTGGAACACCGATCGGTTTAAGTGATCTTTTGCCCCTTTGGGCTAAGAGCAGCGAGAAGAAATGATGGATAAGCAATTACGCATTGGATTAATTGGAACAGGGGCGATGGGGCAAACCCATGCTCACGCTTGGGACCAGACCGCAGCGAATCTGTGCGGTATTGTTTCTAGATCAGAGGAGACTGCACAGACTTTAGCACGCCAATATGATGCGACAGTTTATGAATCTTTAGACAGCATGTTGCCACATATCGATGTGTTAGACATTTGCACCCCAACAGATTTGCATCATGAAATGGCACTGGCTGCGGCCGCTGCCGGGGTACATGTGGTGTGCGAAAAACCGCTTGCCCGCACCGCTAAACATGCGCAAGAGATGATCGATGTCTGTGATGCAGCTGGGGTTAAGCTGCTTGTGGCACAAGTGGTTCGGTTTTTTCCTGAATACGCACTGGCGCAAAAGAAAATCGCATCAGGCGACATTGGAGATGTGGCTGTGATTCGACTGAAACGTGGATCGTCACAACCGGTGGGGGAAAACAAATGGTTCTTAGATCAAGAAAAATCGGGGGGAATGATTCTAGACCTGATGATTCATGATTTTGACTTTGCTCGCTGGCTGGGGGGAGAGGTTGAAACGGTCTTTGCAAAAAGCGTGCGACAAGAAAACCCAGAGGCGGAAGTTGATCATGCGTTGGCGATTTTGACCCACAAAAATGGTGTGATTTCTCACATCGAAGGATCTTGGGCTTATCCACCTCCTCTTTTTAGAACGCAGATCGAAGTGGCTGGCAGCAATGGGTTTATTCAGCACGATTCTGATAAAACCGCTGCAACCGCGATGTATTTTCATGAAAGTAAAACGGTAGAAGCCCCTTCTGTACCTTTGCCAAGCAGCCCGCTGCATGAGGACCCATACACCACTCAAATTAAGGCGTTCTATCAGCATCTTCAACATGACGAGCCTTTGCGTGTTTCGGCGGCCGATGGTTTGGCCGCACTCAAGATCGGCCTAGCCGCCCTACAATCGGCTCGGACCGGATTGCCTGTTAACATTCGCGAAATGGAGAGTGTGTCATGAGAATCGGAATAATGAGTTTTGCCCATCTTCACGCCGAGGCTTATATCGAAAACCTAAGGGCGATTCCCGAAGTTGAAATGATCGGAATCGCAGATGAGGATGTTGATCGCGGCCGACTGTACGCTGAACAGTTTGATGCCCACCTGTTCCCTGACTATGCGGCCATGTTAGCCACAAAGCCAGATGCTGTTCTTGTTTGTTCTGAAAATACGCGCCATCGGCCGTTGGTAGAAATGGCGGCCGCGGCCGGCGTGCACGTGCTGTGTGAAAAGCCCTTGGCAACAACGGCCGAAGATGCCAGCGCGATGATCGCTGCCTGTGAAAAAGCGGGGGTGATGTTGATGACCGCCTTTCCGATGCGCTTTAGCGCCCCGCTGCAACAGCTTAAAGCTCAGATTAATCAAGGGAACCTGGGTAAAATCTATTGCTTAAACACGGTCAATCAAGGACAGATTCCGCTTGATTATCGGCCGTGGTTTGTAGACCCAGAACTGTCTGGTGGTGGTGCATTGATCGACCACATTGTCCATTTGGCCGATGTGATGCGCTGGAGTTTTGGCTGTGAAGTTACCTCGGTTTATGCTCAAGCAAATCAAATCATGTACCCTGAAGAGGTCTCCACCAATGCTGCTGGGCTGTCAATTGTGTATGCCGAAGAAGTCGCGGTCGAAACGGCCGGGCTAGCGATGCTTACCTTTGAAAATGGGGTATTTGCCACCATCGATTGTAGTTGGACAAAGCCGCTCAATTATCCAACCTGGGGTGGGTTATCGCTTGAGATGATCAGCGAACGTGGCTTAACGATTGTGGATGCGTTTAAGCAAAATCTAAACGTGTTTACAGAAAACCCGATCGGCCACTCGTGGGCCTATTGGGGGTCCGACGCAAATCAAGCGATGATCGAAGAATTTGTTGCAGCGATTAAGGAAAATCGCGAACCGGCTGTGACCGCACGAGATGGGCAAATCGGGCTCGATATTACCCTTGCCGCTTATGAGTCGGTGCGGACAGGGCAGCCGGTCAGTTTATAGATTATGATTTGTATCGAAAACGCCCAAATAATTATGCCGAATGCAATTACGACTGGGCATTGTTTGATTGCTGATGGGGTGATCGATCATATCGGACAAGGAACCCAGCTTAACGTTGATGTGATTCCAGCCAAGGTGATCGATGCGAAAGGGGCATATTTGGCTCCAGGCCTGATCGATTTACAGCTAAACGGTGCATTTGGGCAAGATTTTACCCAGACGCCTGAATCGATTTGGCCTGTGGCAGCCCAATTGCCCAAATTTGGGATTACCGGTTTTTTGCCCACGATTATTACTGCGCCGCTAGAAACAACGACCCAAGCTCAACACGTATTGGCCAATCGGCCGGAAGGATATCAGGGAGCAAAACCTTTTGGTCTGCATGTCGAAGGGCCATTTCTAAACCCGGTTAAAAAAGGGGCACATAATCCGAAACACATCTTGGCAGCGGATTCAATCGATTTAGCTAAGTTGGAATGCTGGCAGCCGGAATATGGGGTGTGCCTTGTGACTTTAGCACCCGAAATGGCAGGCGCGCTGCCGATGGTCAAACGATTGGTAGAGCAAGGGGTGGTCGTGAGCGCCGGCCACTCGGCCGCAACGTTTGCAGAAGCCCAAGCAGGATTCGCGGCCGGCATCAGCTACGTGACCCATCTTTTTAACGCCATGCCACCGCTTCATCACCGTGAACCAGGATTGGTAGCGGCCGCTTTGGCAGATGAAAATATTACGATCGGCCTCATTCCTGACGGTGTACACGTTCACCCAGATCTGATTCGACTGGTTTGGCAACTCGCGAAGGGGCGGGTGAATGGTGTGACCGATGCGATGGGGGCGATGGGGATGCCTCCCGGCGATTATCTGCTCGGTGACTATACCGTACATGTTTCAGAAACAGATGCTAGGCTCGCCTCCGGCACACTCGCCGGGAGTATCGTCTTGCCGATGCAGGTTATCCAAAACTTAGCCCTGTATACCGGCAGTACATTAGAAGAAGCGGTGCATGCGATGACGGCGGTACCGGCCGACATTTTGCAGATTGGGGATCGTAAAGGGCGTATTGCAGTTGGGTACGATGCGGATCTCATCTTATTTGATAAGAACTTTAACCTTCAGCAGACGATGATCGCAGGAGAAATAACTTATGATTACAGACAGCCATCTTTTTAAAGAAATAAACGAACAGCCGGCCGTCATTGGCCGATTTTTACAAGAACAAAATAGCACGGTTAAAAAATTGGCCGATGCGATAAACGCTCAAGAAATCTCGCACGTTGTGATTGCAGGGCGTGGAACGAGCGACAACGCGGGCCGTTATGCAAAATATTTGTTGGGCGCCCATAATGGGCTAACCGTTGCGCTGGCGACACCCAGCCTTTTTACCCTCTACAAACAGCCACCCAAATTCGGAAACGCATTGGTGCTTGGCATTAGCCAAAGTGGACAAAGCCCTGATATCGTTTCTGTTTTAAGCGAGGCGCGGAAACAGGGCAAATTGACTGCGGCGATTACCAACGAACCTAATTCACCGTTGGCGGCTGAGGCTGACTTCGTCATCGATTTATGTGCGGGGGACGAGTTTGCGGTCGCGGCGACCAAAACATACACCTCCGAGCTGGCTGCGGTCGCTTTACTTAGCTGCCATTTGGCCAATGATTCTGCCAAACTAGAGATGCTTAACCAACTGTCTGACGCGATGGAACAGACCTTGGCGCTGGCTGAGACCGTTTCAACCTATGCGCCTCGTTTCCGTTATATGGAACATTGTGTCGTAATCGGCCGAGGGTTTAACTATGGGACCGCTTTTGAAATCGCCTTAAAGATGAAAGAGTTGACCTACACAATTGTAGAACCATACAGTAGCGCAGACTTTTTACACGGCCCCTTGGCAATGATCCAAAACGGTTTTCCAGCCATTCTGGTGGCACCCTCGGGGATGTTGACCGGTGACTTTAAAGAGTTTGCGGCTACATTGAACGAACGCGGAGCAGAAACGATCATTATCAGTGACGATGCTGAGATGCTTGAATTGGCCCGTATTCCGCTTAGACTCCCGGCCGCCTTGCCCGAATGGCTCTCTCCGTTTACGGCGATCCTTCCTGGGCAGCTATTGGCCCTCTACTTGGCCCACGCGCGGGATTATGATGTTGATACCCCTCGCAACATTAAGAAAGTAACCGAGACCGTTTAGCACGCTATTGTAGGGGAGACTCATTTTTAGAAAGACCTTGGCCAAAGCGGCAACTGGATTGAAAAATGAGTCTCCCCTGCCTTATTTAAAGCGGATAGCGTGACAGATCCCGATGGGCGATCATTTCTTGGATAAGTTGCCCCATTAGCTTTGTTTTTAATTCGGCCGCAGTAGGGTCATCAAACAGATTGTTGATTTCTAGCGGGTCGTTCACCAGATCGTAAAGTTCCCCCATTTCGCTGCCAAAGTAAACCGTTAGCCTATGCTCGGCCGTCACAATCGACTGCATGTAGTGGTCTGTGCCCAAACCGATAAAATCAGCCTGATACGCTTCCTCTACCAGCACCGAATCTCGGACAGCGGCCGAGCCATCTTGTAAAACCGGCCGTAGGCTGTACCCTTGCATGCCGATGTAGGGGCGTTCGCCAGCCAAGTCTAGTACGGTGCGGCCGATGTCTAAAAGACAGGCCAGTGATTCGGTCCCACCTGGGGTAAATCCTGGGGCTGATATCAGTAGGGGGATTTGCACAGTCGCCTGATAGTGGGCGGCAAATTTTAGAATAAGCCCGTGATCCCCACCCAGTTCACCATGATCGGCACAGAAGATAATGACCGTGTTGTCCGCCACGCCAAGCTCTTCTAGCTTAGCCATCAGCCGGCCGATCCCTTCATCTAGATGGGTAATTGACCCATATTCGATCGCCGTTGCCTCTTGATATTGCTCTAGACTGGGGCTGAAGCTAAATGGGCCTCGTTTGTTCGCCCCACGTTCAGCCACCATTCTTTTAAACTGGGGCATTCCGTCTGTGTGTTCCTCGTAGAATGTTTCAGGGATGGGGATCTGCTCCCTGTCATACATGCTGTAGTATGGTTCTGGCACCCCAAATGGATGATGGGGATCAGGAAAAGATGCGGTTAAGAAAAACGGTTCGTCGTTGGCGACCGCATCTTCTATAAACGCGGTTGAGCGTTCTGTGATGAAGTTGGTGGTGTAATATTCAAGCGGGCAGTTGCTTTTCCACACTTGGGCCCAAGGTTCAAATGTTTCTAGCGCGTTATCCGGGCCGCCAAATGCCTCGGGATCTTCTCCCTGCTCTTTGACCCACCAGTAATGATGCCCTCCTGGCCGGTCGTCGTGATTGAGGGTGAGCTCAACATGATCATAGCCATAATAGTCTTTTGGCATCTCTACTTTGCCTTCTTTGTGCAGCCAATGGCGCTCCCATTTGTCCCAGTCAGGGTCTTGTTGCCAGCTACGTTCCACCGCTCGCCCCTCACCTTCAGGCGGCCGACGCACAAGCCCCAACTTACTTAAATCAAGCATGTTCGAGCCATCTTTTGACGGCCGCCGGTCGATACAATCTTGCAAATGGCTTTTACCAATTAACCCTGTTTTGTACCCCCCTTTTCGCAGCACCCGCACAAATGTATTTGATTCGGGGTCTAGAGATAAGGCATTGGTCCAGCTGCCGATTGTAGACGGCATGCGCCCACTGGTTAGTGAACAGCGGCTGGGCCCACAAGAGGGGGAGTTGCAATAAGCGCGATTAAATTGGCGCGATCGGGCGGCGAGTTGGTCTAAGTTCGGGGTTTTAACGATAGGGTTCCCACCAAACCCGGTGCGGTCCGGCCGCAGTTGGTCAGACATGATAAATAGAAAATTCGGTTTTTTCGGCATACAGGGAAATTAGCATATCTGACCTAAATGGGCCAACGTTTTCTGGTGGTGGAAGTGGGAGGGATTGAGGCGCAATCAAGCGAAAGCCCTCAAAGTTGGGGAGACTGTACTTTAGCCATCTGCGTTTGTCGGTTTCCACAAAAAATTGCCGATAAAGATGATGATAAGCCCGACCGCTGCCCCAATCGCCAAGTGAAAGGCACCTCCCGCCAATTTGACCCCAATCGCGATCACCGCACCGGCGATCCAACCGGTTAAGGCGACCGGTTTAGATAAAGTTTGTTTGGATAAACCGTAAACCAACATGATGGCGATTGCGGGTGGCATGATGGCTGCGAGCCAATCCAAGAAAAAGATGAGGGACTGATCAAACCGAATAAGCCCTAATAAGGTTCCTACCCCAACGAGTAAAATCGTTGCCTGCCAATATTTTAGATTGATGATGCCGGTCCATGCCAACGAGCCGGAAACCATTGTGGAAAGCGCGGGTGACATTAGTGAAAGAAATAGGAACGCCTTAGCCATAAGGGCCAAAGGGGTGCCAGACAGTGCCACCGCAAGGTCGGGTGACCCGGTTGCCTGGAACAGCATAATTCCGATGGTAATCGAAATGACAAATACGCAGATAAACAGGGTCGCATCGATCAGGACATCCCGATCTGAGACAAGGTCCCAGGTAAAGTCTGTGCTGCGGAGTGAGAAGAGGGCGGCAAAGGCTAAGATGCTGGTAATGACGGAAAAGACGGCCGACGGGGTCGTGGGATTCGGCTCTAGAACGACGGTGTCATTGAGCTGTACCGCAATGACAGTTGCGATAATGGCCATGGCTAACGAAGATAGGGTTGTGAGCCACACAAACCAATTCCATTTGTTGACTTCTAGATTGCCTAACACAAAGACCAAGATCCCCATGGCCAGAACTCCGATCCAAGATGCCTGATGAATGCCAAACAGGTTAGCCAAGCTGGTGCCACCTAACCCCATTTGAAAACCGGCCCATCCAGTCATCCCCAATGCCATCGACAAATTGATTAAAATCGCACCGGTGCCCACGCCGAACGTGGCGGTTGACCACTCAACAAATTTTTGCCGGTTGCGCCGGCCGATGATGCCTGCTGTCGATGCGATCATCCATAAGCACAATGCCCCAAGGGGTATAACCCATAGCAGTGCGGGTGTATCTAGCTTTGTGGCTAAGTTGCCCCCCAATGTGATGCTGGCGGAATTAATTCCGAGGCCGATCCATATACCGGCTCGATTGTACCAGCGGGCGGTGTATGAGGTGATTGCTTGTGTGGTCATGGAGAAAGGAGTGTGCGGTCAAAAAGTGCGGGCAAAGTTGGATTAGACGAATCTATCATTGTTTATTGTGCGTTGCACATTGCCCATTAAAAATGATTTGAAGAGGTAGAGGAGTACTTTGAACGGCAGCGAGTTACCTTGGCGAGTTATTTGTTTGCAGAGTGAGGGTGTTTCGGAAACGGGCAATGTGCAGAAGGTGGCATTTGTTTAACAGGATTCCCTCATCGCCCCAATCGCTGGCTCCGTGTTAGCACCGGTAGGTGATTTTGCCAATGATGCGTTTAAAGGGAAAGATGCCATATTTTGCACTATCGGTACTCTCGGCCGGATTATCACCAATCAGCCAACACCCTTTATCGAGCACCATCGATACTCGTTTGATGATTTTTTGGTTCGGTTTTCTCGGGTGCCATGCCACCACAATATCCCCTTCGTCAGGCAGGGTATTTGCATATGCACGTTCATTCACAAACAGCTCGTCCCCGGCATTTAGCCCAGGAAGCATTGAGGCGCCGGTTACGCTTATGCGTTTCCGGCGCCTCAAAAGCAAGAGAACGTATTCAATAAAGGGTGCGTTCTCTGGATATTTATTCATTCTTTTAAGATTTTTCTTGTCTTAAAACAAGAAAAATCTAGAGAATTAAATTACGATGCGGTGTAATAAGCGACTTCGCGCCCTTTAGCCGCCCAGAAGATATCATGGATCTGTTGTACAGCTGCCATCAATGCTTCTGCGCTTTCTAGGCTAACGGTCGTTTTACAAGCCGAGCACAATTTGGTTGCTTTCCAGATAATGTCATGCAAGTCTGGGTTCGCTTCCAAGTGAACTGGTTTGAAAAAGTCGGTCCAAAGAACCAAGATGTCGGTTTTTGTGCCGTGAGCTTGGTCTTCTTTGATGGCGATGTAGCGAGACATGGTGTTGTTATACGCAACCACGGCCGCTGCATCAGACGGATCTGGAGCAGACATAGCCAAAATTTTCTTGGTCATTGATAAAACAGCTTCAGCTTTGATACGAGCATCTGCTGGGTCGTAGACGCCACAAGGGCCATCACAATGTGCGCTTACTTCTTCTGCTGGGAAGAAGCTTTTGATTAGATTTTTCATGGGTTACCTTCCTTTTTATGTATTGGATTAGGTTCGGCCAAAAGCCAAAAACGAAACCGGCCAGTCTGCTTAAAATAGCAGGGCCGGGAAATAATTGATGGATACCGACAGTAATTTAGCAAAAAGCTCTGTTAATACAAGTCGATCAGATGTATTTTTTAGCGTTCGTCGCAATATTTTTTGTATGCATCCGCATCTAGCAATCCTTCTAGCTCATCGGGATTGCTCATTTTGACTTTAACGACCCAGGCAGCTTCATAAGGGTCTGTATTTGCCAATTCAGGGGTATCTTCTAGGGCGCTATTGACCTCTACAACCTCACCCGAGATCGGTGAGATAAGGTCTGACGCCGCCTTAACAGATTCAACGACACCAAACTCTTCGCCTGCGGTTAAAGTGTCACCTACATCTGGTAGTTCAAAATAGACGAGGTCTGCTAATGCATCTTGAGCATAATCGGTGATTCCGATGGTCGCGACATCGCCATCGACTGAAACCCACTCATCATCTTGTGTATATTTTAAATTTGCTGGGATATTGGACATGAATCCACTCCTTTTCTATGGGAATAGTTGAATGACACAAGTTTAACTCAAACACCGCTTGCTTCCCAGAATAAGCCACAGATTATCTAAAGTCGCATGAAAATGCGCATAGTCATAAAATTAAGCGAGTTATATCTTTTTTCTTCTCAGGGATTAGCCCGGCCGGAAACTATTACGAGTCACCTTTCGAGGACGGTTAGATTTGGGTTTTTTGCGGGTGATTTTGTCCTGTTTTCAGTAAAAATCAGGGTCAATTTGCCCCGTAAATTCGTTTTTAGAGCGTTTTTCTACCCGGATTTAAACTGAAATAACCGTTTTCTTAATTTGGAGCTAAAGGGAAGGGTCCTACGCTTAAGGCTTCAATATTCGTTTCATGGAGCTTGCGATAGGTATTTCTTTGCCCCAACCGATTATTTTATATGTGGGGTAGGGCGTCCTATCGGTATTGCACCAACATTTTTATTTATCGATTGCGTATTCCATTATTTTGTTTTTTGAATGCCTGTCACTCGTACTGAGGACCAAATGATTACTTCTATTGTAGTAGGTGTTGCGGTTTTAGCCGTGTCGTGGATGGGGGCCAAAGCAGCTAGATTGGCTGGGTTTGAAGACCCTGTTTTCGTATTGTCAATGTTCGGTTTTATGTTGTTCGGCGCCATTGTTGTCGCATTTCCGTTACTGGGCTATTCGGTTCAGAGTTCGATCTATGTCGTTCTTTTATGTGGCACAATCTTGTTCGGCTTTATGTCTGCTTGGATGGGGCAGGAATAAGCTGAGACCTTTCTCTGAGCTTTAAACTTAGGACAATTACGAGGTACCCCTGAGGGGTTTTGTAGTTCAGCCCTTAACTTTTTAGCGCACGCTCTATCCCCTGGCCGATAGCCAGCAGCTGTCGGTCTTGACCATTTTCCCCCATAAGCATCAACCCAACCGGGGCTTCACCCGGCCGGTGACAAGGGATTGTTAGGGCGGTACGGTCTAAATAGTTGCCTACAGACGTGTTCCGTAAAATCAGGCTGTTGATTCTTAGAGCTGTGTCTGTTTCGCTCAATTCAGCCAGTGATGGCGGGACTACTGCAACCGTCGGCATAATGACCGCGTCGAAACCGGCCGTTTGTGGCTTCACTTTGGCGATGATACGTTGCCGATTGGCTACCACATCGATGTAATCAGCGGCCGAGACATCGGCACCACCCATCACCCGCATTTTCACAAAGCTATCGTAGAATTCCCCCCGTGTTTTTAAAAGAGATCGGTGCCACGCATACGCTTCAGCCGCTACGAGCGCCCCTTTGGGATTGCTGGTCGGGATATCCAACAAATCATTTAATTCTAAGTCGATTAAAGTCGCGCCAAGGGCTGAAAGCTGACTGAGCGTGCGCTCATAGATCGTTGCCACAGTTTCATCAAGCTGCTCGAGCACAAGGGTTTTCAGCACGCCTAAGCGCAGCCCGCGAACCGGGAACGAGCCTACATCGGCCCCTGGCCCACCGGCCAAGACATCGTCTAATATCGCTGCACATGAGACTGTGTTAGCTAGAGGCCCGACAGAGTCTAGCGAGGTTGAGAGGGGAATGACGCCTGCTTTTGGAACACGGCTAGCGGTCGGTTTAAACCCGACAATCCCATTAAAGGCGGCCGGTATGCGGCATGATCCGCCCGTATCGGTACCGATGGTGCCAACCGCCATATTGTCTGCGACCGACACCGCGCCACCTGAAGACGAGCCGCCAGGAATACGGCCAGTTTGCCGATCATAAACGCTTAAAGGGGTGCCAAAATGGGGATTAATGCCTAAGCCAGAAAAGGCGAACTCGGTCATGTTGACCTTGCCCATCAAAATAAAACCGGCCGCGCGTAATCGGGCCACAATCGGGGCATCGCTCGTGGCGGGGTCGGCCGAGGCCAAGGCTTTAGACCCGGCCGTTGTCGTTTCGCCAGCTACATCGAACAGATCTTTGATCGAAAGAGGAATGCCTGCAAAAGGGGGCAAGTAACTCCCATTTTGCCTAGCCATATCGACTGTGTCTGCCTGTGCACGGGCTTGGTCCGCATAAACGGTTAAATAGACCTTGTCGCCTTGCCCTTCTGGTGCTTCGATGTTGGCAAGCATTTCATCAACCACGGCTCGCGAGGTTATTTGTTGTGTTTCTAGGGCGTGTTTTAAATTTTTTATTGTGTACATGTTAAACCTTATTGGAACCGACTGTGTTAGACATAAACGTGATGCGTGTTGCGCTGATTGATGTTGATAAAAGTAGACAGATCTCGCATTTCGTCAACCTTGATCTAGCTATTTTCCCAATCTGATCTCAAAATGCCATACCAGACATCATCAACCCATTCATCCCGAAAATAGATGTGTTGACGGAATAGTGCCTCTCGCTGCATGCCGATTTTTTCCATGATGCGCCATGAGCCGATATTCCGCAGGTCTGCCCCGGCGGTCAGTTTGTGCATTTGGGGCAGATGGGTAAAAGCTGTGTTGATGATCGCTTGTGCCCCTTCGGTTGTTAACCCTTTCCCCCAATGTTCTTCAGCGATACTCCAGCCCATTTCAGCCATGCTTTTGTCGGTGTTTTTAAAGCGTAGGCTAAAGCCGCCTACCGGATGATCATGCGGCCGGACCGTGATCGCCCATGTTTTCGATTTGTCTGAATCTTCCAAAATACGCCGGGCGATAAATTCTTCTCCATCTTTTTGAGTGTATGGATGGGGGACCGAGGCTAAATATCGGCCGAAGTTTTGCCCACTGGCATAGTTGATGATGTGGGGCGCATCCTTGATGGTAAACGGCCGTAGAATTAGCCGCTCTGTTTCAATCGTGCTTGGCAAAGTCATGAATTCTCTCCGTTAATGTTTTTGATTTTCCCATTCAGAACGCAATGTTGCATACCAAACTTGATCAGTCCATTCCCCACGACGGACCGCATGTTGTCGCATTAAGGCTTCACGTTGCATATGCACTTTCTCCATTAGTCGCCATGAGCCGATATTGCGCTGGTCAGATTTAGCATAGATTTTGTGTAGTTTGGGAAAATGTGTAAAAGCCGCATGCAAAAAGGCTGCAACAGCCTCGGTGGTTAATCCATTGCCCCAATATGTTTCACCTATGCTCCAACCTAACTCGGCTAAGGTCAGCTCTTCATTTTTAAAGTGAATGCTGACCGCGCCGATAGGGATGTTTTGTGCCCCCATGGTAATAGCGCGGGTTGCCCCTTCTTCCCGCTTTTGAAGGATACATTGGGCAATAAACTGCTCCGCATTTTTTAGGCTGTAGGGTTGAGGGACAAGGTCTAAATAGCGACTAAAATTGGGGTTTTTTGCGTATGCAAATATGGCGTCCGCATCACTGAAAACGAATGGTCGTAATACGAGCCGCTTTGTCTCTATTTTTTCAGGTAGGGTCAT
>JAHDEB010000003.1:46701-80851 GCA_020629055.1 Chloroflexota bacterium
ATCACGATCTTTCCATTACACGACCTGCCCCTTTACAACACCGATATTGAATCTGAAGGATTGCCTGAATCGGTTGTGGCTTTACACGAAGCGATTAAAGCGAGCGATGCGATGATATTGGCGACGCCAGAGTACAATGGGTCGTTTTCCGGTGTTTTGAAAAACGGGATCGATTGGGCATCACGTGGTGGTGGTATTTTGGCCAAAATGCCGGTCGTTACCTTGGGGGGCTCCCCGGGTGCATTGGGCGGAACGAAGGCTCAGGAACATTTACGGGCGGTATGTTTGCACTTGGGCATGTATCTGTTGCCCAAGCCGACGGTGGCGGTGCCACATTTTGGTAAAAAGATTGAAGATGGCAAGCTGACTGATGATCAAACCCGCGAGTTTATCGGGGGCCAGATGGCCGCTTTTGAGGAATGGATCAATCGTTTTAATTAATTGCGTATTTCGCACGCGTATTTCGCGCGTTTATGAAAAAAATTTAAGCGACCTCCGGGTCGCTTTTTTTTGTGGCGGGGTTTTCGGCTAATGGCGCATTAAATATCAACGAGAAGGTTGACCCCTCACCCTCTTGGCTTTGCACTTTGATCTGCCCACCTAAGGCTTCAGCCATACCTTGGCTGATTGAAAGTCCCAGGCCGTTCCCTTGGTGGGCTCGTGTTAGGGAGCTGTCGACCTGTGTAAAAGATTTAAAAATGGCCTTTAGCTGATCTGTATGAATACCGATGCCGGTGTCGATGACATCAACTCTAAATTCATAATGCTCATGCGGTCTTTTTTCGGCCGATAGTGTAACTGCAACCGCACCTTTTGGCGTAAATCGAATCGCATTATCGATAAGATTGGATATCGCTTTTTCAATAAGCGTCGCATCGCTTTGGATATGTTTGGCCGCAAGAGCCATATCTGAGGGGAGAAATGACATAGCGATTTGTTTTTCGGCCGCCTCTTCCTCAAAGCTGTTAACAACACCGTCTATGAGCTCAACTAAGTCTAAAGCTAGGATGTCTGGTTGTATCGTCCCCTTTTCAACGTCAGATAAATCTAGGATTTTTTCAATGATGTTCATCAAGCGATCACTGCTTTCTTCAATTATTTCAATATAACTCGCTTGTTCCTCGTCTAGACCGGTGTCGTTTAGCAGTTCTGTGACCCCCATTATTCCATTCATCGGGGTGCGAATTTCATGACTCAAATTGGTTAAAAAATCGCTTTTCGCTTGGGCAACAGCTTCGGCCGTATTTTTCGCCTTGATCAAAGCGATGTCTGCCTCTCGTTTTTTGGTGATGTCGGTTTCGATCGCCACAAAATTAATTAAATCCCCGTCCACATTAAAGACCGGCTGAGCTTCGATCGCCAGCCAATAACGCTCTCCACTTTTCGAATAATTTAAAATCGTACAGTTAAACGGTTTTTGTTCAGCTATTTGTCCCCGGATATAGGCAACCGTTTTAAGATCGGTTTCAGGTCCCTGCAAGAAAGAGCCCGGCTTATGCCCAATAGATTCGTAAAGTGAAAATCCGGTCTTTGTTACAAACGCTTCGTTGACCCATTCAATTTGCCCCTGAGGGTTGCAAATAACAACGAGATTATCAGTTTGGTTGACGACATAGGAAAGTTTTTCTAACTCTTGCACATTGACTTGAATCTGCTCCGCCATCCGGTTGAATGTAAGCTGTATCTCTCTTATTTCTTTACCCGCGTTCGTTTCTGCCCTTACCTCAAAATTCCCTGAGGCAAATTGTGAAGCTACAGTTCCTAAACCTATGAGGGGTGCTTGTACCCGGCGAGTAAACTGACGTTTTATCAGGAAAATGAGGGCCAATAGTAAGGCAAGAAATGAGACAAAGGTTTCAAGGATTGAACCTTGTAATCGCGCTACAAGTGGTTTTGTGGTGAGATACAAATGAACATAACCAATTTCAGAGCCATTTGCCATAACGGGCTTAATGATTTCTAGAATGTCCGGATTAGTAGCCAAGGCTTGCATAATTTCAACTCTAGAGATCTTCTCTGAGTGACTTGCAGCCGCTTTTATAAATTCATTTTCTAGGTCGATAGAGCTGGTTAAGGGGGTACCATCTTTAGACGTTATGACGATGTAGACATATTCAGCGTCGTTCGTAATGCTTTGAATCAAGGTTTCTAAAGACAAAAAATTATAGGTAAGAATATACTCGCCGCTAATTGTAGAAAGAACGTAGGCTTGGTCAGAGGCTTTTTTATGTAGACCGAATTGCTGTCGTTGATAGTTTCTCGAGATGTTAATTAGTCCAAAAACTAATTGACCAAAGAAAAGGCCGATCGTGACAACGAGTAAAAAATTTAAAGCGATGCTTTGTTGATTAAACTTTTCTAACAAGCGCATAAGGGAGTAACGAAGATCGCCGCTTTAAACTAAAGTTGATTGTTCTTGCTGTGGGATTGCATGTGCATCTGCCAAAAATACAAGAGAAAAAGTAGAACCTACACCTTGCTCACTTTCGACTGTAATTGTCCCACCGAGCTTATGTGCTAAGCCTCGGCCGATAGCTAACCCTAACCCATTCCCTTCATGTGACCGGGTCAGAGATGCATCTGCTTGGGTAAATGATTCAAAAATAGTATCTAAAGCCGTTGGACAAATGCCGATGCCGGTGTCAATAACATTGATTTCAAATTCATGCCGGTTTTTTGTCGTGGGGGTTGATTTCAAGGTAACCGCAATTGCTCCCGATTCAGTAAAACGCACCGCGTTGTCGATAAGATTGCTCACGATGCGAGCGATGATCTGCGGGTCACCCTCGATCATTTCGGGTAAATCGGCCGCAGGTTGAAATGAGATAGGCAGATTTTTCTTGGCCGCAGCTTGTTTAAAACTTTCCACGGTGCTTTCTATTTGTGTGATCAGATTAAACGGTTTGATTTCTACATTTAAATTGCCAGTCTTAATGTCAGAATAATCAAGCATTTCAGTGATCACGTCTAAAAGATTGTTTCCACTTTCAAGAATACTCTCAGAATATTCCATTTGTTCTTCATCCAGATCGGTGGTTAGCATAAGCTCTGAAAGCCCCATGATACCGTTAAGGGGTGTTCGTAATTCATGACTAACATTGGTCAGCAGGTTGGTTTTGTAGTTGGAGGCTTCTAGGGCTGCGTCTCGGGCCAGTTTGAGTTCTGCTTCTCGTTGCTCTTGCTGCAAAATGGCGGTCTGTAGCTGATTGGTCGATTGGCTCAAACGGCTCCATTCCCGCGAGCGCTTCGCTGTGAGTGGTGGGAGGGTTGTATTGTCTATGGTTTCATCACCAAAACTGCGAATCCGCTCCTCTAAAATAGAGAGGGGGCTAAAAACAAGGAATTGAACACCAAGAAAAATCAATACGGTGAAGCCCGTTAATAGCGAGTCGTTGATCCAGCGGGCATCGCGCGTATGCTCCAATAAGTGATCTGCAAACTGAGTGAGGTCCCAATCTATCTGCATTGTGCCATATGTTTGACCGTCATAGACAAGCTCCTCTGTAAATGAGATCGCTTTATGTGTCATGTCTACGTCTTCTTGATGGTAGTCAAACAACAGATTTCCAGACACATCATAGATGAGGATGGCAATGATGTCTCCGTCTAACAGGATCGTGTCGGTGACAAATGATTCTAAACCTGCACTATCTTCTTCTTTGATTGCGATAGACAGAACTTGGGTTGTCAAGACCACTGTGTGATGGCTTCTATCTTGCAACGTATCGACAAGGGTGTTTTGCTCATTAGTGACGACCCATTCTGTAGCGATTATCGTTAGGGCGATGAGCGACACTAGCAAGAATGTGGCTAGCTGAATTTTGAGAGACCATGATTTTGGGGAAGCGATTTTTTGGAGCATAAATAGTGTCTAAACTTCTGGAAAACCCAATAAAGGGGACGAGGGCGATGGTCATCGATCCGCACCTGTTTGTTTGAAGATGATCTGGTCAGGATTCACATAGATCAAACAGTTGAAACTACATCCTTCCGGCCGAACTGCTTCTTTTAGGTACAAAAATTTCTATCGGCCGATCATTGACATAGCAACAGCTTATATTGTGCAAAATCGGTCTGTTTTGTAAATGTGATATTAGTTATGGGGGGCAGCCGCGAGTGTAAAAATCAGCTTAGTTTATTTGAGTCAAGTGGTGAGCGGCACTATTATTTAGCTGGCTAACTATTAATCGGCTAACTATTCTGCCCCATTTATGAAAACTCCCGAAACAGAACTCGAAACACTCTTTTTTAGAGTCAGCAAATCACATCGCAAATTAGCCGGCAGGCTGCTAGATGCACATTGTTTTCATCGGGGGCAAACGCCGCTTATTTTTGCGCTCAGCCAGGAAGACGGCCGCTCGAACTCTGAATTGGCTGATTTAATGGAAGTGACTCCCGCAACCATTACCAACATGGTTAAACGGATGGAGAAAGCTGGCTTTGTACAACGCAAGCGAGATCCGGCCGATGAACGTGTCAAACGGGTATGGTTAACCAGCCAGGGCAAGGGCAAAGTACAGGATTTGCGCGATGTCGTCATGAATTTACAAGGCATCGCCTTTGGGAATTTTACAGATGCAGAGAAAAATCAATTTAAAAACTTAATGGAAAAAGTCTTAAACAACGTAGAGGGAGCGAACAACTGCTGTAGTTGCTGTGATTAACGAGGCTAACGGTTAGCTACGAATCGCAGGACGACACCCAAACATAAAAACTATGGAAATTATTAAACGAATTCTTCAAAAAATGCGGCCGTACCGGCTCGACATCTGGCTGTCATTATTGGCACTCATCGTCGGCACCGGGGCTGAAGTGATGATACCGTCGCAGGTACAGCGGGTCATCGATGATGGTATTTTGGCCAACGATACCCAGGTGATTTGGCGCTCATCCCTCATTATGGTGGGGCTAGCAGCGATCGGTATGATCGCCACCTACATCAACGCATACTATGCGGTCAAAGTTTCAGAATTTACCATCGCCGACCTGCGTGAATCTGGGTATCGTAAAATTCAGACATTTTCATTTGCCAATTTAGATCATCTAAATACGGGTGAACTGCTGGTACGCATGACCAGTGACCTGAACCAGATTAAAACCGCCATTATGATGACGGTGCGCATGCTGTTACGCGCCCCTTTGATGTTGGTCGGTGCGATTTTGGCCGTGGTTTTTACTAGCCCACGCCTTTCGTTACTGCTTCTCGTCATCTTGCCAGCCACCGGATATTTCGTCTACTGGTTCGGTAAAAAGACTCAGCCGCTTTACACGCTGGTGCAAGGACGATTGGACCGAGTAAACACCATCTTGCAGGAAAATATCGCCGGTTCACGCGTGGTGAAAGCGTTTGTTCGGGAAGATTTTGAAAACGAGCGATTTGGGGAGGCGAATACAAGTTATGCCAACCAAAATATCGATGTGGCGATGATCACCGCCATCATGTTTCCGACCATGATGACGATTATTAATTTCGCGACGGCCGGTGTGCTGTGGTTTGGCGGTAACCTCGCGATTACAACCAACTTTATTACCCCTGGTGAAATCATCGCATTTGTAAATCTACTCATGTTAACCGTCTTCCCCGTATTGATGCTGGGGATGGGTTTGCCGATGATCTATTCGGCGATCGCATCGGGCGAGCGGGTGTTTGAAGTGTTAGACACCGAAGCTGCGATTGTGGATCGCAAGGATGCGATCGAGCTGGCCACCAACAGTGTCGACGGCCGGGTCGCCTTTGATAACGTCTCCTTTGACTTTGACGGCGAAGTCGAGCAAGACGCCGTACTGCGCAACATCACATTTAGAGCGATGCCTGGGCAGACCGTGGCGATTTTGGGGGCAACCGGTTCTGGTAAATCGAGTTTGATTAATTTGATTGCCCGACTGTACGAGGTGACAGAAGGGGAGATCCGCTTAGATGGGACGAACATTCAGGCGTTCACGCAAGCCTCGCTGCGTAAGCAGATCGGTTTCGCCTTACAAGAAGCGATTCTATTTTCTGGCACCATTCGAGAAAACATCGGATACGGTAAACCTGAAGCGACAGAAGCAGAGATCGTGGCGGCCGCGAAAGCGGCACAAGCCTGGGACTTTATCCAAGATAAAGAAGGCGGGCTGGATGCCAAAGTGGAACAGCGCGGTAAGAATTTCTCCGGCGGGCAAAAGCAGCGCTTGGCGATTGCACGGGCATTGTGCGTGCAGCCGAAAATCTTAATTCTAGACGACTCGACCAGCGCGGTTGACATCGAAACAGAAACAAAGATACAAGCGGCCTTAGACGACCTGATGCAAAACAGCACCGTATTTGTCGTGGCCCAACGGATCTCGACCGTGCTGACGGCTGATAAGATTTTGGTGCTAGACCACGGAAACTTGGTGGCCGAAGGCAAACATGCAGAGCTGTTAGAAAGCAGCCCGATCTATAAAGAAATTTTTGACTCTCAATTAGGCGAAGGGGTTCAAGCCCACGCAGGCACGGTGACTCATGGGTAGAAGAATGGCAACAGAAGCGGACCGGGCAGGCGTCGCCGGCCGCAATACATGGGCTTCGCTTAAACGCTTGCTCAACTATATGTCGGAATACCGACTGCAATTAATTATTGTATTTGTGACCGTCATCACTTATACGATTTGTTATGTGCTTGGCCCTTACTTGCTGGGTGTCGCGATCGACCAATACATTTTGCTTGGCGACTTGCCGGGGCTAACCCAAATTGTGGCATGGATGTTGGTCGTTTATTTGGGGATGTGGCTCTCCGGAATTATCTCCGGCCGTGTGATGGCACGCATTGCCCAACGGACCTTGGAGCGCATGCGCAAAGATCTGTTTGCACAGATGCAGAAGCTGTCATTGAAATATTATGACCAACAGTCGGCCGGTGACCTTATGAGCCGCCTGACCAATGACATGGATGCATTAAACCATCTGCTAACGACCAACTTGGTGTCGTTCTTACGCAGTTTGGGCACCTTGGTCGGTATGTTGATCGGTATGTTTGTGACCAGTCTGATTTTGACCGGCGCAGCTTTAATTGTGATACCGATTATGTTTGGCACGATGTTTTTAATCATGCGCCAACTGGGCCCTCGTTTCCGCGAATTGCAGATGAACTTGGGTGCCTTGAACGGGCTGATGGAAGAAAACATCACCGGCCAACGCGTCGTCATCGCTTATGGGCAAGAGGGGAATAGCATTGAGGATTTCTTGAAAGCGAATGAATCCGCCCGCGACACAGCGGTTAGTGCCAACTTGCTAGCGAATTTGATGGGTGCGATTCTATTTGTTTTGGGCAATCTGAACGTGACTGTGGTGGTGACCGCTGGGGCATTTTTGGCCTTAGGCGCATTGCCGGCCGTTAGCGTAAGCATCGGGGCGATTACGACGATGATCGACTACACCCGCCGCTTTAGCTTTCCACTCATGGAGATCGGCAATACGTTTAATACGATTATTTCCGCACTGGCGGGGGCTGAACGTATCTTCGATGTAATCGACCTAGAACCTGAAGTGCAAGACAAACCCAACGCACAGCCACTGGACCATATTGAAGGTGAGGTTGTGTTTAATGACGTCGATTTCAGCTACGTCTCGGGGCAGCCGGTTTTGAAGGATATTAATCTAACGGCTAAGCCGGGTGAAATGATTGCTCTTGTCGGACCGACAGGTGCTGGAAAGACGACGATCATCAACGTGTTGACCCGCTTTTACGACATCGAAAAAGGGACGATTCTGATTGATGGCAGCGAAATTCGGGATGTGCAGCAAGACAGCCTGCGTCAGCAGTTGGGCATTGTTTTACAAGATACCTATCTATTTAGTGATTCGGTGATGGAAAACATTCGCTACGGCCGATTAGAAGCCACTGATGCTGAAGTGATCGAAGCGGCGAAGCTGGCCAACGCACACGGTTTTATCAGTCGTTTGCCTGATGGGTACAACACCGAACTATCAGAGCGTGCGGGTAACATCAGCCAAGGACAGCGACAGTTGCTGGCGATCGCTCGGGCGATTTTGGCCGATCCTCGTATTTTGATCTTAGACGAAGCGACGTCATCTGTAGACACCCGGACTGAGGTGCAAATTCAGGAGGCGTTGCTCAACTTGATGGAAGGGCGCACGAGCTTTGTGATTGCTCACCGTTTATCCACCATCCGTGAAGCGGATCAGATTTTGGTCTTGAAAGATGGTGAGGTGATTGAACGTGGCACCCATGATGGGTTGATCAAGCAGCAGGGCTTTTACGACAACTTGTACCGCAGTCAGTTTAAAGGGACGGCCGTGGTTTAAGTAGACAGATTAGATATTGATTCGTTCGAGACCTCGCAGGTTTTTGTAACCTGCGAGGTCTTTTTGTTTCCCTTAAAACTGGATGGGGAGCAAATTTCAGATTTATTTGAACCGATTTATCTTGAGATGGTGGGAATAGAGGCATAAGAAAATTTATTAGTTTGTTTTATATGCTTAATTTTGATCCAGCCTGAATACTCACCCTCCTTTTCTACATACAGCCAGTCAATTTCCCTATCTTTATTTTTAGCCAAAACGATAAGTATTTCACCACCATCAACAAAGCGTACCCGGGCAGATTCAGGGTCCGGGTCAACGAAAAGCCCAGTTCTATTTAGCACCTCAATCTGAGCCGGTTTATTTTCTGGGACATAAGTTGAAGCTGGCACTTCTGTTGCTATCGGTTCTGTTGAAGCTGGCACGTCGGTTGCTATCGGTTCTGATGTCGCAATTGATTTCGTTGTAGTTATTGTTATTGGATTCGTGGTAGATTCTAGGGGGGGTGACGTGGGTTCTTCTGTAGGCGTTGGCGTAAGTGAGTTAGGAGCTTGCTCTATATTTGCGGTAGATGAAGCTGACTCTGCAGTCTCGATCTGACCATTTCCCAGTTTATTGATGGCCAATATTAAAAGGACGATGGCGAGCATTATGCTTCCGATCATCACCGGTGATATTTTTGAATGCCACGTCTTTACAGCAGAATGACTTGTTAGGTTATTTTTTTCTGATGGAGGGTTTCGTTTAACTTCCCTCTCTTCGAGAGAGTCAGAACCAGCGACTCGGTGATCTTCCGGCCATGCAGGCCACTCAGCATTCGGCCTTCGGGTCTTTAATTCTTGAACAAAATTACGCTGAGCTTGTTCATTGTACGTTCTATGAATGTACGACAGTAACTCTCTCGCTAGATCACCAGCCGTTTGAGATTCTAAGTCGTTTTCATTGATATTTGTATCAAAAATTATATCTTTGATCTCACTTTCATTAAATTTCTCTTTAAGAATAATTCTAACTTCTGACCAAAACTCATTCATCATTTTCCTCGCAGTTAATCGAATCGAACGGTTATTCACAGCCTCAAAAGAGGTTGATGAATTTAAGCACGTGGTCATGATTTGAAGGTATCCATCAAGGGATACAACTAGAATTAATTGGGATACAAAGCTGGAGTGTAGGGATATGCACAGGCAAATATTTTCTGCTGAACTCTAAAGAATGGGGTGGTTGACTCTAGAATTGTTTCGGTCTTGCGCAAGTTGTGGCAAGAACGGTTATACCATTTGAAAAAAGAATATAGGTAGGCTCAAAAGTGGGTTGATAACGCAGAGTTTAAACTTCAGTCTTTATTGCTTCGTCTTAATCGATTCGCATTCTGCATGCCAAACTTTCAATGCATCTAATGCGGATTTAGACCAGTCGAATGCGACTTGCTTCGGCAACGCATCTAGTGGGAACCATCCGATCTCTACCGCGTCTGTTGAGGCTTGGGCATGACCGCCCAATACTTCGGCCGCGTAGCAGATGTTTAAAATGTCTAAATCGATGGGACCGTACTTATCCATCCAAAACCCCAGCATGTGGGTGAGCCTAATTTCAAGACCCGTTTCCTCTAAAAACTCTCGTTTGGCCCCATCCTCAGGATGTTCTCCAGAGTTTAGGAACCCGCCAGGAATATCCCACCATCCTTTGTACGGCTCGATGCCACGTTTTATCAATAGAACGGCCCCATCCCGTATCGCTAACACTGATGAAGTTGGTTTTGAATTTTTGTAGTGAATGGTCGCACATGAAGTGCACCGTTGTTGCGTTGTTTCTTCCGCTTCTATCCATTGTTCTGCGAGCTCTCCCCCGCATTTAGGGCAAAATTTATCCATAGGCGATATTGTAACGGCCGAATTTGTCGTTTGACTGTAAGGGATTTATCAAATAGGTAAAAAAAAGACCCCACTTCTATTGGGCATCAGAAGTGGGGCCGGAATGGGAATAATTGCATTAATCCCACGGTTGGTCGCTGGAAGGTTATCACTAGTAGGCATCGTTCGTCAAGTAATTCGAAGAATCAAGCCGGATTTTTTCGAAGTTATCTTATTCCGACAGGCTTGCCCCTTTTGAGGGAAAAAGCTGAATGACTTTGGATCGCCTATGCTTCTCTTTGTATGTGTCTTTCCCAAATTGGGATTCTAAAATACAATACACGCTCAACGTGACTTTTGCGTTTTAAAACGCCCTAGAGGGGCTTCCATGCACAATTTTTAGTAATTCAATCGATTAAGTCGAGGAAAAATGACCACTCTAACCCTTTCAGAAATTTATCAGCTTTCATATGATGCCCTTGCTCGCTGCGGCGCGGCCGACATTCAGGCGGCCCCCGGCGCTAAGTCGATTGAAGATGCTGAAGCCGACGGCATTCGTAACGTAGGGCTAAATTATTTACCCATTTATCTGGGCCATTTGCTTCATGACAAACTAAAAGGTGACGCCGCCCCAAAAATTATTAAGCAAGAAGGGGCCGTTATTCAGGTAGATGCGGCTCACGGCTTTAGCCATGCCGCATTTCAACATGCGCTGGAGCCATTCTCTGCACTTGTTCGCCAACAAGGGATTGGGCTGATGAGTATTCAAAACGGCTACACAGCGGGAGTCGTTGGCTGGTTTAATGACCTTTTGGCAAAAGAGGGGTTTTTAAACTTCGGCTTTGCCAATGCACCATCTAGTGTGCACCCGGCCGGGGGTAAGAAAAAGTTTTTTGGGACCAACCCATTGGGTTTTGGGGCACCGCGCGGTGATGCCCCCCCTATTATTGTCGACTTGGCAACCAGCATGACGGCGAAAGTGAATGTCAAACAGGCGGCTTACGAAGGGCGTGAAATCCCGATGGGCTGGGCGCAAGATATCGATGGTAACCCGACAACAGATGCGGCCGCCGGTTTGGCCGGAAGCTTGTCTCCTTTAGGTGGCCCAAAAGGGTATGCGTTGGGGATGATGGTCGAGCTGATGGCGGCCGGATTGACCGGGGGAAACTGGGCCTTTGAAGCGCCTCAGTTTGGGAACAATGAAGGCACCTATCCCGATGTAGGGCAAACGTTTATCGCCATTGACCCATCTAAAACAGGCGGCGCGGCTTATCTGGAACGGGTCGAGCATATGTTGGCAGCTCTGTTAGAGCAAGATGGTGTTCGATTGCCTGGAGGCCGCCGGGCTCAATTTAGAGCATCGGCCGAAGAAGGTGGCATTGAAGTACCGGACGCATTAATCGAGAAGATTAATAGTTTTAGCGCGTAGAGCTCGTTATTACAGTTCTGATCGGAGCCAGCGACAAATAGTTGAAGTGAGGACGTCCCTTGTGGGCGTCCTTTTTTATGTCTCTTGCAGGGCTCGCTCAAGACTTGTGGCTAAGAGTTCGTCTCTTTGTCTGTTTTTGTGATTTCTTTCAAGACCTTGACAAGGCTATCGATCTTAAATGGCTTCGACAAGAACATATCCATGCCGGCATTTAAACACAATTCTTTGTCTTTCTGTAGAACGCCGGCCGTCAACGCAATGATGAGCGGCTTATTCTCGGCCGGAATATTGTCCCGAATATAGATCGAGGCTTCTAACCCATCCATTTCTGGCATGTGGACGTCCATGAGCACCAAATCATAAGATTTGCTCTCGACGGCACTCACCGCCTTATGACCATTTTCAGCAAGGTCAACCGTGTACCCTAGTCGTTCTAAAGTACGCATGGCAACTTTTTGATTCACGATATTATCTTCCGCCAGCAAGATTTTTAAAGGATGCTGTTGGGCAAAGGTTGCATCAAACTTAGACGCCGCTTTTTTCTTTTTCTCGGTGACCGTTTGTTTGGATATGACGTTGAGCAGCGATTTTGCCAAATAATCACTTTTAATCGGTTTATAAACAAAAAGATCAATTTCTAAGGCATCAGATTCACTTTTGATGTCTCGATTGCCTACTGAGGTAAGCATAATGATGGGGGGGAGAGTGATGTTCTCCTCGCGAAGCTTTTCTACCATTTGCATCCCATTCACATCAGGCATCTGATAATCTAGCAAGATGACATCGTAGGGTGCTCTTTCTAAGATTGCGGTGATCCCATCTAGTGCATTATCGATAAGGGTCGTATGCATGCCCCACTGTTTACAATACCCGTTGACAATGTTTAAGTTTGTATGGTTGTCATCGATGACTAAAATGCGTTTCCCTTTTAAATCATCGTTCTTTAGCCTAGCAGGATTGTTAAATTTACCTGCGGCGGCGGGGGCTAAAATCGAAAATGAAAACGTAGAGCCGACATTTAGCGTACTTTCAACCCACAGCGAGCCACCCATCATGGTGGCGAGTCTTTTACTAATGGTTAGACCCAATCCTGTGCCACCGAATTTTCGGGTTGTCGAGGTGTCAACCTGGCTGAATGATTCAAACAGCGTATGCATACGGTCGGCCGGGATGCCGATGCCGCTGTCAACGACGTCTACTTGAATCAAATAGTTTCCATCTTTTACAGGTTTAGCCGAAACGATGATTTTAATCTCACCTTCTAAAGTGAATTTCACCGCGTTCGAGAGCAAGTTGACCACAATTTGGCGAACACGGGTAACGTCCCCAATAAACCAAGGTGGGACATTTAAGCCATAATCGAGGATGAGTTCGACGTTTTTTTCATTCGCCTTTGGCGCGACAAGGTCTAACGATTCTTCCAGATTTTGTTTTAAGCTAAATGGCTCATTCTCGAATTCTAATTTGCCTGATTCGATCTTTGAAAAGTCTAAAATGTCATTGATAATGGTCAGGAGTGATTCACCGCTATTTCGAATCGTTTCTACAAAACTTTCTTGTTCAGCGTCTAGTTTTGTATCGATTAATAAGTTGGCCATACCAATGACACCGTTCATCGGGGTGCGGATTTCATGGCTCATGTTCGCTAAGAAGTCCGCTTTGGCCTGAGCGGCAGCCTCGGCCGCTTCTTTGGCCTCAACCATCGCCTGCTCGGCCATCTTACGCTCATTCATGTCATAAATGCTCGCCAGCACACAGACTTCCCCTTTGAAGACAATCTTTTGCCATGAGGTTTCGGCCCAGAAAACCCGGCCGTCAAATGTTTTAAATTGCAGCTCTTCCCCTGTAAGTGATCCTGTCTTTCTAAATGCACTGACCAGCTCTTTGCGTCGCGCTTCGCTCACATACAGATCAACAATGTTAGAGCCGAGGATATCCCGATCCCCCACGTCAAAAATCTTATAAAGGGTGTCATTGGCATAGGTTAACGCCGCATCCGCAAAGCGGGTAATGCAAATTGCGATGGGCAGATTTGCAATCATGTCCTGCAACTGTTTTTCACTGGCTAAAATCTTCTGCTCGGCCGCTTTTTGTTGCGTAATATCAAAATAGGTCAACATGCGCGAGCCATTAGGCAAATTGTTGACCGCATAGCGCAAGATCATTCCATCTCTTCTTATAAATTCGGTTGGCGCAATATCCCCAATTCTCAGTGATTCTAGGCGGCTTTCAATATAGTTTTCCCACTCCGCCTCTTCAACATCATAAATACCGGCATCTTTGTTGTAGTTGATAATCTCTGTCATGCTGGGCTTTGTTTGCACAAACTGGTCGGTGAACGACCAAATCTCTTTCCCTTTTCGGTTCGCCATAATCAAACGCAAATCAGCGTCTAAAAACAAAACCCCATAGTCAATCGTGTCTACAACACTTTTTAACTGGGTAAATACATGTTCAAGCTCTTTTTGCTTATTTAGCCGCTCGGTAACATCTTGCGCATAAACGATTCGGTACTCCGCCCCTTCATGCATGATGTAACCAGAAACGAGCTCAACAGGGAATGTCGACCGATTTTTTCTCTGAAATCGACTTTCCACGTGACGGTACTTTTTGCGCCTTAGCTCATCCCAACTGTCTGCATAGCTCTGCGGCGTAACATTGACGCTAATATCGAAAACGGTTAAGTCGCTTATTTCGTCTTCTGTGTAATCTAAAATGTCCGCTCCCATTTTGTTGATGTAGACAACACGACCTTCAAGGTCTAGCCAAAAAGCGATCTGTGGCGCTTGCTCTATCGCAAACTGCGTTAAACGCAGACTTTTAGTCATGCGTTTCTGTTCGGTTATATCCAGCAAAGTTCCTTGCAGGTAGACGATTTTGTCGTCATCCCCCCATTTAATCTGTTTCCGATCAAGTATCCAGCGTACTTCTCCATCTTTCTTATTGATGCGGTACTCATGAGAGAAATCATTTGCCCCTTCTTGAAGATAGTTCGAAATCTCTTTCGCTACTCTCTCTTGATCTTCTGGATGCAGAATCGATTTGTGGCTGATTTTGCCCGAAGTTAGATCTTCGGCCGCATACCCAAATTGAGAAACATTGGAAGAAACATAAGCAACGGCCCAGCCATCCTCATTCAATATCCAACGAACAAGCACGATTGGACTGCTTTCAACCACGACATTTGCCACGGTTAATTCTGCCAAGGCTTCTTCCGTTTGTTCTCTTAGATTTAGATTCTCTAAGGTTTTCGACAGCAAACTAGCAACGTGATGCATGATCGTCTTGTCATGCTCGGTATAGGCGCTCACTTCAAATGATGAGAGGTTGAGCGTTCCTGTTATTTTTGATTTTATAATTAAGGGGGCGCACATGATCGACCTGAGACCTAATTCGGCCAATGTATCAAAATCTCGATAGGTCTGCTTTCTGATGTCGCCTGTTTGAAAGATTGTTTTCTCCTGGACCACCGTTTCTAAGTGTGTTCCAGCAATAGCAGATTTATAGTTATCAGAGGGATTGGCCGATATCTTGGTGCCTGCCATGTCGATCAGCTGCCAATATTTCAAGCTGGGATCTATTTTTGCCATGCTTGCGCGCGCTGAGGGGATAAGCTTCATGAGCATGTCGCTGGTAGCCTGGACCGCTTCGGGCACCGTTTCGATATCAACCAGTTGGTGTGCCAATTGGTTCATCAGTTCATGTTGTTTTAGGGCATGGCTTTCTTTGGCTCCCGCTAATACAGATGCTACGAAGTTAAAGATAGTTTCATCGTCGGCCGAAAAAGCGCTCTTTTTCCTAGATGCAGCGTTGAGCGTCCCCACAATTCGGCCGTTTACTTTTAACGGTGCAGCTAACAACGAGTGGTACCCCTGTTCGATCATAAACTGAATGTCTTTAAATTGTGCTTTTGCTGCCAAGCTCGGGATATTGGCCGTCGTCATCGAACTGATCACTGTGCATAAAAACGACAGGTCATAGGCTAACTCCGGCATTTCGAAATCGGCTGTTTCGTCATCGGTTAGATTTCTGTAGCTGATCGAGTTTTTGTCAGCACTGACCATCGATAGGCTAACCCAGTCACAATCTAGAAAACGAAAAACCGCATCATGCACAAGGCGACGGACCTTTTTTAGTTCGTTGATTTTGTTGGCTTGGATAGAGAGTTCAACTAATTGATTAGAATATGGCATATCGAGATCGGGCGGCAAGATGGCTAAATATAAAGTTGCATCTGCTATGTCAACTGTTGCTTAGATGGTATTTCAACGGGACAAAACAGCTCAGACAACGTCATTCTTGCCGAGGTACCCCGTATGAATAGAATAATCTGATCAGTTGATCTTTGAACCAGTACTAGCTAGCCGTTTCATTTTCGAGTAGGCTGGTGGTCAACACAATGCCCAATTTGGGCTAATCGATCTTGAAACATGTGATATGAACAGACTTTTAATAGATACAGACCCAGGGGAAGATGACGCACTTGCCATTATGATGGCGGCCGCTCACCCCCACACAAAAATTGAAGCGATCATTGTCGCCGCTGGCAATGTAGGGCTGCACCATACAACAAACAATGCTGCGGTAATTCTTGACCGCTTAGGGCTAGACATACCGATTTATGCTGGCTGTAAAAACGCATTGGTACAAAATACGCAGGATGCCAGCCACGCACATGGTCTAGATGGCTTGGGGAATACAGGCTATCGATCGGAACGCACAATTGAATCGGCCCACGGCTCGGCTGAAATTGTGCGTCGTGTTAACGCTGAACCGGGAGAACTGACCCTCGTTACGCTAGGGCCGCTGTCGAATATCGCTGTGGCACTGCATTTGGATCCCGATCTGCCTTTCAAAATTAAACGAACTGTTGCTATGGCTGGGGCGGTGACCGGGCATGGCAACACCAATGTCTGTACCGAATTCAACGTGTTCGCAGATCCTGAAGCGGCCCATTTTGTATTTGAGGCTTGGGGAGCCGCTGGAAAAATGATTGAAGTGGCGGATTGGGAGCTGGCCACTCGCCATGGGTTTACAAAGCAAGATCGGGCGGGATGGGTAGCGCTTGATACCCCCCTGTCCGACTTTTTTGCGGCGATCTCTGCTCATTCGAACCGATTTATCGAAGAGTTCCGCGGCCGGACGGTTAACTTTTTCGCTGATCCGGTGGCGATGGCGGTGGCACTAGAACCAGAGATTATCAAGCGGCGGGCCCAACATCATTTAGGGATTGAATTAAACGGCGGCCTAAGCCGTGGACAAACAATTGTCGATTGGCTAGATGCCAGCGGCCGACAGGCCAATGCGGATATTATTCAAGAAATCGACCACGAGCGACTGTTAGAGTTAGCCCTCATGGCGCAACGTTAACATGAAGGTGGATGATGAAATTTTCTGCCAACTTAGGATTTCTATGGACCGATCGGCCGTTGCCAGATCGGATTCGGGCTGCAAAGGCGGCCGGGTTTCACGCGGTTGAATGTCATCTTCCGTATCAGACAAACCCCGCTTTGATAAAAGCAGCGTTGGCTGAAACCGGCCTGCCGATGTTGGGCATTAATACTGATTTTGGTGAAACAGCGGCCGGTGAATTTGGTCTTGCTGCTCTCCCCGGCCGAGAGGCTGACGCACGGCGGGTGATTGATCAAGCGATCGCCTATGCTGCCGAAATCGAAGCGCAAAACGTGCACGTACTGGCGGGCAATGCCTCTGGCTCTGTTGCACTTGAGACATTCAAAAAAAACTTGATTGTCGCGGCCGAAAAAGCGGCTGAACACGGGATCAATATTTTGATCGAGCCTTTGAACCCACACAGCAATCCTGGCTATTTTCTAAACCATAGCGACATGGCCGCTGATATCATTCAAGAGCTAAACTTGCCGAACCTGAAGCTGATGTTTGACTGCTACCATATACAAATGATTGAGGGTAATTTGCTGAATCGGGCGATCGAGTTGATGCCGATGATCGGTCATATTCAGTTTGCAGGGGTGCCCGGCCGTCAGGAACCCGACAGCGGGGAAATCAATTACAGATGGCTGTTGCCACAGTTGGTTAAAGGTGGCTATACCGGTTATTTTGGTGCCGAGTATCGGCCAAAAGCCACTGTCGAAGCCGGTTTAGGATGGATTTCAGAATATGCATAAAAGATTTTTAGAGGTTGAACTGCCGATCATTCAGGCCCCCATGGCCGGCGTGCAGGATGGGGAATTGGCGCTGGCTGTCGCCTCGGCCGGTGGTTTAGGGTCGCTGCCGTGCGGCATGTTGTCGGCCGAGCAGTTAACGGCTGAACTGACCCAGATCAGCCAGCAAACTTTGGCACCGATCAACGTCAACTTTTTTTGCCATACACCACCTAAACCCGATCCAGAAATTGAAGCTCAGTGGCGCGCAACACTGGCACCTTATTATGCAGAATTTGGCCTTGATCCCGGCAATATCCCTAAAAAAGCGTCGCGCCAGCCATTTAGCCACGAGATGGCTGATGCATTGGAGCCGTTCAAACCTCGCATAGTCAGTTTCCACTACGGGCTACCAGAAGAAAGTCTATTGCAGCGGGTAAAAGGTTGGGGATCAACCGTGCTGTCCACCGCCACGACGGTGGCCGAAGCGGCATGGCTTGAAGCTCATGGGGCGGATGGGATAATCGCACAAGGGGTTGAAGCAGGGGGGCATCGGGGGATGTTTTTAAGCAAAGATGTGACAACGCAGATCGGGACGTTCGCCTTGATTCCACAAATCGTGCAAAAAACCGACCTGCCGGTGATCGCGGCCGGGGGCATTGCCGATGCGTCAGGTGTGCGGGCCGCATTCGATTTAGGTGCAGCGGCCGTGCAGATCGGAACCGCATATTTGCTGTGCCATGAAGCGAAAACCCGCGCCGTGCATCGGACGGCGCTTAAAAGTGACGCGATCCACCATACGGTTTTAACAACCCTATTTTCCGGTGGGGCGGCCCGTGGCATGGTAAACCGCATCATTCAAGAGTTGGGACCGATGCCTGATGTAGCTCCACCTTATCCGTTGGCTTCGGCCGCCTTAGCGCCGATCCGGTCAGCGGCCGAAGCGGCCGGAAGTGGCGATTTCTCGCCGCTTTGGGCAGGGCAAAACGGAACCGGGTGTAGAGAGGTTTCGGCTGTTGATTTAACCCAGGATCTAATGTCTGAGCTTTAGTTATTCGGCCTTGTTTTGTTGAAGATCGATAAAATTATATCGTCGCTTGGAGTTGCTGGATGAGCTAGACAAAAATGGTGGTTCAACCAAATTGTAGGAGGAAAATGCAATTTACAGATAAAACGATCGGGGTAATTTTGACAATGATGGGCATCATGATGATTGGCCCATCTTGTTTAGGGTTGACCATGTTAGGGGGAATGACCCTAATGGTAAATGAGTTCCAACCGGGGGATCCGGTTTTTACAGAAATGATGGGTAGTTTCGGTCTTTTCTTCATCATTTTCGGCTCTGCATGGGCTTTGTTCGGCTGTGCGTATCTTGGGTCAGGCATTATGATATTTCGTGAGTCACTGCGTCCCTTTGACTGGCTGCGGCAGCTTGCTTGGGGTATGTATGGTTTTGCTGTTTTAGCAATGATCGGGTTTATGGTTTTAGCCAGTCATCCAATTAGGAACCTGCTTTTTGTGATCGATTTGGTGACTGCAGTTTTTATCGGTGGGTTCATCACAATTTTTGCAACGGTACCGCTTTTCATTTTGAATCGACGTGTGATCGAGGATGAACTAGAATGATTTATCGAACTGCTGATTTAGCCGATTGTGAACGAATTGCGGCCCTCCATATTGAAAATTGGAGGGAAACCTACCGAGGCGCCATGCGCGATCATTATTTAGATGATGAAATTTGGGAAGAACGGCGGCAACACTGGCACCAACGGTTTAGCCATCCGGCCGATAATCAAAAAGTGATCTTGGCAGAGGCAGGAGAAAAGCTGTGTGGGTTTGTCTGCGCATTTGGCGATCAGCACCGACAATATGGCACCCTCGTTGAAAATCTGCACAGCCATATTTCGGTACGCGGGCAGGGGGTGGGGAAGCGACTGCTCAAAGCCGCGGCCGAATGGTCATTGCAAACCCATCCCGCAGCAGGTTTGCATTTAGATGTTTTAGAAAACAATCGAGCCGCACAAGGCTTTTACAAAGCGTTAGGGGGCAAACATGTTTTAAGCGTACCGTGGGTGCCACCGGGTGGGGGAGAGGTGATTGAATTTAAATATCATTGGCCTGATATTAAACTGTTGATTGGAGGAATTACATGATAACCAAGTTTGTAAAAACAGAGGACGGCATTCGTTTGGCCTATGACGTGACAGGATCTGGGCCAGCATTGGTGCTGCTGCACGGTGCGGGCGAGGGGCATACGCGCCAGAGTTGGCATGAGGCTGGGTATGTTGCTCGGTTAAAAGACAGCTATACGGTCATCACAATCGATGCACGTGGCCATGGGGAGAGTGACCGGCCTGAAACGGCTGACGCCTACACCATAAGCAAGATGTGTTCAGACATTTTAACGGTTGTGACAGATGCAGGTTTTGAAGAATTTAATTTGTGGGGGTTTTCTTTCGGGGGCAACATCGGCCGATATTTGGCCTCTCAATCTAAGCGTGTGTCCAAGTTTGCGATGGTTGGTATTCCGTTTGGCTTGGCAGCATCAGGTGATTTTTTAGAGTTCATCCATACCTTCCGTGCCAAATGGGATCCGATTTTACAGGCTCAACGAGATGGCACCCTTGATCTGGATCAGTTAGAAACTGAAGACCGAGAAGATTTGGAAGAAGTAGAGATGGGGGTTTTCGTGGCATGGCTGACGGCAATGCTAGATTGGGGGAACAATGAACCGGCCGATCTGCTGTGCCCCACGTTGTGGTTATCAGGCACTGAAAATAAATCAACCATCGATAGTATGGCTCACTATGACGCGCAATTGTCGGGGACTCAGGTTCAAGTCGCAAAAGTTGATGGGTTAAACCATCAGCAGGAATTTTTTGAGATAGACACGGTTTTTCCAATCCTGTCTGCGTTTTTAAATTTGGAATAGAGGCTTCTTTAATAGGGTCTTAGTCGAGCGTCGCTTGTTTTAAGATTTGCAATTCTTTTAGGTCGGCCGATGCATTGGTCGAGTACCCCTTCAGGAAAATTCGCAACCCATTAAAAATAAAACGATCAATCTCAGCTTGCTCCATCTTTTTGTTCGGCATGATCTGCATCATTTCACGCGGAGCAGACAATATCAGCGACCAAAAATCGTGCCCAGCCAATTCCGCATCATCAATGCGTAATTGGCCCTCGGCCGCCAAATGCTCCAGCCACGTTTGGATCCCTTCATGCGCTTTGTCCGGCCCCGCCATGTAGTATTTCTCACCGATTTCTGGAAAACGGGTCGCCTCGCCGATCACCAATCGCCCCAACGAGAGCACCCGTTCGGACAACACAATCTCCGCATAGGTCCGGCCGAAATTCACAAACGCCTGCACCATCGAAGTTTCATTTGAGGCGGACTCAAACAGCGGCCCCAAAATATCTTCGCTTGCATCAGTTAGCAGCGCTTCAAACAGCCCCTCTTTGTTGCCGAAATACATGTACAGCGTTGGCTTTGACACCCCCGCTTCTTCGGCCACCGCATCAAGCGATGCTCCGGTGTATCCGTTCCGGCCGAAGACGGTCCATGCTGCATCTAGAATTTTCGCTTTTTTGAGTGCTTTTTTTTCGTTTCTATTCATTGATAGCTGTTGGCTATTAGCCATTGGCTTTTAGCTTTAGTTGCCATGTCAACAGTTGATCGTTAAATCTTTTTGGCTTTTCAATGTTAATTAAATGGCCTGCGCCGGGGATGACGGCCAGTTTCGCATGGGGGATGCGGTTCGCAATGCCGCCCATCTCGGCAGGGGATGAAAGTTTGTCATGCTCGCCCGCAATCAACAATGTAGGAAAATCAAATGCTTCAAAGTTGATTTTGTACGGTGGGTTCAAAAAACAGCGCAACGCCGCCACATATGTTTCCCGAGGGATGGCGGTCATCGAAGCATGTAATGCCTGCCGAGATTCGGCTGTGCTTTCAGGTCCACTGAGTGTATCAACCACGGCTTGTGCAATCTCGGCCGGGGTTTGCCCCGCCTCCATCGGTTTTAGCCGCAATTGCTCAAATCGCTGACGTTCTTCGATGCTCGCTTCGCTCATGCCGGTGCTACCGGCGCACAGGGTTAACGTTTTGATTTTTGTGGGATGGGTCTGTGCGAAACAGGCGGCCAACCAACTGCCATACGACAATCCCACCAAATGGACCGTTTCGGCCCCGAAATGAGCCATCACCCGTAAAATGTCATTGAGGTTGTCTTCAACCGTTACTTTGGCTTCGACAGGCTCAGCCACCGTTCCCTCGCCGAAGGACCCTGAGCTTGTCGATGGAGCCGAAGCCCCATAGCCCCGAAAATCAAGCGCGGCCGTTTGAAATTTTAGACTTAACTCTTCAAGCTGAGTGTGCCAATTGGTTCGATTGCCGCCGATGCCGTGTAAAAACAGCATCAGCTCCCCTGCCCCAGCTACGTCTACGGCTAAAGTTGGCTCACCTTCAGCCGTAATCGTTTCTGTTTTGATCGTTAACGCGCGGGCCATGAGCTTTTCCATCTCATCTAAACCGGCTTTGAAAACAACCTCAGTACCGGCTGCGACCCCCTTGGCCTGCTCCAAAGCCTCGTAGGTCGGGGCTTCGACAGGCTCAGCCACCGTTCCCTCGCCGAAGGTCCCTGAGCTTGTCGATGGGGCGATTTCCGCTTGCCACACCACCCGTGATTCCCCATCCCCTACGCTTTCAACAAACGCCCGGCCGTGATAGCTATCGATTCCATCAATCCCGGCCAACATTTTATATTCAAATAAACGTTTATCGGGATCAAAATTTGTTAACTGCTCGATATAATCACCGTCTTCACCTGGCATACCAAACCGACGCGTGTCGTCATCAACCTTTTCGCACCATGCCATCATCGGATGCCAAGGGGTAAAAAAGTCGCTTAAAAAGTGCCAAACGAAGCTGGCCGGATATCGGTATGTTTGGGTGACGTGCACTTGTGCCATGAATTTTGATGTCCTTTGGGATTCTCTTGCCTACTAAAAAACTTTACTGTACAGTTTAGTAAAATTTTATGCGTAACCTTTTGATCCGTCAAGCGTTTGCCCCCTCAGTTATTTCTGACAAATTCGACAGACTGGGGCGAACTATTTTGACGGACAAAAACCTTGGAACAGAGCACCATGATTGAAGATTATTACAACTTAGATGAACTAACTGACGAGCAAATTCGCTTGTTGCGCTTGGCGGACAAGTTGGGGCGCGAGAATTTTGCCCCGCGCTCATTTGAGCATGACGAAAACGCGAGTTTTCCGACTGAGAATTACAACGATTTACGCGACCATGGCTTTTTGAAGCTGTGTGTGCCAAAAGAGTTTGGCGGGTTGGGGGCTGATTTCTGGACCTATTCAATGGTCTCGGCCGAAATCGGAAAGCATTGCGGGGCAACCGCGCTGACGTTCAACATGCACAGCCAAGCGATGTTATGGTCGTCCCTGATGCCAGACATGAAAACTTTATCGGCCGATGAGCAGACCCACTTCAAGCAATTGCGCGAAAAACAATTTCGGCGAGTAGTAGAAGACGGGGCGATTTTCTCACAGCCGATCTCAGAAGGGGGGACCAACTGGACATCTCGGCCGATACAAACCAACTGCCGTAAAGTGGATGGGGGATACGTGATTAATGGCTTCAAAAAATTCGCATCCTTGGCAGGCAATTGCGACTATTACTGCATTTTGTGCACCGAGCATTTTGAGGGTCAAGAGCCGAGCCATGACGACACCATGATGTTTTCTGTGCATAAAGATGCTCCCGGCCTAGAGATTGTGGGGGAGTGGAACCCTTTGGGCATGCGCGGCACAGTCTCTCGCGACTTGATTCTGAAAGATTTGTTTGTTAGCGACGAAGAAATGATGATGCCGCCCAAAGTGTTTATCAAAACCTTGTCGTATTGGCCCCACATTTACGCTTCGCTCAGCCCGTCATACATGGGTGTTGCTCAGGGTGCGTATGATTTTACGGTTCAATACCTAAAAGGAGAGCTGCCAGACCAGAAGCCGATTGATCGACGCGTCTACCCGACGAAACGGGCGGCCGTCGCGCGCATGTACATCATGCTGATGCAGACCCGGACCCTTTGGTATCAGGTGATGAAAGAGGCGAAAGCGTTCCCAAGTAAAGCGGAGGTGCTAAGACTTTATGCGGCCGCGTATACGACGATGGAAAATGCCAATGCGATCACCGCGCTGGCGATCCGGACGTGTGGTGGGCAATCGATGCTAAAGACCCTGCCGCTAGAGCGCATGTACCGCGATAGCCGTTGTGGATCACTGATGTTGCCGTACACCGCTGAAATTATGGAAGATTATTTGAGTGTTTTAACGCTGTATGAAGCAAGCGAAATTGATAACATCGCGGCCGATACCGTGTCAGCAAGATCCTCGATTTACCGCCCATTAGAAGCGTAGAATCTGAACCCTCGAAACCGTTGTTTCTGTTTTGAGGTAACGGACAAGGATGGGGGGAGCCTTTTAGCCTATTTTGCCGTAAATCGCCTTAGCAAGCCTGCAGGGGCCCTTAATTTGACCAAAAGACAACTCTTCGAAAGCTAAGTCGACAGATAATGAGCCTATCATTAATAGATTGCTTTGGGGGGTGGCCAGAGCAATAGCTAACAAAATCTCCAAATTAAAAGGGTTTCTTTCTTATGTTGTCTCGTTTTGCGTTCGGACCCAAGTCTCATGTTTTTATTTTACTTCTGCTTTTGTGTATAGCCGGTGGCATTAATGCGCTTGCTAATCCTAGTTTGACTCGCTCAGAGTCAAACGGAACAGAACTCTATCTACCTATCATTATCAATGATGCTTTAGTTACAGAAGAACCTGCTGTTCCTGACTTTACCGATCATCATGATATGTCGATGGAAGAATTGGAGGAGCTTGTCAAAGACTTCCCCCCATTTGAGCGGAATCAAATGTCAACTCGAAACAACTTGCCTGTCAGCCTAGGCGGAGACTGGAGCGAAGCGATCGCATGGCCCCATATCCCAGTTTCGGCCGCCAACTTGCCTGACGGCCGTTTAATCACTTGGGCATCGAACCGACGGACCTCTTTCCCCGGCGGACAGCCTGAACAAACCTACACGGCTACATGGGACCCTGAAACAAACGAATTTGAGGAATTTTTCCACGACAGCCATGACATGTTCTGTGCCCATCAGGTGATGCTTGAAGAGGGTGAGGTATTTGTGAGTGGCGGCCGTAACTTCAACCAAAGTATTTGGACAAGTACGTTCGACTTTAAAACCGATACATGGGAGCGCAAAGAAAGCATGACCTATGGCCGCTGGTATCCAACGTCGTTGGTGATGCCAGGAGACGAAGTCTTTATCGCAATTGGTAGCAACGGCCATCGATACCCAGAGCTTTATACCCCCGGTAGCGGTTGGGATGTGAAGAACGGGATCGATATGCAGTCGATCATCGACTACAAGGGAGAATACAACCGCTCAGACTGGTGGCCACAAATTACGCTTGCACCCTCTGGGCAGATCTTGCACATGGGGCCAACACCAGAGATGCACTGGATTAACCCGACCGGCAACGGAACGATGACCCCGGCCGGGGTCGGAATTACCGGATGGGATTCAGGCAATCAAACTGGGACCCATATCGTTTATGACGAAGGTAAAATCTTGGCCCTTGGCGGTAAAACAACCGCCCGCCGTTACATGACAATCGACATGAATGGGGATACCCCCATTGTGAATGACATTACCCCACCCAATACAACTCGCCAGCATGCCAATGCGGTGATGTTGCCAACGGGTGAGGTATTAATGATTGGTGGCAGTACCACGGCCGGTGGATTTAATGATATCGACTCCGTTTTGATTCCAGAGGTTTGGAACCCAACCACAAACACGTGGCGCGAAATGAATGAGATGGATATTCCACGAAACTATCATTCAACTGCGCTATTACTGCCTGACGGCCGGGTCTTCAGCGGTGGTGGTGGATTGTGTGGTAACTGTGCTGCCAATCACCAAGACGCCCAAATTTTCTCCCCCCCGTATTTGCTAAATGCTGACGGCAGCCCAAAACCTAGACCAACCATTAGCACGGCGCCCGATGTGGTTAAAGTAGAGGAACGGATCGTTGTAAACGGTTCTGACAACATCGAGCGGTTCACGATGGTGCGTATGTCATCAACGACCCATGCGGTCAATACCGACCAACGCTTTTTGAATGTCGACTTCACGAAAAGCGGGACAGGCGAGTATCAGTTACGGATGCATAACAACATCAATGTCTTGCTCCCCGGTTACTGGATGCTTTTCGGTTTGGATAATCAAGGCACCCCATCGGAATCAAAAATCTTCCAAGTTTCTAGCGAAGGCAGTGTGATTAAACCGGTTTTTGAGACGGTTGCTGACTATCAAGATGATTTCCAAGCTTCTAACCCAGCGAACGGTTGGGATTATCTTTGGAATAATTCAGGGGCGATCGGAAACGCCACGAACTATCAATCGTTATTGTGGAATGGCACTGAATATGACAGTGACGGCCAGGCAGGGGTTCCAGACGCTACCAATCTAGCTTGGGGAAATCTCACAAGTGATGGTGGGCACCCCGGCCGAGGCACCGGTCAAGGTCAGTCTGTCGATCGCTATGTGATCGCATCTTTTGATGTGCCAACCGCAAGCGAATATCAAATTACAGACAGTTTTATCGAAGATGCCAACACTCGGTGTGGAAATGGTGCAGAAGCGCGTGTTTATGTCAACAACAATTTGATCATGCAAACCGATTATGGTCTCGGAGGGACATCCTCTTTTGATGGGTCTCTGGGAGATTTAACGGCCGGCGATACGATTTATGTGGCGGTTGGCCCGAATGCAACGGATGGTTGTGACGGCTTTAGATGGGACTTTTCGATTGCAGCGGAAACGGTTGCCTCAAACATCGAGATTTCGCCGATCATATCACCACCAAAAGAGCAAAATCAGCCTGTCGTTTTCTCAGCCAATGCGACCGGGACCGGTTTGCAATACAAGTGGCTATTTGGCGACGGCACACCGGAGACCGGCTACAGTGATTCTGCCGCAATCAGCCATTCGTTTACGACGCCAAATCGATATTTGGTTCAGCTTACGGTTCGTGATCGAAGCGGGCAGACCAAAACGATTGACTTTACCCAGTCGGTTTACGGGACACCAACTGCGAACCGGCCGGTTAGCTCGATGAGCGTGGTTGTCGATGACAACAACCGAGTCTGGAGTGTGAATCCTGACAACGGTACGGTAAGTGCGTTTAACACGAATAATAATGCAAAATTAGCTGAAATCGCGGTAGGGGATGAGCCACGCAGTTTAGCTGTGGCTCCTGATGGTCGCATATGGGTGGCGAACAAGGGCTCATCTACGATCAGCATCATTAATCCCAATAATATGTCTGTCGCCAGCACGGTCAATCTGCCAGTTGGCTCACAGCCATATGGTTTAGTCTTTGCGCCAAATGGGTCAAACGCCTACGTTGCTTTAGAAGCGACCGGGCAACTGCTCAAGCTGAACCCATCGAATGGGGCGACTGTCGGCTCGGCCGATGTCGGTCCAAACCCTCGTCACATTTCAGCCTTAAGCGGAAGCGATCGCGTGTATGTTTCTCGTTTTGTGACCCCACCGGTTCCCGGAGAAGAAGGGGGTAACCCGAATGTTGCTGGCCGTGGTGGTGAAGTTGTTGTGGTGCTCACATCCAACATGAATATTGAGCGTACCATCGTCTTGCGGCACAGTGATGCACCAGATGCTGAAAAAGGGGGCCGCGGGCTACCCAACTATCTAGGTGCCGCTGCGGTATCTCCAGATGGTCAATCGATTTGGGTGCCATCGAAACAAGACAACATTTTGCGCGGTTCATTGCGTGATGGTCAAAACCTTGACCATGACAACACGGTTCGTGCGATCACTTCAAAGATCAATGGTTCTGGACAAGTTGAAGAGTATGGAGCCCGGATCGACCATGATGATGCCAGCGTTGCTAGCGCGGCCGCTTATGGACCTTTTGGCAACTACATGTTTGTCGCCCTTGAAGGGAATCGGGAAGTCTCTGTGGTTGATGCGTATGGCAATGCGGAAATCGGCCGATTTGATGTCGGGTTTGCCCCACAAGGTCTAGCGCTATCAAAAGATGGTTCGACCCTTTATGTGCATAACTTTATGGATCGGACCATTTCGGCGCATAACATTTCAAACATTATCAATCTAGGGGAAGTCGATGTCGCGACACGGGCAACCTACAATACGGTTGCCAATGAATCGCTTGTCCCTGCCGTGCTAGAAGGGAAAAGACTCTTTTATGATGCGCGGGATGAACGTCTCTCGTCTGAAATATACATGAGCTGCGCCAGCTGCCACAACGGCGGTGGCGAAGATGGTCGTGTGTGGGACTTCACCGGCTATGGTGAAGGGGTACGTAACACCATTAGTCTCGAAGGTCATGGAGACCAAGGCATGCTCCACTGGAGCGGTAACTTTAATGAGGTCCATGACTTTGAACAACAGATCCGCGCACTTGCCGGGGGAACTGGGTTGATGAGCGATGCTGACTTTAATGCTCGCCGTGATCCACTGGGTCTGCCAAAAGCGGGCTTGAGTAGCGACCTTGATGCATTGGCCGCTTACGTTACCTCGCTGCAAGATGTCCCTAATAGTCCGAACCGCTTAGCCAATGGTGGTTTAACCGCGGCCGGGCAAGCCGGAAAACAGATCTTTGTAGTCCAAGGGTGTGCCAGCTGCCATGGTGGCAATGAATTTACCGATAGTGATACAGGCGCACGTCATAACGTTGGCACACAATCTGCAGCCAGCGGCCAGCGCCTAGCCGGTCAGCTTGACGGGCTAGACACCCCGACGCTGCGTGGCTTGTGGGAGACCGCTCCGTATCTGCATGATGGCTCGGCCGAGACATTGGCAGAAGCTGTCAATGCACACAACGGTATCAACTTGGGTGGCGCAGACCTCAACAACTTGGTTGCATACTTGAACCAAATTGATGAACGGGAACCGGCGCCAAATACGACAAATCCAAATAGCGACCCTGTGTTAAACAATCCAGGCAATCAGACCTCTCAGGTCGGTGCCTCGGTTTCTCTCCAACTCAACGCATCTGATCCAGATGGAGATGGGTTGACCTTTAGCGGGGCAGGACTGCCGGCCGGATTGACGCTTAACAACAACACCGGTTTGGTAAGTGGAACTCCATCTGCCGTAGGACAATCAAACGTCAGCGTTACAGTATCTGATGGCAACGGTGGAACTGATGCCGTTAACTTTAGTTGGATAATTGAAGAAGACGATGCCCCACCACCGCCTCCACCTACAACTGGCTCTGGAGAAATTACGTGGGAATATTGGAACACCGGCTGGGGAACCACCCTTGACGTGTTGCGCAACATGCCAAGCTACCCAGATGATCCAACAAACAGCAGCAAGCTCACATCTTTTGAAGCACCTGTTGACCGCGCAGATATTTTTGGTCAGCGCATTCGCGGATACATCTACCCACCAGTGACCGGCGAATACACCTTCTGGATCGCGAGTGATGACCAAGGTGAACTTTGGCTCAGTACGAACGCAAATGCGTTTAATCTTGCATTGATCGCTTCGGTTCCAGATTGGACCCTATCTCGTCAATGGGATAAGCATCCGTCGCAACGTTCTCAATCGATCACGTTGCAGGCTGGACAACCATACTTTATCGAGGCATTGTCACAAGATGGTGCTGGTGGTGACAACTTGGCTGTGGCTTGGCAGATGCCTGGCGGTAGCCGCGAGGTTGTCCCAGGCCAATACCTCTCACCCGTTGATGGTGGGGGAATTAACCCACCACCGCCACAAAATAACCCGCCTGTTTTGATCAATCCAGGCGCTCAAGCAAGCGAAGTGGGCGTATCTGTCGATATGCAGCTGACCGCGACCGATGCGGACGGGGATTCGCTAAGCTTTAGCACGCCAGGGCTACCGGCCGGTTTGTCACTTGATCCAAACAGCGGCCGGATCACCGGTACGCCTCAAGCCGCGACATCACTCAATGTCAACGTGACGGTCAACGACGGCGAGGGAGGCACCAACTCAGTTAGCTTCCTGTGGACCGTTGTTGATAATACGCCACCCGTGATACGTGATTTTGTGTTCGATTACACGATTAACAGAAACGGACTGCCAGCCCTCAACTACACAGAGACAACGCTCAATGTGTACATCGGCGATGCCGCACAGATCGTGGTGAGAGGAGACGGGCAGATTATTCCTCATACCTACTATCCAAGCAGTGGATATGTGTCGATTACAACGAACAAGACCGATATTCAAGTGTCTGTTTCGAATGGCGTCGTATCTGATCGGGTTGGTCAATATCATCTTGCTTCTTTAAAAGACAACAAGGCGTTCGCTTGGTCAATCGGTTTTGACGACAACACCGGATTCGAACCGGCGATTGATGTGATGGAAAGCTTTGGATATCGAGGCTCTGTTTACGCGATCGCCAGCATTCTTGACGATACCCGGGAAGAAGATTGGATTATCGATGCGCCCGATCTCAAACGATATTTGGCCAACGGTTGGTCAGTTGGGTCGCATGGCTGGTCAACGGCTTGTGATGATGCCAATATGGCCGACATGGTTCGCTCATTTGATCGTATCGAAGAAATTGTCGCCCAGTCAGAACGACCAGATTACGTGGTGACAAACTTTGCAGCTCCATGTTTTATCGGCGCATATCATCCGATCATCATGGAAATGCGCAACGGAACTGCGTATGATGTTCTGTTTAATGAAAGTGGTGGGGATGGGCTGATGGTCATTGATCCAGGTGTGACAGACGCTGTATTTAACGGCAGCCATCTGGCAAAACCGTTGAACCTTGCAGCCGCACCGACGAACGACTTCACAAAGGTTGATCGAAATGATCCAATCGGCCGTGACCTGACCCTAGAATCAGATTATGGAAGAGCGATTGAGATCCTTGATTGGATGGCTGACAACGTAGAGAATGGGAATAGTTTCTGGTACAACACCTTCTTGCACGATCATGATGGTGAGGGGCTGAGTGATTTCATCACTTACCTGAATACCAACTATGGCGAGCAAGTTTTGGTGGCTCCGGCCGATGAAATTTACAGCTATCTGCTGGTACGTGACCTGGCAACGGTTAGCGGTGGAAATGGCCCCGAGTCAACCCCACTACCGGTTGATGAGCCAGACAACAAGCGACCAAAAATCGAGAACCCTGGCACCATGACCCACTATCTGGGCGAGAGCATCAACGTACAGCTTGTTGCTTCTGATGCGGATGGAGATTCGATTAGCTACACCGCCAGCGGGTTGCCAAACGGTATTAACCTCGGCCGGTCAAGCGGTCTTTTGTCTGGTGCAGCAAGCCAAGCTGGAAATTTCACCGTTAATGTCACCGCTAGTGATGGAAAAGGTGGATCTAGAAGCGCAACGTTTAACTGGATCATTCAAGGGAACTCCGCCCCACAACCACCGTCGGCGCCAACCGGCCGGGTTAAATGGGAGGTTTGGAATACAACTTGGGGTACATCGATTGGAACAATCACCGGACACCCGAATTTCCCGAACTCACCTGATACAAGTGGCTATCGAAACAGTTTTGAAGCCCCGATCGATCAGGCAGATATGTTTGGTCAACAGCTAAGCGGTTGGATTTACCCACCGGTTACCGGCAACTACCAATTCTGGATTGCCAGCGACGACGAAGGAAAACTGTGGCTGAGTAATGATGAGTCTCGCGGAAACGTTGGGGTTATCGCCCGCGTTCCGACGTGGAGTAGACCACAAGAATGGGACAAGGCTCCTGAACAAGCTTCCGGTCAGATTTGGCTAGAAGCGGGTCAACCCTACTACATCGTTGCGTTGGCTCAAGAAGGAGGCGGTGGTGACAACCTCGCCGTCGCTTGGCAGATTCCGGGCGGAAGTCGAGAGGTAATCGGCGGACAGTATTTGGCCCCTTATGAATAAGCCATGTGTCACGCGCTAAACTAGAAAGCGCGTAGCTCAAGTGAATCAATTAAAAAGCGGCTGGCTAAAACCGGCCGCTTTTTTTATAGGTCATATTTTTATGCCGGATCTTCTCGATTTTGCCACCATAGTTTTGGCTTCATCCGCTCGCCATATCCCATCTTTTGATCAAGCCACAACATCAAACCGCGTAAGCGAGTGCCTGCTAATTTAACGCCGATGCGATGGTACCATTTCGAATAATCTTTGTTATAGGGGCAGGTGCGAATACAGATCGAACAGTCGCTGTTTTGGGCCGCCCAATAGTTAAAGCATTTCACCCCATCAACGCTCCATTTCACAATCCCTTTGATGTTCGACATATTGAAACGTTCGGCCGATGGTTCCCCGCCTCGGATCGCTTTTGCCGGGCATCCTTTCACACACTGGTTGCACTGGTTACAAAACTCTTTAACCCCAAACTGCTTCGGCCGATCGTGAGCCAGCGGCATATCGGTAAATATCTTGCCTAAACGGAGCCTAGGACCAAACTCTTCTGTAATCAGCAGCCCGTTTTTGCCATATTCGCCTAAGCCAGCCTGAACCGCCATCGGTATCGCCAATGCGGTGTCGTTGAGGCTGGCAACCGCGTTATAGCCTAAATTGCGAATGTATTGGGCGATCGACAGCACGACCATCGCGTCATACGAGTAGCCCAGCCCGGTAGCGGCCCCGCTTAATGCAGACGGAACAGTGCGGATCAAGTCATAGTCCATCGCTTGGGCGGTGACAATGACAGACGTCATCCCCTCAGGTATTTCATTGGTACGCTCGGTTAGGCTTTTGTCACTAAATTTTGATTTGTAGATCCAGCGCGGATCTAACGCAGCGATGCCAACGAGATCGGCACCAAATGCCTTAGAGACCGTCTTGATTTCGGCCGCACCCGCTGCCGGGCTTTCAGGCTCTTGTTTTTGCGCAGCAATACCTTGGTATAGCGAATATGGATCCGTAAACCCTTCCCATCGATCCTCATTCGTCTGTATATCGCTCATGACATTGCTGACGTGCCATGCCGCATTACGGAATGCATAATCCCTTTGGGTAAAGCCATCCGCTTTCCGAAATGTTTTTAACGGCTCCCGATAGGTTTCATAAAATAGTGCGTGCTTTCCTGTTTTAATCGATTCATCCCACCAAGACCTGCGAAAGACGTCATTTTTTTGATGAAACCCCTCAAAATCGGGCTGAATGTCAAACCCAGCCTCTGCGTCTGAAACACCCCCATTAATTACACCGGTGGCAATTGGGATCGATCTGCTTTCTTCTGTCATTTTCCTTCTCCATTGATCGGTATTCAGTGGCAGTTTACTTCAAATCCCCTTGTAACACACCATCTTTCACCACCACTACCCCATCCAATTCAATGGTACAGTTGCGTAGGGGAAGATCAAAGTGGCCGAGGGTAAATCGGCCGGCCTCTTGGTTTGATCCGGTTGAAAATAAAAAATTTCCTGCAAATGCGCGGAACTCGGTCGCTTGCACATCTTTTTTGTCATAAAGGGCCATCGAATCCCAACGGGCCTTGGGGTTCATTCCCCAACCGACGTGTGAAAAGCCATAAGCGATCGGGTCGTCCCAAGCGGCCAAATAACTTCTAAATAGCTCCGCATCCAAGTTGTCCCCCTCGATGTTGGTGACAAAGTCATTTTCGATGATCAGGGTGATCGGGTCTTGCATATACTTTTTGAACGTTAGGTTCATATCCCCCACATCCATCACGATTTTGCCGTTGACCGCCCCCGCTTTTGGGAAGCACAAGCATAAGCCGCCCGGCCAGTGTGCAACTGCGGCCGGTTCTGTCGAAAAGCCAGGAGTGCCACCACACGGTGCGTCCCGCACATCGATCATCAAATCGGTCCCCGCTTTGCTCGTGACCTTCATCCAGCTCGCATCTTTTAACATCTGGATACCCAGATCAACTTTCGGCCCTAGCTCCGCATACGGTTCCGTTCGTTCCAAAATTTCAGGATGTTCGTTGCAAATCACGATTAAGCGGGTTCCCGTTTCGTGAATCTCCGGCATTTCGGGGGCGTGAATCAGCCCCTCAACTGTCACATCAACGATCGCTTCAACGTTTTTAAGCGCTTCGATCACCGGCCGTTTATGCTGGATGGCGTCGCTCGATCCGGTCGACCGCACAGGGACCGGAGCCGTTTGCTCTGGGGTGGGGAGGACAATCGTAAAATAGTCGGCCCCCAAGTCGTAACAGGCGATTTCTGCTAGTTCAAGCAGCACCGGCCTAGATTGCGATTCCGCCACAATAGCGATTTGTGAGCCTTTTTTGACTCCGTTTAGGGTTAAAAACCGCCTAAAAGAAGCGATCCACTTTCCTTCTATTTTTTCTCGTAACATAAAATCCTTGATAGGGAAGAGCGATAGGGATAGGGAGGTTCAAAACAAAATATCTTGCGAATAGC
>JAHDEB010000003.1:80951-82724 GCA_020629055.1 Chloroflexota bacterium
GATAGGGATAGGGAGGTTCAAAACAAAATATCTTGCGAATAGCGGGTCAACTTACATGAGCGATTTCCCCATCACTATCTTCTATCTCTATCCCTTCTTGAGCTAAATCTGGTTGCTGATAAAACCTATTCTCTCGGCGCTCTTAATACAGCCGGTTCCCAAAACAGAAAGGGGTGATCTGGGTTAGGAATACAATTTTCAAAGATCTGAATAGGATCGGTGCTCTCGAGCAAGTCATTCTCGATGATGCACGACCGGTAGTCAGAAAACTCTTGTTGAGCCGTTTGCAACGCCTCCTCGGCCGGGACCCCGTTACTCATGACATCGACCAACGCAATATCGAGAAATCCGATAGAGACATAGAGCCAATCCCCAAAAAAGTCATACGGTTTGCCCACACCGCTCTCCATATTTCTGACCACCTCTAGCCTCGCTTTGGCTAACTCTGGCCCATCTGAGAATTTGACCAACTCAGCTTCGGCCGCATCGATACGCGCGGGAATCAAAAATTCTGTGAGCGTTTCGTTCGCGGTCAGAAACTTGATCCACTCCCAACAGGGCTGAGCGACATCGGTTTCGGCCGAAATATGATATCCCCGTGTCCGTTCAATGAGCTCTTTGCCGTTTATTCCTTTGGGAAACGGCACCGCCCCAACATGGGCCATTTTAGGGGAACCAAATACATAAAACGGATCGCGCCCCAAGGTCCACATGCCCGCGCGGCCGGTAAGGGTCAGTTCGTGCCGTTGATCAAATTGCTCACTATGATCAAGTGACAACTCTCCAACAAAATTGGGGCCGACACCGGGCTGACGTATCAAATCAATGTACCATTCAAACGCCTCAATGACATCTGGATGATTAAATCTCGCCTGAGCTGGAGAATCCTGATAAGCAAAAATCTCCACCCCATTTAAAAGCATAAAATCAATCAGCATCCCTGTCTGAGTCAGGTCAGGCACAAATCCGTAAACGCTTTGCCCATCAGCCGATTGGGTTGGTAGACCAACGGCCGCATTGCGGAATTCATCAAGGGTCCAACCCTGCTGGGGATAATCAAGTCCAGCTTGGTCGAAAAGCCGTTTGTCATACGCCAAAAGCTTTGGCTCAATGGCCGCTGGCAGGCCAACTAATGCCCCATCAACCTGATATACGTCGAGCGCAGCGTCAAAAAAACTATCCTCTGACAGCTCTGCATCCCGATCAAGAAAAGGCTGTAAAGCCATGACCGAACTAAGTTCATGCCCCGGCCGGATCACGCCAAATCGTTCAAAACAGTCTGTCTCCTGCCGCAAAGTTTCAACCGAAACCACTTCTTCTTGGGAAAAGTGAGGGTACATCTCAATGGTGACATCTGGATGATCGCTTTCATATTGGATTGCAAGTTCTTGAATTTCTTTCAGGAAACTTTCTGAAACAGTGCCAAATCGAATCGTCACCGGCCCCTCAGGGGCTTCTGGTGGTGGCTCTGATTGAGGCGTGCTGCCTGCGCAGGCGACAAACAACAAAAATAGCACGGGCAAAAATCGTTTTGCATAGACGGTCCACGTTCCTTTTATTTTTTTTAGGCACATAACCAATCCTCAAAAACTTTACTGGGTAGTTTAGTAAAATTCTAGCCCGTATTTGTGGTTACGCAATAGACAAAAAAAGCCGGTCCTGAGACATACAATAAAGTTAGTCTCAGGACCGGCCTACAGCAAAGTAAAAAATGTTTCTTTTAAACCTGTTTTTTAACCGGTGTCTTTTTGACGATTTCAATTAATTCATACA
>JAHDEB010000003.1:82824-84948 GCA_020629055.1 Chloroflexota bacterium
TTTTAAACCTGTTTTTTAACCGGTGTCTTTTTGACGATTTCAATTAATTCATACAGCAGTGACGACCCATCGGCTGGGGGACTATCAACTTCTGAAACCTTCACCAGCAGTTCATACTCGTAACCCGCTTCCCATTCAAATCCAATAATCGAATCATATAAATAAGTGTAATCATCGTTGGGACTCTTCCTGATTAAAAAGCATTTTTGCGGCATTACACCTTCACAGTCTACCTGCTGCGGCCCCACAAACAGCGTTATTGCTTCTGATGAAATATCAGTCGTGCTAAAAGTAGCGATTATTTCATCTCTTTCATCGAAGAGGGTGAGGGATTGGCGCATAATTTCGTAGCTCGCAGTGTTTTCTAAAACTGCAAAAAACTCAGCCTCACGCTCATTAACCTGATCGTTATCACAAGAGTTCTCCATTGCAAATATCTCGCTAAAATGAACTTTTGCTCCGTCAATTTTTACGTTTCCACCAAAGATGTTACAGCCGCCGTCTCCACTCACCTTATCATTAACGATGCTAAATAGGATGTTTTGATTGATCTCTGTGCTAACGAGGCCTTGTTGGTTGCGAATGAAATTGAGAACCCATTTTGAATTTGCAAGAGTGGCAGATTGTGGTGCTTCAAATACCAAATCGCCTTGGTCAGTTTGAATAATGAGCTTCCCATTTTGTGAAAATATCGCCCCCTTTTCTCTAAGCATATCTTGGAACTGACTGGATAAGTTTGAAAAAGAACTTTGGCAAAGTACTAAGGTTGATGTGAAGGTGTTGCCAAGGATTATCGTTCCATCCTCAAGCCAAAAGCTAGTGCTAAACTCATTGCACCCATCAGATCCGCTTACCCTCCCTTCTGAAAATTCAATGAAGACGCCATTCCCACTTGCATTTATCCCCGCAATCGAAATTAAATCCCAAACTGTGCCTTCTAAATCTACCCCGGTTGCGCTTTGTGCATTGGGTTCTAGCACAGACTCGGCCGTCGTTAATTGAGAGTTAGTAGGCTCAGCCATTTGGTCACATGCCCCCATCGCTAAAACTAAAAGAATACCGCTTACCAGGATTGACAGCTTTCGAAAAGTTTTCATCTTGTACCTCTTGGATGGTGATTTCAACAATCATTTTGAGGAATGATCTTGAATTTGGATTTAGGCGGACAGTTTTTGCACCCACATAGGTTTAAACGGCATGCGGCTCTCAAATGTTCCCCCCACTTTTTCAGCTGTTGTTTTTAGTTCGACATCGAATCATTTTTGGGGTATAAAGTTTTCAGCTGTCGGGTTTTTAGTCGCAACCTTCTTTAGACAACTCGAAACTGACAGCTGAAAGCGTTTTGACAACCGACAACTACAAACCATGCGCGTATCTGAATCATTAATCAACGAAGAACATGACATTATGGAGCGGGTCTCTGGCCTGCCGATTGATGCATTGGCGCTTGCCGTCATGTCGAACCTTTGGCGTGCCAGCCAGGCGTTCCGCAACGAGATGGAACAGCAAATATTGCGAGACTACAATCTGACATTTAGCAGTTTTTCTACCCTTTTTATCGTTTGGATTTGGGGGCCATTGGGTATGTCGGCTATCGCTGAATCTCAATCTGTCGCCCGTTCAACGATCTCTAGCACGGTCAACGGACTAGAGAAAAAAGGGTGGGTTAATCGGGTCCATATGGGCAAAGACGGAGACGGCCGCTCGGTCAAAGTTGAGCTTACGGCAGACGGCCGGGCTCTGATTGAAGAAGTCTTCCCGAAATTTAATGCAGGTGAAAAATCATTTGTCGACGGGTTATCTAAGGACGAAGCGGAAACACTCGCGTTTTTGCTGCGCAAGTTGCTCTTGCACAAAAAGTAGTTATTTGTCAGTCAGTGCTCTCCTATTTTAAATGCTCGGTGATCGGCTACCAATGACATTGGGGCGAATATGACTGAAAACTGAAGCGGAGCGAACTGATAACTAAAAACTGTAGTTGACAGTTCGCCATTTCTTAAGTATAACCAAAGTAGTTCGATATCGAACTACTTTTAGATTTTAAAACCTTACCTTTCTAAAAGAGGAAAATCCCATGAGTGAATATAGACGTGTACGCGCCATGTTTCCCGATCATCTGGGCAT
>JAHDEB010000099.1 GCA_020629055.1 Chloroflexota bacterium
TCGTCTTCATCATCCCATTCTGGGGCTTCATCGGTTGGTTCAGGATAAGCGGTTGGGTCTGGCAGTTCTGGGAACTCAACAGTCGGATCCTCGTCCTGGCTGCCATCTTCAAAACAAGATGCGATGTCTTCGATCGGGGTGGTTTCCAAACAGTCGATTAGTTCTTCGACCTCTTCTTCACTCCAATCATCCGGCATTTCTGGTTGCTCGGTGTCACCATCTTCTGGCATGACTTCATCGATCAGATCATCGATACAAGCTTCGAACTCAGCATCATCTTCTAGCTCAAGGCATGCATCAAGTTCTTCTTCGTCGATCAAGTCGATCGGGTCTACCACATCATCTGGCTCTGGGGTTTCTTCGCCTTCTGGATATTCGACCTCGTATAAATCATCTAAGCAATCTTCAATCGCTTCTTCATCTTCTAAGGCTAAACAAGCTTCAATTTCTTCGTCGATCGGATAGATTTCATCGAATAGCTCATCTAAACATGTATCAATCGCTGTTTCGTCTTCTAGCGCCAAACAAGCTTCGATCTGCTCATCCTCTTCACCTGTTTCCGGTTCCGGTGTTTCTGGATTTGGATACGGGTAATTACCTGGTTGTTCGCTTTCTGGCGGCTCAGGTGTTTCGGTCGGTTCGGCCGTCGTTGTCGGCTCGGCCGTAGGTGTTTCACCTGCTGGGGAATGCCCATCGACGACGTCGGTGTAATCGTTGCCATCAATTTCGAGCAAGATGATCTTGCCATCAACCACTTCGAGCTTAACAGAACTGCCTTCACTTCCGCCGCCGGTTACTTGGACGCCTGCTGTTTCATCAATTGTGATTTGGTATCCATCAATCAGAATGGTTTTGTCATCAATTAGATTGACGTTTCCATCGATTTCCAGCGTTCCGGTTCGGTTCTGGTTCTTAATCGCTTCAAGTTCACTTAGGCGATTTAAGGTTTGCTGTTCCCGAATTTCTTCTGCCCGGGCTGGCGGGGCTAGGAACTCTTGTGTCTCTTCTGATAACCGCTTGACTTGGTACAACATGTCACCGGGCAAGCTGTCAGCTGATGCGTTTAGCGTAAACGCAAAACTAAAAATAAGGGCGGCCATCATGGCCAAAGATCGTGTAAATTTCATGGCGGGTGTTACCTCCGTGCCAACTAAGAATTGTTTCAACTGACCGGCATAACGACCCAAATTTGGAAAAGATACCGGTTGTAAAAAAGTTAACAATTCTGTGTCTTGGCTACTTTGGGCCTCTACCGCTGCCATCATCTTAGATCGGTTGGTTGATACGGCTGAAGAAGATGCCCGTGGGGTAGGTACGGTTAAAACTTCGGCCGAAAATTCTAAGATCGGTGCTAGTGCATCTGCCCAAGCTGGATAGCGGCTAAGACATGTTTCAAGGGAATCGCCCGCTTGTAACATGGTGAGGCAACTGTCTAAGACTTGGTCAAATTCTTCTGAATGTTGTGTTTCAGATCGGTTGTTAAGCATATGCACCTTCCTGCTCTAATTGGCGACGTAAGGCATTAATCGCCCGCCGTTGTAATGCTTTTATTCCTGTAAGCGTTTTCCCTAACTTCTTGGCCACCGCCTGAGACGGTTCACCTTCGATAAAGCGCAGGACAATGACCTGCCTCTGCTCGTCGGTTAGTTCCGCAAGTGCGGCTACCAGCTGTTCCTGTTTTATTTTCCGGCCGATTTTACTCATCAACCCATCCTCACCATCTGTTTCTCGTTCATTAAGTGGAAGCCATGTGAGCCGTTTTTCACGACGCATATGATCTCGCACTAAGTTACCTGCAACGGTGTATAACCAAGCCAAGAAAGGGCGCTGTCCTGGTGTGAACGTGTTGATCTTTGAGACCATTCGCACAAAAACATCGCCGGTTAAATCCTCGGCCAGCTGCTGGTTACCCACCCGATAAAAGACATACGAGAAAACCGGCTGATGATACAGCTCATAAAGCTGCTCAAACGCGTCCGGATCTCCCGATTGTGCCTGTTCGATTAATTTTGTTTCATCTAATTCCATAAATGTTATGCGACCAAAAATTCTCGATAATTACTTCTACAGGGGATAACGAACGTACACGAAAAAAGATACCGGCTGCGTAAACCAATTTGCAATAGGGATTATGTTTTTCTAAATGGGGGCTTATGCAAGTTGAGGGTTCATCTAATCAAAGGCGCGATTACTTGAAGAGTTTGCACAAGGTTGGGTGGATTAAAAAGTTGAGGCTGTTTTTGGTGAGAACAATCGTCTCTCGGCCGGGATCTCTATCATTGACAAACACCCGCTCTGTATTGGTGATGAACCCCGCATAGACTTTGTCGGGGACCCTTTTGGGCTGAGTGACTTGATTTGCATCGATCCCTTTTTGCCATGCGTTTGGCACACGGTCCCAAATGTAGTTCGATTCTGCAAAAGAGGAGAGTCTTTTCTTTTGCGTGATATCCAATCGACACCCATTCAGCCCTTCGCCGATTTGCCAGCTTTGTGAAAGCAGGAACGTATCGTCCCAATCTTCTAACTGGACAAACTGAGTTTGAAACCAAACGAAAATAAAGAGGAGCATTAAAACGGGGATTGAAAATAAAATAGAGCCTAAAAAGGTAAAGAGTTTACGATTCGACATAAGGGGCAATCGGCTGAAAACCGATTGCCCGCTACTATCCATCAAAATAAGCGGTTGTCAACTCGTGTTTTGTCAAAGAAATATTGTCGGTTTGAAAGGATGTAAGGGGGCGGAATCCAATTTTGCCGATTTGACGAGGTTTTACCGCCCCCTTTCACCCCTACCTAGGTCGTGGCGTATTTGATTCCCGTGATCAACTATCATTCAAAAGAAGTTTGACGAAGCAATGGGGCTAATCTAGAACTTGCCCGGCCGCAATATCAACAGCTGCGAAAAACAGCTCTTTATCGGCCGATGCAAAGCTAACACCATACTCGCTGCCCCCTAAATGAGTAACAAACGTTTGCCACTCCTCGTCCTCATCCCCACCAAATAACGCTTCATCGATCCCTTCTGCCTGCCATGCTAGTTCAATCGCTTTATTTTGATTGTCAGAAATCTGTTGCTCTTCATCGAGCAGGGCTAAGTTGCTGATTTCCCCAACCATGAATTCCCCATCATAGTTGTCTACCCGGACACCGATCTCATCTAACCCTTTATTAAAGTTGACGTCCCAAGCGCCTTCCCATTCGTCGTACCACGAATACATTTCCCAAGCATTGGGGTCGCCCAGAATTTCTAAGACCGCTCCATCTGCCAAGACCAATGCTTCGGCCGCAGCTCGCTGGCTTTGCTCTTCTGCAGCCGTAAGCTGTTTCGGGGCATAAACTTCAACTACAGATTCAGGCCGGCCGTTGCTTGTGAGGGCCACGCTGCCCCACGCGATCCATCCCCAATCTGCATTGAACAGGTCGATTTCCATCGTTTGCTCTTCGTCATTGGTCCACATTTCAACGTGCCAGTCAGGCGTTTTGGCTAAAAGCCGAGCGATAGAGGTTTCTTTTACCAACAATTCAAGGGCGTCTCGTTCTTGATTGGTGTCAATATCATCATCGGGTAGTTCTGTAATAGACGGCACTTCTTCTACTCGGCCCCCCATCATATTGCCGCCGCTCATACTATTCCCACTCGACATGCTATTTCCGGCCGCATTTTCATCGGCCGACATATTTGCCGGTTCAGGCTCAGGATCTGCCGGTTGTTGTGGGGTGTCGATTTTACTAGATAGTTGTTCGTCTGCTTTGGCAATTGGAATCACCGCATCAACTTCCGTGGCTCGGTCGTCTTCGACAACGGTACAAGCGGTGAACATCAGTAAAACCGCGATATAAATAATTGTGATTAAGGTTAATTGCTTTTTGTACATGATTTTTTTACCTGTCAGCTACTCGCTGTTAGATCTGATTCACCAACCCCAGCTGTGTGGCCACGTGGCCGGGGAATATTTGATCAAGTGCATGGCTGTCCATCCGGCCGGTTAAGACATCGGCCAACACATCACGATAATCGATGGTGATCGCCAAATCGCCTTCTTCATCTAGCCCGTCTGGTGCCAAGCCGGGCCAGTCTGTAACCACACGGCCGCCTTGTACCCCGCCACCCATCAAAAACATCACATTGCCGTGGCCGTGATCGGTGCCGCCGCTTCCATTTTCAACCAATGTTCGGCCGAATTCACTCATGACGACCACCGTCACATTCCCCATCCGGTCTTGCATGTCGGTGTAAAACGCCTGTAAACCTCGGCCCAGGACATTCATGAGGCCATTAAACTCCCCGTCTAGCGTCCCTTGGGCTTCATGGGTGTCCCAGCCGCCCAAATCTAAGCAAGCCACTTCAAGCCCGACGTCCGCTTTAATAATTTGTGCGATCTGTTTTAGCCCGGTATGGAACTCTTCTTCATAGTATTCAGCTCCATGCTGCACGTCATATCGCTCTGGGTTAAGCTGTTTGACCGTTTCCAATGTGTCGAACACCAGTTTTGCTTGGCTACCCAACGGGTCAGCCGGGGCATCGGTCGTGTATAACATTTGCAGCGAACGTTGTAAGCGACGCAGCTCATCGTTACGCCCTTTAAAGTGAAAGTCAGCAATCGATCGAATCGCTAGTGGGGAAATGGGACCCCTTAAAGAGGCAGGTGCCATGAGGCCTAATCCAATCGCCCGAAACGGGGAGTTGTTGCGCTCGGCCGTGGCTTGCAAATGGCGGCCGATCCAGCCGGTGCCGATCGTTTTGTCCGTTGGGCTACCCACCTCCATAAACTGCATCGCATCAAAATGGGATCGGGTATTGTTGGTGAGCCCGGTCGCGTGGACGATGGCTAAATCGCCTTCATCGTAAATATCTTTCAGGGCAGCAAGTTCTGGATGGAATCCAAATTGACCATCGATGTCGATTGCGCTGCCCACACCGCTTCCAGGTTCTGCGACGGCCGTTGTCGGCCGATTGTCGTAGTAATATTCCCCTTCGCTATAAGGGACAACGGCGCTCAACCCATCCATACCACCGCGGAGAAAGATGCAAACCAAGGTGTCGTGGTTGCCAGAGACGTTGAGTTGGTCGCGGAATGCCATGCGGGGCATCCAACCTGGAAAAAGAGCGCTGCTAGCACCCAGCACGCCGGTTGCCCCGGCCGATTGTAAAAATTCGCGTCTGTTTAAATTCATCATGTTTTAAGTGGTTAGATGTTAGATACTAGTGGTTAGTTTCCAATGCAATCAGCTAACATCTAATATCTCGTCTCTCTTTTACCGCCATTGAAAATAGGGGGATGCCATCATCAGCCCAAAGGTGCTTGCTAGCTTTCTGCTTAACAAATGCCTGGTCATCGGTGCATCTGCTCCTTCTCCATCAGACACATAGTCGATAAATTGATCTTTTGCCGGTCCGTTTAAGAGCGGTGCCCCCCATAATCGGGTTGCGATCTGGTCAACCAAGTCTGCGGCCGTTTGCGGGGAATCGATATGTTCTGCCAAACGGCTGACAATGCCCCATCCATCTTCTGAGTTTTCGAAAGCGCCATGGGTTAAAAACATTGCGCTGTTCCAGCGGTTCAGCAAGCCTCCGCTGTTGATCCAAGCACCGGCAACGTCTGGGTATCCATTAGGGGGATGCCATCCATGCGGATATTGGCCCAGCTGAATAAGCATTTCTTCAATCGTCCACCAGCTGGTGTAGCTATTGTTGGTGGCTCGGAACATCGCAACGATGTATTCAAACGGCCGCATGTATTTCTGCCCCGTTGACTGTTTAAATTCGGCCGAGAGTAAAATGTGTTTTAGGACTGTTTTGATATCCCCGTCGCTGTTTACCCAGACCCGAACGCCGCTTTCAATCAGTGACTGAGGGGGCTGGTCTGACACGAAACGGCGGCAAAGTTTGGTGACAATAAAACGGGCCGTGTCAGGATGCATCGCCAGTAAACTCAGAAGGTGAAGACCGTCTGAAATACCGCGCCCGGCCGGGAAATTTTTGCCAAAGATTTTTTTAGCCTCTCTGTCATGCATTTCTGCGTCAAAGAAGAAGCCATCGTCGGTTCCTGTGTGAATGGTCCAACCGGTTAACGCGCGAGCCACTTCGCGAATGTCTTCTTCCGTATAATCCCCGTCAACCCCCAGCGTGTGTAGCTCTAGCAGCTCCCGAGCATAATTTTCATTTGGTGCTTCTTTGTAGCTAACATAATTGTCGAGATAGACGAGCATCGAGGGGCTTTTGGCTGTGGCGATCAATAAGTCTCGAAAAGAGCCGAATGCGTGTTGACGAAGAACGTTCTGTTCAAACATCATGAGTTCGATCGGATAATCTGACTCATCTGAAATATTAAAGTGATCGCGCCAAAAATCGATGACACGTTCTAACAACTGTTTTTCGCTGTAAATCGCTTGTGTAAAAATCCCCTTCCGCATGCCAACCGCCACATCATAATCATAATAGGTGTCATACAACTCACGACGGGTCATTGACCACATCGGCTGAATCATCATTTCGCGCTCTAGAAGCTCATCATTTAATTGATCTGGGTTTAGCTGTTCATCGATCCAGGCTTCAGCCCCGATCGCTTGTGCATGGGCCAACAGCTTAGGGGTGACCCCAAATGTGGCCCGCTTGAGTAAATGTTGTATCGGGTCTACATTTTGTGAAAACCGGTTTGGCTCAATTTGAACAGGGGCTTGTACTTGCCTTCCTGGTTGAACCAACTGTTGAAAAAATGACCGTCTGTTTGTTTGCATCACTATCTCCTACGAATCAATAGATAGGCAAACGGTATTAAATTGAGGGAATTTAGGATACGGAAATAGGCTAACCGGTAGATTTAGTAGGATAAGTGGTATCGGGTTTTTAGTTTCGGCCGGTTTTAACCGACGATTAGGTGAATGCGGTGGGCGAGTTCCGCCAACATGGTGCTGGTCGCCCCCCAAATTTTATGCTCTTTATAGGTAAAGAAGGGGACGGAGAAGACGCCAACTCCGACGTCGATCGGTTCTCGGCCGCGATTTTCTTCTCCTAGAAAGTGCGCATAGTCAATCTCCAGAATCTGAGCGACCTCTGCTTCGCTGGGCGTATATTCCGGCCGTTCAGCCGTCCATCCGGCAAAGCAATGGACATAGAATTTAGAAGGGGGGATGTAAAGCGGATCAATTCGGCCGACAATGGTTATCTTCTCTGAGCCGACACCGATTTCTTCCCAAGTTTCGCGGACCGCTGTCTGTTCAAGCGTTTCACCTTCATCTTGGCGGCCGCCCGGGAAGGCGATTTGCCCAGGGTGATTACGCATGTTTCGCGGGCGTTCTAGTAGGATGGTGTTGACTGAGCCGTTGATCGGATAAAACAAAGCCAGTACGGCACCTACCCGATGCTCTTTAGGTGGGGGGGCGAGGGAGCGATCGGCTGGGACCATAGGTAGTCGAACGGGGGTTGGGTCAAAATCGGGCAAATGTAGGGCTTGTTCAAGATGGGTTTGGTTGATAGACATTCAGCTATTGTCCAGCAAATGGATGGAAAGACAAAACTGAGTTTGCTTGAGTCATTGAGATTGTTTCTTACTGCTAATTTTTCATTCAAAATTAGTTGACAAAGGTCTAATTTAGGGTACAAACGATGTTACTATTATTTTGCCTAACGCGAACCGATGAAACAATACTGTATCTACTGTGAAAGAAAGTCTATGGCTGGGGATCTATGGTGCCAAGAAAGCTATTGCACAATCGATAACCTGCCATATATTCTTGACTATGGTGAGTCTGTAGGGGACATGCATATCTCAAAGTGTGTTGCTGTTTTAAGGACTTCTGCCATTTATGAAGCGACCCGACAGGATGACGAAAAAATATTACTGAAAATTGCACATCAAGGCTTTGAAGAGCGGTTGATAAGAGAAGCAAGATTTTTGAAGCATCTTCAAACTCAAGATATTTATCACCCGATGTTGCTAAAGCTTCTCTCGGCTCATGTGCAATCAACGGTTGAAGAATTCCCTTATGGGCGGACTGTTTATCAACGTCGGCCGCTAAGCTATGCCGTTTTTGAACATGTCGATGGTGATATATTGCGTGAAATGCTGCTCAAGAATCCACAGCCTTGGTATCAACATGCCGCATGGTTGGTAATGAGCTTGGTCGATGTGATGGCCTTATTACACGATCAAGGTGTCCTCCACTTGGGATTATGTCCTGAAAGTCTTTTAGTGCGATATGATGCTGAAAAAATTATCCGCCCAGTTCTAATGGATTTAGGCTCTGTGACGGAGGTTAAAGATTTTGATGAAATGTGGAACAGTCACTATGTGCCTCCTGCATACATTGCTCCTGAACTTCTAGATTACCCGCGTCAACCATCTCTTCAGGCAGATATTTATGGTGTTGGTTTGATTTTTTATGAGCTTTTGGCCGGCCGGCCGGCCCATGAATTCCGCATGCGCCGAGATCAAGATATTTTGGATGCGATTCGTTCAAACCTAATCGCTCCTATTAATCGGCCTGATCTAAAAAAAGAAGCCTTAGATGTTGTACATCGTGCAATGTCTAAAAGTGCAAAAAGCAGGTTCCCAGATTTTGAAACAATGGGCAAAGAACTGTTAGACATTTTTCCCTCAATGCCACCGGAGGTTCCCCCCAGAAAAATAAATTGGAACACTATTGGTATTGTAGTTTTGGTAGTTTTCTTTATTGTCTTGCTGCTAACAACCGCACTTTTTTTGTCTGGTAGCTAATTTATCAAGAAACCGCAGCTATCAAATGGTTCAAATTCTTTAAATGCTTTAGATTAAATTGTTTTATCCAACATTGATGTTTTGTGTAAGTGTTTGATTGAAACGGATAGCTGCATCTCATTAATCTAAAAATTTCAGACGAACTTTCCCTGTGCTTATTTCAATGACATCTTCATGATTTAGAAGTACTTTTTGATGAACAGCGATCTTGTCGCCATTTAAATAAGTCGGATTTTTTTCTTCAAGACTCTCAAGATAATACTGACCGTCAACAAACAAGATTTGAGCATGGTTTCTTGAAACGCGGCGGTCATTGGTTAAACCTTTGCAATCCACTCCAATTAGGGCGTTATTTTTACCTTCGGCCGTTTTGCGGCCAATGATGAACGGCTGCCATGCAATAGCCGAAACTGATCGATTTTCATAAACAACGATTTTTCCTTTGCATTCAACCGGCAATAAAATCTTCCCCCCATTCCGTTTTGAAGAAGCCCCATTCAGCCAGCCAAATGTTAATCGGTCCCCATTTTGAATGTTGAGCTCAAGCAATGATCTTTTAGAATCTAGCGGTCGATGGCTACCTACTAGAAAAAGACCATAAAAACCCTTGTCGGACTGATTTAGATCTTGGAATTTCCGCAATATCTCACCCTTAAATTCATCAACTGTTAGGTTTCTTAACGCAGAGATATTTTGTGTGGGTTCATCAAATACATCCAGTTTCAATTTAATGTAATCGCTCATAGGTTGTTATCCGTTAGGCATTTTTAATATCTAAAGTTTTATCGAATGTGGGTGATCTCATTGATTCGCTTCTTCTTTTATTAACCCCAAGGCCTTCGCCGTATTAATAACATCGGAGGGGGGCAGCGCATTTACCATATCATCAGACCATCCACCCATAATTTGCAGCTCACGCTTCAATTTATCTAAATCAACACCTTCTGGAACAGCCTCTACTTTTGGTTGTCTTTTGACCCTAGCTGGTCTGCGACTGGCTTTTGTCTTTTGTTTCTCGTTCGTAACAAGTTGTGATTGGGCTCTTTGGTTGCCATTTGCTTGGTGACCCTGACCTGTTTCTTTTTTAGAATCAGTCGTATCATTTTCCACTAACTCTAACCAAGAGCGAGTTGGTTTAGGGTGTTTTTCTAAAAGACGTTCCATCCAATTATCTAGCTGAACTTCTTCACTATCATCACCGGTATAAGGGGATGCAAACTGTACCATTTGGGTACGGCCTGATTTAATCACAAAACCGCGACCAATCGGCAGTTCTGCGGTTGCAAGAGCCCGTGGGACACGACCGTTTAAATCTTGTACCGCATCAGCCGATTGTATTGCGATGCCGAATCTGGGGGATTTAACTTGACGTCGAATATCGTCGCTGCCTCGCAGCATGTCAGATGATCCCGATAAAATTAAATGAAACCCATCGGTCCCTTTTCGACGAGCCAGCCGGCCGATATTTTCTGATAATCCTCGTTCTCGTTTTAAGGCTTCTTCAAATGCATCATAATTATCAACGATGACAAAAATCGACTTGGGCTTTTCAGGTTTCCCTAATAGGTCTGTTCCCGCGATTAGCGCATTTCCGAAGCTTTCCACCTCATCTTCATCAAATAGGCAGAGCCGTACGTGTGGCAATTGGGATAGTTCATGGTTCCCGCCATATTTGAATAGCCGCTGTTGTAGGTCAACCAAGACAATTGCAACCTCTTCAGGTTGATAGTGCGAAGCAAGCGATAGAATGAGAGTACGCAAAAAAGTCGTTTTGCCAGAATTGGGTGGCCCTACAACAAAAGCGTGGGGGCCTTGTCGCCGCATATTGAGGAACCAAGGCGCAAGACTTATATCATCGACTCCCAACGGTATTACAATGTCAGATTGGGTTTGAAATTGTGTTGTTGCATCAACTAGCAATTTACCAAGCATCACTTGGTCGGGCATTGAGTTGATCTGATGAGGTAGCGTTTCGCTGGGTAATGTCTTGGCTTCTTCTTGCATGAGCTCCAGCAAGTTTCTTAAGTTATTGCCATCATCAACATCTAAATCTGTATCAAGCGGTGGAACCGGGAGTGCCACCTGAAAGGCGAGAGGCATTCGGTTAATTGATGTTAGCCCACGACCCGCGATGTCGCCTATGGGCGTTGCGCCACGGCCCGCAATTGTTGAATATTCCATTTCATCAGAAAGTTTGAGGGTAAAGCGTTCAGTTAAAAGATTAAAAAGTTTACCTCCTGTAGCGTTAGGTAAATCTGCGCTGATTAAGAAATGGATTCCATATGCTCGAGACTCTCGGACGATTGAAATAAGCATTGGAATAATATCCTCGAAACTCTCGCGAAGCTCAGAAAAATTGTCGATAGCCACTAATATTGCGGGGAGCGAAAGATTAGGGAATCGAGTGTTGTAGCTATATAGGCTATCTGCTCCAGCGGCTGAAATCTGTTTTTTCCTTGATTCTAGAATCGAGTCTAACTTCCTAATCAATCGTTTGACTCGATCATCTTCATCTGGCGTAATGATCGCCCCTAAATGTGGCAATACCCCATTAAAAATATTGAGCTGTCGGCCACCAAAATCGAGCAAATAGATGTGAAGTTCAGAAGGAGAATGAACCGTGCTGAGGGATGTGATAACCGTTCGGATAAACGTTGTTTTCCCCCACCCTGATGCTCCAAACACAATCGCGTGCCCACGTCGAAAGTCAATGGTTAAGGGCAAACTTTCAGAGTTATATGGATTGTCGACCAATCCAATCGCCGGCCGCATTGCGATTGTTTCCCAATCAATTCCGTGCCAACCCCGATCATTGGCCAGCCAGCGGTCAACCGCCGGATTTAGGGGCATATAGACCGACTGCGCCATTTTCTCCTCATCATTATCATGACCAAAATTGGGCTGGTTGATGTGACCATTCATTTCGGGATCCAGCCACAGCATTTCGGCTGAATTAAAGTAGCTAACATCGACCGGTGTAGTTAAATTAATGTTTGTCCCCAAGAAGTTTGGCCATGGCTTACGTTGTGGCAACGATACCTCTTTTGATAAATCGTTCATCATTTGAACCATGACTTCGTACACTTTAGGGAGTTCTTCATCTGATGAAACGGTTTCAGTTGCTTGATCCGGAATATCATGCCAGATAATCTTTTTCTTCTCTTCTTCCACCCTTTTTCCTGAGTAATCTGCACCGGTCCATGCGACTTGGATCAACTCGATATTTTCATTCCCAATTTGCAAGTATCCACGTCCAGGAATCCCTGTAGGCAGATAGGCTGCATCAGGACGACGCAAAACTTCAGAGCTTTCCTCACGGGTTTCAACCCGGAGCGCAATTCTAAATTTGATATTTGCTCGCATCTGATCTGTTACGCCTGTCGGTCGTTGTGCCGCTAAAATTAGTGTGACACCTAAGGCACGGCCTAAGCGGGTGATGCTATCAAGCTGAGCTTTATATTCAGGATTCCCTGCAATCATTTCAGCGAATTCGTCAATAAATACAAATAGATGTGGATAAGGGGCGGTTTGATAAGTTTTATCTTTAATTGTGACATCTGAGCCATAAGGCGGTTCGTGTAAGGCACGGTTTCGATAATGTACAATATGCTTCGAGTCAGTTGCGACATTAATGGCTTGACGCCGATTAAGCTCGGCCGTAATCGCCGCAAACATTCGCTCTACCCCCGAGCCAGCTAGATTGGTCACAATATCAACACAGTGAGGTAAATCGCGGAACGGCTCAAAGGCGGCACCACCTTTAAAGTCGACAAGCACAAAGTTAATAATTGAGGGGTCATAATTCAAAGCCAATCCGATAATCATCGTCATTAATAACTCTGACTTCCCTGAACCTGTACTTCCCGCAATCAACCCATGTACACCATCTGCATCTGCAGCAAATTTTAGCGTACGGTAGTCTCCCCCAGACATTCCTCCAAGGGTAACCTTGAGCCAGTCACCCAAATCGGGAGTGACACTTTTTTGCCAGTTTTCAACTGTTTTAGCCTTCAGCTCCTCAATCGTATTCACCTTTAGCATTTCCATCATGCGAACCGCACCCGGTAAATCTGCTCCATAGCTTTTACGAACCTGTAGCGGGGCCAATTGCTGAGAGAATTCGGTTAGTTTTGCACTATCCAAGACTTGATCGGCGCGGCCGATATACCGAGGTGAGTTCACGCCGACTTCCACATACTTAAAAGAAACACGGGTTGAATTTGAGCTGCTCGGATCGGGCTCATCAAACGCCAGCTCGCTGACCTGAACCTCAATAATCGCTTGACAGTTGCTGGGTACTTTTTTGATGTCAGGTACCAGCACAAAAATAGCGCCGCCTAACTGTTTGCCTTCATTTAGGAACAATGAAATTGTAGAATTTGTTTCAATGTCATTTAAAATCGAACCTTCAGGTGGCTCATTCAGCAGATCAACGACCATTAATTGCAACGGCAGTGTCATGTCTTGATTGTTTTCCTGGTCTGCCATTCGCATTTTCCGTTCATCGAACTCTTTGCGAACATTTTTTAAATAGACGTTTAGCTGATTTTTTTCCGGTTCACCATCCCGATCACCTTCAGTTTCAAAAAGCATATCCGCCCCATTTCTGATTGCACAGTGAGGCAAAGAAGTTGCCCAGCGCCATTGGTTTCGGTTTGATTCAATGCCAATGACCTTTAAACGTGTGTCAGTTGGGGAATGAAACGTTGTGTAATTGACTAAAATGGCTTGAACAAAAGCATAGATAGCTTGTGAATGAGTACCCGTGATGCCAATCGCATGTCGAGTATTATCCACTTTGTTTTCTGTAGATTCATCATTATTTCGGTTCCGTAACGACACGGTGATTGGAACTTCATCGACAAATTTTGAATCTTCACTTAATCTGTGGGCGTCAAGCATTTGGGGATCGTTAAAATCACCTTTGTCATCGGCCGAATAGGTAAAAGTTGAGGGTCGGATTCCCATCCCTAAACGAATATCTCCAAAATCCGGGTCAGACGTACGTCGCTCCCATAGCCGGTGTCCGATATCAGAAAAAAGGTGCGGGTCAGCTGAACTGAGATTTGCTTCCCGTGCTAATTGAAATGCTATCAGAGGATCAGGATAATTGTGTCGATAAAAGCGACGCTGCATATCATGCTGGACACTCATCTCTTTGCGCATTTCGACTAACTTTTCCGCGTACGCAGCTTGTTTGTCATCTTTCGACTGATTGTCTTGCCATCGGGTATAAAGGGCCATTCCAACAGAGGCTACCATGGAAAAAGCCATAGGAATCATGAAAATAAGTGATCTACCTCGCCCAAATACAGATATCAAAAGATACCCTACGATGGTAATCATGGGCAGGAGCATTTGAATAATTGGTCGATTTTGCACATTCTCTTCCCCTGGTGGAGCAGGAATCCCGACGTTATTATGTGGTAACTCTGGTTGGATGCGAGGCGGCCGATCGATAAATCTTTGTTGGTCCATAGACTGCTGTAACTGTTTGTTAAATAACTTTTATAGTAGAGCTCGATTATTATAGTTTACTTATGGATTGCAGGAAACCTCATATTGAAATTCTGGTTAAATGCGTTTCTTTAGCCTAAAGCTTATTTATGACAAGATATAGCAGGCTATTGGCTATTAAGTTTGATTTAATGGGGCTAAACTCCCTAGTTTCTATCTCTCTAAAACGTTGCTTCAATAAATTTGTACACTCCAATTCGAAAGGGAAGCGATAAGGTTAAGTGGGTATTTTTCTTGGGGGACCTCGATCGGTCTATTTGAACTTTCCCACATCGATGATTTCGATATAATTGAATCGAAGTAATTATTCAATATCTCCTAATTTCCTAGATCCTGCGGCCGATTAATTTAAGTGTACAAAAGGATCTGTATGTAGTGGCAACAAATCCCTGCACACTTTACAAATCTAGGATAAATATTAGCAATAATGAATAGTTACGAATTATAAAACCATTGGCAAATATTTCATCCTTTGAAATTTGCCAATTCTCCCAAAGTTTTACCCTGTGTAGTCGCCTATGAGCAATACTATTTTATCCAATCAATATCGCCTTGTAAGTTTCTTTTTTCTATTTCTATTCGCGTGCTTAGCGCCATTTACAGTTCAGGCCCAAAACGGCCCTGAGGTTGTCATAAATTATATTGAGACGGAGCCAAAAGAAGAAGGAATGAAGCTTAACATCTTCTTTAACCTAATCAATGATGAAGGGGTTATTTTGTCTGGGAACGATATTGACGCAGCCTCGCTTATTTTAGATGATGGTACCCGCTATATCCCTCAAGTTTCTCAGCCAGACACTCCGATATTTATTACCATTGTTTTAGATACGAGTGGTAGTATGGCGAGCTCTTTGGACCAGATGAAAAATGGAGCCATTAGTGCCATTCAAAATGCCCCTCCACAGGCTGTATTTTCTGTCATAGGCTTTAACGAAATTGTTTCACCTTTAATTCGGTTTACAAATGACCGTATTGCGGTAGTTAATGCGATTCAATCTGTTCAAAGCAGCGAATCTGGCACTTGTCTTTATGATTCTATGTATGCGGCGGTTCAGTCATTACAAAACGAAACAGCCAATCAACCAGAATCTCGCCGAGCTGTAATTTTATTCACTGATGGGCAGGATGAAATCACCCGAGGGGCAGGTGATACATGCAGCACATTTACTTTAGATCAGGTATACGAGTTGGCTCAATCTTCGGCTAAGGTGCCGATCAATACAATTGGGTTAGAGAGTATTGATGGGAATGTAAACGTTGCTGAATTAGAGGAAATCGCTCAACGTACAGGTGGGCTATCTGTCTCTGATTCCGTGAATCAACTAGATAAGGCATTTGCGTACATCATGAACGGGCTACGCAATCAATTTTTAGCGGAAGCGTTGGTTTTTCCAGAAGAAGGAAATCGTTCAGCTACTTTAAATATAGAATCTCGCAGTAACGGACTAGCAACAGCATCTGCAAATTTTGCAGCCAGTCAAACTTGGGTCAAGCAGGATATTGCAGGCATCTCTGTTGGATTAGATGGGGTGAGCTATGTACCTGAAAGCGAAACATATGAAGTACAACTGATCCTTTCTCAGCCGGAAGAAATGGCCGAGTTAATCGCTTCAATTTGGGATGAGTCAACCGGAACCCAAATTGACAGCTTGATGTTTTTTGACCTCGCCTCGTATATGACCTTAACAATGCCAACTAACGGAATGAAAATCGATCAGCCCTATACATTTCGAGTGAGTGCTAAGTTAAAAGACGGGAATCGATTAATGAGTCAAAATGACGAGCCTTTTTTGATCGTACACAGCATTAAACACTCTCCAATCATCGACCCCATTCAGTTTTTCATCGAATCACAATCGGTCAACGAAGAGGAGAAAATCCTTCGACTAAATATCGTTCGCAAAAATGAAAATAGGATTGTTGCATATGAGGGTTGGCTTGAAAATACAGACACTGGCGTTCAGGCTCAGAATTTTTCAGCCGCTGTCGGGCCACAAGTGAGCATATCGCTCCAAGAAGTGCCGGCCGGTAGTTACCAAGTCGTATTGCGTGGATTAGATGAAAATGGGGATCAAGTTGCGATCACCGCCCGTGAGTTTGTGCGGGTTTTGCCCGAGCGCCCTGGATTTTTCCGGCGCTTATTCGGTGGGTTGTTCAGTAATTTATGGATTTTGGCTCTCATTTTGCTTTCAGTTGTTGGCCTAATTGCTTACTTTATTTATCGAAATTTGGAAAAACAAAAGATTACAGGAACTCCATTTCTAAGTGGCAATATTCAAAAGTCAAATGCTAAGCCGATGCCTTTAAATATTGAAGAGCCATCTAGAGCGCAAAAATCCAAAATATTGACGGAAACGCCCTCGAGATTGAAGAAGAGGCCAAAGCCTTCTTTGTTCATTCAAAAATCTGGTGATCTGTCTCTCGCAACCAACGTGATCCAACTTAATAAATCACCATTTGTTATCGGCCGAGAAGGAAATGACTTTAATTTTGATTTACCCACTGTCTCGCGTAAACATGCCGCATTTATGCACAAAGCTGATGAAATAATGATTAAGGATTTAGGTAGCCGAAATGGGACTTTTATCAATGAAAAGAAACTAACGCCGAATGTTCCGGTTCAATTGCAAAATGGGGTGGAGATTCGTTTTGGGGCTGAAATTCTTTTGATTTTTGAAAAGGGATTGGCATAACGTTACGCTTATTTTCCACTAGAAGCATCCCAATCCTGGCCCATTTCCACAAATGGGTCATCCCAAAACCGAACTAGTTTTTCCTCAAGTTGTATCCCATTTTTAATATCTTTCGCCGAATCGTTTCAGGTGAAGGCAGTTCATCTCGGCCATACCCCTTATCAACAATAAGTATCTTTATCATCTGGGCAACGGACATTTCAATAACCTTGTCTTTCCAAAAGCTAGGGTTATCAAAATAGTGTTCTCGCACGATTGATCTTAGGTCATCATTTAACTTGGGTAAAAAATCATCGACTCGTTTCTTGCCCCTCTGACCGTGGCTGGTACTAATTTCCCCGTTTTCTAGCTCCAACTGTCCCCTTCTAATTGTTCCTCTATTCCAGTTTAGCTCTTTTTCCGCCCACCTTTGCCCCCCTTTTCCATAAATGGCAACAACGCGTGCCATAAATATCCGTTTCTCTCTTCCAAAAAGCTGCTCGGCCGTTTGCTGATATAGCCGAATCATTTCTGCGTTAAGCTCATTTTTATTCGTCATTTTGGGATAATTTTTATTTGAAATATTAGATTATTTTTGGAACGATTTTTGTGGAATCGCTTGATTTGTTTTGAATGGTACTTATACTTCAGCTTATCAATTCGCGATGCATTTTTCCCCGACATAGTCCCAGATGGGCTCGGGCTCTAGAATTGATTGTACTCGAGAGAACCTAGACGATTAAAGCCTTTGATGTAGTGCTCGGGTAGCCAATAAAACACCAATCTAATTAATTGATAAATTATAGTGAAAGTAGATGAAGCCGAAAAGGAAATTGTTTTGCAATATCAGGGATTTCTTGGCATTTTGCCTATCGATTTTTCGCCCGTTTAATTATTAGAAGTGGAGTGAGTGGCTGAGAACTGAAAATTTCGGCCGAAGTTAATTTGTTTCAGGGAACTTTTGTGAAACGAGCCACTCAAGTAGTAAAGAGGAATTTATCTAACCATAGTTAAGACCGGCCTTTCAATTCAATAAATTTAGCGAGCAGCATTATAAAGCCGCCTACGCACAAAATTTTGCATAACAGCATGTATATACCCCGCTTGGTAAATTTGCATATCAAGCCTAAATATTTTAATCAGTTTGTGTTTACAAACTAAGGAGTTTTAATGGCAGATAAAGTTCAAGCAACATACGATGATTTGAGATCGGTGGCTTCCGCCCTAGATGGTCTCGCCGCCCGTGCAGATGCGGTTTACAACAATGTAAGTTCTAATCGCGAAGCATTGAATGGACAGTGGATGGGTTTTGGCTATAACAGCTTTGCAAGTGAAATGGATGGAGAAATCCTTCCGGGTTTGCAAAAGTTGGCAAATGCGCTGCGTTCGGCGAGCGCAACGACGACCCAAATTTCGACCCAATTTGAAACCGTTGAAACTGAGGATGGTCAGAAGATCCGCAGCATCTCGGCCCCATCAACTATCAAGTAATAACAAAGGAGTTTAAGAATGAGTACTAGAAAATTTAGTAAGCCACATGGCGAGGCGATGAAAGGCGCCTTCCGTAGTGCTAATAATGAATTAAATGATGTCATGGGAGAAGTTGACCGCTTAGCTGGTGTTTTAGAGGCTGGCGGATTGCTCGGGGCAACCGGCGATGAGATGGCTGACGTTTTGGGTAATACCTTGGCAAACAAGATTAGTTTGTTAGCTGGCAAGATGGATGAAATGCGCGGAGATGTTCAAAGAGCCCGGGAACAGTATGAAGAAGCTGAACGTCGTGCACGTGAACGTTTTACTTATTAAGTAAATATTGATTGTGAGTAGAACTAAAAAAATTGAGGTAATAACAAATGGCTAATGCAGGTGTACTACTAGAGTTAACAAAATCAAATTTAGATGGTGCCGTAGAGTCTCTACGGAAAGCTGTCACAACGATTCAAAATGATATGTTGTCAGAGATTATGAATGACAAAGCGGCCGCTGAGGGAGGCGACATTTGGCAAGGGGAGGGTGCAAATAATTTTGTCAATGAAATGACGGGTAATATCCAACCCGAGATTGAAGATATGACCACATCTTTACTCGAGTATTTGAACATGATCCAAATGGGCGCAGAAAACGTTCAAGCAACCGATAATGCATTGGTTAGCAATGCCGGAGATCTAAGAGCAGAATGCCAAAGCATTTATTCTTAGCTCGAATTTTCATAATTAAAAAAACGTTATGCAGCAAGCGTTTGCTGCGGGAGAAAAAACATGGCAGAAATTTTAAAAGTAGAACCTGAGGCTCTGAACGCGATGGCAGATCGCTTTACAGCACGGGCTGAACAAATTCAGAACATTATCGGTAACTTTAATGCAACCATCACTCTAATCCAAAACGGCTCTTTTAAAGGGCAAGTTGGGGATGCGGCTCAAGAAAAATTTGCTAACGAATACGAGCCACGGTTAAAAACGTTTCAGCAAAAATTGGTTGAAATTAGCGATGACCTAAAATTGACTGTTGCAGATTATATCGCTGAAGACGAAGATGTGAGCTCATTTTTTGGCGATGGTGCTGGCGGTGGTGGCGGCAACGTTGCTATGTAGCTCATTTGGTTCGTCACAGTTGGTTTGAGAGATTCAAATCATAGTCTCAAGCCAACTGTATCAAAAGAGGTGAAGAAAAGAAGTGTTTCAGCTTCTTTTCTTCACCTCAGCCAATTCAGATTTTTAAGGTAGTTGTAACTGATTACAGGTTGAATGGTGTACCTGCCCAGATTGGGTAAAGCGAGAGATACAATGGCAGAAATATTAAAAGTAGAACCTGAGGCCATGCATGCGATGGCGGCCCGATTTGAAGAGCGGGCCGAAAAGGTAAAACAAATTATTACGAGCACTTCTGCGACAATTTCCTTGCTTCAATCAAGCGCATTTAAGGGGCATGTCGGAGATTCACTTCAAGAAAAATTTGAAGGAGAGTTTGAGACAAAGCTAAAGGGCTTTCAGGCAAAAATGACAAAAATAAGTGCAGATTTGCAACAGACTGTAGCAGACTATATCGCCGAGGATGAGGAGGCAAGTGGTTATTTTAATGACGGGGCCGGTGGCGGTGGC
>JAHDEB010000100.1:0-18767 GCA_020629055.1 Chloroflexota bacterium
TCTGAATTCGATTCACCAGAACCGCCAGAATCGGGCGAAGGCAGCGAGGATGACTCAGACTTTGACGCTGATTGGCCGGAAGATCCTGAATCGGACGAAGAGTTTGATTGGAACGATGATGATAGCGATGAAGAAAATGAGGACGGTGATTAAGAACACCTCCTAGATAAATAAAAAAAGGTCGGCCGGGAAATATCCCGACCGACCTTTTTTGTTTTCCTAAAAGATGATCCGATCCGCCTAGAAGCCCATGCCCCGGCCGATGATCTCTTTCATAATTTCGTTGGTTCCACCGTAAATCGGGTGAATGCGCATGTCCATGTAGAATTTTGATACAGCATATTCTGTCATATAACCGTAACCGCCATGCAATTGAACACATTCATCTGAAATCCGTTTACCCATGTCAGAAATCCACCATTTCGCCATAGAAGCTTCTTCTGTCGAAAGCTCTTTCTTGGTCAGCAGATCGATACAACGGTCAACAAATGCCCGGCCGATTGTGATTTCAGTTTTCATTTCTGCCAGTTTAAAACGGCTGTTTTGGAACTTACCGATCGGTTTGCCAAATGCGGTACGCTCTTGGCAATAAGCGATCGTATCATCCAAAATGCGTTCTGCACCTGCTTGAGCGCTAATCGCAATCGATAGGCGTTCTTGAGGTAAGTTGTGCATCAAGTAATAAAAGCCCTTACCCTCTTCACCTAACAAGTTTTCTACTGGCACTTTGACATCTTTAAAATAAAGTTCTGCGGTATCTTGCGCATGTAGACCCATTTTTTCTAAATTGCGGCCGCGTTCAAATCCTTCCATCTCACGCTCAACCAACAAAAGGCTCATCCCTTTTGCACCCTGATCAGGATCAGTCTTACAAGCCACAATCACCATGTCTGACAAAATACCGTTTGAAATAAACGTTTTTTGCCCATTTAAAATATAGTGATCCCCGTTTTTAATCGCCGTTGACTTAATTCCCTGAAGGTCAGAACCGGTGTTTGGCTCAGTCATCGCTAACGCGGTAATCAGTTCACCTGTTGCCATTTTAGGAAGATACTTTTTCTTTTGCTCTTCATTCCCAAACGCCATCAAGTAAGGAACAACCAACTCGTTTTGAATAATGTAGCCAGGGCCATGCGCACCGGCATATCCCATTTCATGGGCCAATATCGCCAAATAGCGATAATCAGTTTCGCCCATCCCGCCGTATTCTTCTGGGGCATCCATACACAAAAAGCCATTCTCTCCAGCTTTTTCCCAAACTTCGCGCGAGACGATGCCATCTTTTTCCCATTGTTCATGATGGGGCATCACATCTCTATTCAGGAATTCTTTGACCGCTTCGCGGAACATTTTTTGCTCTTCGGTTAATAAACTTTGTTGCATTTGGGGTTTCTCCGTTTGTTTTTCTCTAGACAGCTAGGGTCTAGTTTGATTTTCAATTCTTGTATAAAGTTTTAATTGATCAGTTTAATTTCCAACGTAGGCGATTGACGATCATCTTGCCAGAACTGGTAGGTTGGGGCGTGGTGGACAAAATAAGTTGCGCAGGCTCATCGGCGGCCGAAAATTCAGTTGTCCAGCTCATTGTGCGCACCAAATCTGTGCCGATCCAGTTGGGCAAAAGACTAAACTCGACAGAGTGGATCACTTCATCCCCTTCTGTTCGCCAGCTGCCTGCATATGATACGTACCCGTTCACCACACTTTGTTTCTCTAAATCGGTTGCTTTTAATAAACTTGGCACCGCTAAATGGGCGCGGTCCGGCTTCATTAGGATGGCGGACATACGGCCGCCAGGGGAATAGGAAATAATACCTTGGGCATCGCGACCAAAAGGATGGTTATGAAATGAACCATCCAAAGTGCAATCCCATTCCTGCAAAAACCATGTACCAATTAAGTTATTTAAGAGCATGCTTTAAATTTCAGAGTTTTACTTATCAATCAGTAAGTAGATTATAGGCGAACACCTTTGTTTAGGCCAGACCAATTCTTCCCCCTCTTCAAACCGTAATGGAGCCCAACAAAAAAGGGCAGCTCCCCTAGATAAATCAGAGGAACTGCCCTTTGTCTTGCTCAAATTTGAGGACCGGCTCGACCAGTGACAGTGATTATGGCAACGATGATTTCTTATCTAACATTCAGGCGAATGGCTACCTGAGGATGCTTGGTAAATAAAGATACGAATCAGTGTTGGGAAGTGGGGTCGAGGTCGGCATCGGCACTTGGGTCGGTAGCGGTGTTTCTGTTGGTACCGGTGTTGCCGTTGGGATCGGAGCTGTAGGATCATGGAAAGCACCGTTTACAGCTTCAGTTGGCAAACGAATCATATCTGTCCAGCCATTACTATAAAAATCACTATCCACCGTATCATCAACACCCACGTTCTCTGGGCTAGCCACATAGCCGGGTGGAACGGAAGCAAGATTAACTTGAGCGAAATAGCAGATATTGGCATCTTCGACTTCATATCGATAGATTCCATTAGCCGCAGTCGTGACAGTCGTCACAAAATCACTGTCTGGCCCAGGTGCTGTATTGGTGCTGTCGTCGCATTCTGCATCTTTCCAAATATTAATCGATATATCTTCAATACCAGCTTCTCCATCGTAAATGCCATCTCGGTTAGCGTCTAAGAAGAGCCGGCCGTAAATCACATTATCACCACCGATCGCATCAGAAATCATTGTAACAGCGGCCGTTTGCCCTGTAACAGATGGCATTTCAGCTACAAACACCCCATAGGCGTCATTCGTAATTTCGGAACCAACAACGCCTGTCGCTTCACCCATCCATGACACCGTTGTTGAATCACCGGCCGCCAAGCTTGCGATAGAGAGGCTCACGATTGAATCATTCAAGGTGCCGCCCGAAACGTATGTTACATCGGCAGGCACAGTGTTGGTCACAATTAGATTGTTCTGAATTGCTGAGCCAACATTGGTAATCGTCAATGTATATTCAAAAATTTCATTCTGAGGAACCGATACAGGTGCGGAGATATCGATTTCAAATCCATATTCATCCACAATGCGATAAATCGAACCGGTTGTCCCATTAGTAAACGAAATCGCGTAAACCTCACCATCTGGGTCTTGGCCAAAAGATGAAAGCAAAGAGACGCCCGTCAAATTTTCATGATCTACCGTATCCCAAGCGCCATCGACAAAACGGGTTGACCAAACTTGAGAATTTGTGAAATCACCAAAAAAGTAGCGGCCGGACATTCGTGGGTACCGGTGGCCGTGATAAACGTACCCACCCGTAATTGACCCACCACCTGAAGAGTGTGGATATTCAAAAATAGGAGGCGTATGCCCGACAAATGCGTTGCATTCTTCTGCGGTTACATTGGTATCGTGGCATTCAACACCTTCAAAGTAGGGCCAACCATAATTGGCCCCTCCACCGCTATCAGCGGCTTGAAAGTTTAATTCCTCTGTCCGTTCATCCCCTACATCACCAATGTAAAGATCACCGGTCTCGGTATCAAACGTAAAGCGCCATGGGTTGCGCAGTCCTATAGACCAGATCTCACTGCATGCTTCGGCCGTGCCGACATATGGGTTATCAGCAGGAACCGTATAGTTGCCTGAAATTTGATCACAATCGGCCGCGTTTCCACCGCTTTGATTCGGATCAATGCGTAAAATTTTCCCGTTGAACGAACTTAGATCTTGTACTGAGTCATTATCTGAATCATCACCGACCCCAAGATAGAGATAACCATCTGGGCCAAACGCCAAACTACCCCCATTGTGATAAGGAGATTTCTGTTCAAATTGCAGAATCGTCGTTGCACTATTTTTATCTGCAAAATTTGGGTCATCTGAAACTGTATAGCGCTCTAGATAACTGGTAAAAACCCCAGCATCATCGGCCGGACCGGTGTAAAAGACATAAAGGAAACCATTCGTCTCGTAATTAGGGTCAAACGTTGAGCCCAACATCCCCTTTTCACCATCAACTTCTACCTTTTCTGTGATATCCAAAAAAGGTGTTTCATAGTTCACTGTAGTAATTCGAATCGCTCCAGCAAACTCCGTTGCGAAGATCCGCTCATCGCCTTCGATACCGGTAAAATCCATATCCAATGGCCCGCCAATGCCTTCATGAATTTTCTGGGCGCTAATGACAGGGGGATTATCGGCCGCTGGTGCAGCATCTGCTGATTGTCGGCTAAACAAAGAACCTTCTTGCGCCGAGAAGATCAAAGCGCCAAACACAATAAAAACCGCAAAAAAACTGAATTTTGATTTCATAAAATCCTCAAATCTATCAATTGGAATAATGCACAAGTCCGATAAACAGTCTGCAATACAAAAATGCATAAATGCCAGGATCACTAAGCTTGGCAAAGCACCGGTACCCAAGTACGATACGCAAAAAAATTTTAATTTGTTTAAACGATTTAACAGTAGGTACCACTCATAATAAAATCAATGCAACTGTAAATCTAGGAAATACCGATGAAAGTTACAAAACATGGTGCATACACCTATAAATTGACGCGATTAGGGCTTATGAACTGTTTTCTTGTTGAAAACGATCATGACCTTTATCTTGTCGATGCAAATCTGCCAAATTCAGCCGATGCGATTCTCAAGGCCGCAGCAGACATAGGCAAACCGATCACAAAAATCTTGTTGACCCATGCACATGCTGACCATGTCGGTTCGGTAGATGAGCTTGTGACAAAATTGCCCCAAGTTGATTTAGTAACCACACAAAATATGGCTGCGTTTATGCAAGGTAATTTTACTCTACCGGCCGGTGATCAGGGGGCTGTCAAAGCATCTAATTTTCCTAGAGTCAACAGCATACCGACCCAATTGATCAAAAATGGAGACAAAATCGGATCTCTCATGGTTGTCGATTCACCGGGACATACACGCAATCACATTTCATGGTTCGATGAGCGCGACCAGACGATTTATTGCGGAGACTCTTGGCAATCGGCCGGTGGTGTTGCGGTGATGGGTGACATACGCTGGCTTTTTCCTTTGCCCGTGTACGCAACGTGGAGCAAGCAGGTGTCGCTACAATCGGCGGCCGAAACCCTAAAATTAAGCCCCAACAGGCTATGCTGTGGCCATGGCAAAGTGATTGAGAACGCATTGCCTATTATGCAAGCGGCTTATGAGCGGGCTAAAGCGAAAATCAAATAAGACGATCTTGATACATGCCCCACCTAGAGTGGGTCATTTATGGTTGCACGCCCTAGGTTTTCTTGGTCAAGAAAATGAGCAAACAGTTCATCTTCTGAAACGTCTTCATTCTGCAAAATGGGGGCATATTCAAAAAACCATTTAAGCATAAATGGCCTAGCCGTACGCCACTCATGGTAAATGATATGGGTCATCAGATCCGTCTCATCAAAAATGCCGCTTTCAAACCATTGTTGTTGGGTTTTGGCTCGATCATAAGCAACCCGTCGAATTTCAGCGTTCCATCCCCCATTCTCCCAAGTAATTCGCGCGTAACACCCTTTCTTCTCGCCGTAACAAGGTTGCCCGGCCGACCCTGAATTAACAAGTAACGTCTTGTCTACCGGCCGAACATAAGGCATGTGAATATGCCCCACAACCAGTACAGCCGGCGCCGGAGCAATGCCTAATCGCACTTTATCAATGGGGTCTTGTGGATTTAACCCGACACGACTGCCAGACATCGAAGCATGAGTTGCCCGAACCTCCCCCCCTTCTGGATGAGTATGGGACCAGACCGCTGGCAAGTTGCGCATCGGTTCGATATATGCGCGCATCTTTCCGAGCGTCCACCACGACATCGGAAAATGCTTGTCTTGTCGATCAGGATTTAGATGGTTTAAAACATACTCTTCGTGGTTGCCGATGGTGACGTGCCAACCATGATTTTTTACTTTTTCTTGGACATATTCCCAACAATCAGCCGGCCGTGGTCCGCGGTTAACAATATCGCCGTTTACAACAACGAAATCAGGGAACCAAGCTTCAATATCGGCCCCAATCGCTTCTAATGCCGATGGATTGGCATGAATATCAGATAGTACTGCAATTTTCATACCATAAGTATGCGCAACAGGCGTAAATTTCACCAATACGTTTGCAGTTCGACTGTGCAACGGCAGCTTGATCCGATATCATTTTAGAAAACCAAAAATAGAGTAAAGATTTAGATGGTTTTTAATGAATTAACCCTATATTCCCATGTAAATTACCAGGCTAATCGTAAAATAAAGGTCTGTGTCTATGCGTGCCCTCCATCTACGGTAACTACGATTTAAAATCTGCATTAAATGGGCTCTATCTACTGAAAAGGAAACACGGCTTGAAAATTCAGTCTGGCGAAATTGTTGGAAAATATAAAATAGGAGAAGTGCTTGGCCAAGGGGGCATGGCAACTGTCTATAAGGCTATTCAACAACCACTCGGCCGGAATGTCGCACTAAAGGTCCTTCACCAGCATCTGACAATCGAAAAAATGGTTCGCGAGCGATTCTTGCTAGAGGCACAGGCCATCGCCAGCATGAAGCACCCCAACATTGTCCAAGTCTATGATTATGAGGCTTCGGAAGAAGTTAGCTTTATTTCGATGGAATACATCGACGGGGGAGCACTAGACCAGCAGCTAAAAGCTCGTGAGATTGATGAGAATCGTTTTACCCCCCTGCCCATCAAACAAGCACTTGATATCGCGCGGGATATCGCAGAGGCATTAGACTACGCTCACAAGTTTGGTATCGTCCATCGAGATGTCAAACCGGCAAATATCCTCATCGGCACCGACGGTCGCTATGTTTTGACCGACTTTGGCATTGCCACCTTATTGCACCAAAATCGCATGACGGCCGATGGCGCGACCAGCGGGACCCCAACCTACATTCCACCCGAAATGATTACAGGGGATCGGGGAGACGAACGTAGCGACATTTACTCGCTCGGCATTGTTCTGTTCCAATTGTTGACCGGTGAGCTCCCCTTTAATTCTGAAAACTTATATGGCATCTTGATGAAGCACATCAATGAGCCCATCCCCCCTTTACAGCAGTTCAACGCAAATATCGACGATGATGTCAGTGACATTGTACATCGCGCGGTTCAAAAAAATGCGGAGGACCGGTATCAAACCGGCCAAGAATTGTCGGACGCTATTCAAGCCGTTTTAAGCCAACCGAAATACCAAACTGGGGAATATCTTGATGAGGATGAGGATGCTTTAATTGTCCAAGACATCCACGGAGAAAGTGGAACAAGCTGGGTTGAAGTGACCCGGTTGCGCGTCACCGGCTGGTTTAAATGGCTATATCAATTTAGCCAACTAAATTGGAAATTACAGATCGGGTCCGCCTTCTTAATATTTTTCCTTTTAATTAGCCCTCTTTTACTGTTCATTATTCGTGGTGTCCGTAATCTGGATGAGGGTCCAGAGGGTTCTGTTTTTCTTGAACCGATTAAAATTGAGGATCAGTTCGATAACAATGACAACGGTTGGCCTACCGGCGGCGCTCCCCGCTGGATTCAGCTTGTAGACGGTGTCTATGAAATGCGTATCGAAGAGTCGAATCAAGTCATATCATCGATTCCGTTCAATATGCCCAATTACAACACCTTCGAATATTCGGCCGATGTTTTACAAAAGGACGGACCCCCAGAAACTGGGTACGGGCTTGTTTTCAACTACAACAATAGCCTAGATTATCTGGTTTTAGGCATCAATGGGTTTGGTCAATGGAGCATTTGGAACTTAAACGAGGGGATTTGGGAAGCTCAGCAGATTTCCCCTGATGGGAACACTTGGATCTATTCAGAGTTTATTAACCCACAAAGTGAGTGGAATAACCTGAAAGTTGAAATGCGGGCTCGGGAAATGGATTTGTTTGTCAACAATCAATTTCTTGTCCGAATTCCAAGAACGTCTGATATGAATGCTGAAGGCCAAATCGGCTTCTATTTAGCAACATCGCGGGATGCAAACATTCAGCCCAGTATCGTTGAATTCGACAATGTCGTTATTAACCCTCAATAGTTCAGGGTTCTACTTTTCTCTCTGGGGCCCGCTTAATTGCATCTTGTAGGTGCTCAGCCTTAACCGGCTTACTAACATAATCATCTACCCCCAACTCCAAATACTTCTCACGATCCCCTTCTAACGCATTGGCGGTCATTGCAATAATCCATGGTTGAAGGTGTTCCCATGATGAGTCACGTATTTTAGCTGTGGCTTCTACCCCATCCATCTCGGGCATCTGAATGTCCATAAAGACGATATCAAAGTGCTCCTCTTTCAAAATATCTAGCGCTTCTCGGCCGTTATTGGCAACTTTGATCTTATAACCCATGCGTTCAAACATTCGTAACGCAACCTTTTGGTTCACAATATTGTCTTCTGCTAGCAAAATCGAAAATGGATACTCATCGGCCAAGATGGGTTGGAACCCTGAAATACTTTGCTTGTTCGGGTTAACCAACCTGGGTCGGGCTACTTTATCTGGCTCAGTCTTATCTGTGGCGGCCAGCAATGCACTGTGCAACTGAGATGACTTGACCGGTTTTGTTAAATAGGATGTGAATTCAGCCTCACGCACATCAGAAACGCGTCCCAAAGAAGTAAGCATGATAAGGGGTAAGGCGTCACGGTCCCAATTATCGCGTACCTTTTCAGCCAATTCCAAACCATCCATTTGTGGCATTTGCATATCTAGAATAGCCAAATCAAATTTACCGCCCTCTTTTGACTCATCCAATATCGCCAGAGCGATATCACCAGACTCTACAATGGTCGCATTCACCCCCCAATTCTTGAGTTGCAAATCAAGGATCCGACGATTGGTTGCGTTGTCGTCCACAACCAAAACATTCTTTCCTGAAAGCTCCTTATTTCCTTTTTTAACATGTTCAGGAGGTTGATCAAACGATCCATTGGCTAAAACTGTAAAATGGAAAATCGACCCTTCCCCTTCAACACTTTCGACCCACATGTCCCCCCCCATCATTTCAGACAGCTTTTTACTAATAGCGAGGCCCAACCCTGTCCCCCCGTATTTTCTAGTGGTCGACTCATCAACCTGACTAAAGGTTTTAAATAAACGGTCAATTTTATCTTTTGCAATACCAATACCGGTATCCTGAACTTGAAAATGAAGAATCCAAGGGTTTTCGCGCCCTTCAGATCGTTCGGCCGAAAGTTGAACAACCACTTCCCCTTCTGAGGTAAATTTAAGCGCATTGCCGACTAGGTTTAACAATATTTGGCGCAGGCGCGTCACATCACTCAAAATAGTATAGGGAACAACCCCTTCAGAGAAAAATACCAGCTCGATCCCTTTTTCCTCCGCTTTTGCTGCCATCAAATCAAGAACTTCCTCTACGCATCTGTAAAGATAAAATGGATTCTTTTCTAAATCCATTTTGCCTGCCTCAATTTTTGAAAAATCTAGAATGTCATTAATAATCGTAAGAAGAGAGTTCCCACTACCCGAAATCGTCTGGCAGAAATCTTCTTGCTCTTCATCTAAGTCAGTATCAAGCAAAAGGCCAGACATCCCTAAAATACCGTTGAGCGGTGTCCGGATCTCGTGGCTCATATTGGCTAAAAACGCAGATTTCGCCCGATTTGCATCTTCTGCCAACTCCCGAGCCTCCTCCATAGCCGATTCCACTTGGTATCTAATCGTGATGTCTTGCCAAGTCAGCATTGTCCCGATCGTTTGGCCGGCATGATCTTGAAAAATGTTTTTCCGAATCTCCATAATAACCGGTTCACGTAATTCGAAATGTTTGACCTTGACCATCGCCTTCTCTTCCCAGGTCGCCACAGGAGCATCCTTCTCTAACCCCTCGACATGCACGTAGTCAAAAATGTCACCCACATTTTTCCCCACAACACCATTCAGGCCCCAGCCAATCATGCGACATAAGGCTGGATTGGCATATTGAACAACATCTTGGTAATCAAGGACAAGGACGCCATCTTCCATTTGTTGAATAATCATGTCTCGTGCAAAAGGGAGGACATTATTCAGATTTAATTTAAAAAGAACGTATGTAGCAATTAACCCGCATAGGCAAAATCCCACAACGGTTGGGGAAAAAACAAGATGGGTATTGTCCGTACTAATTTGTAAAACACTAATGATTAGTGGCAATAATGTCGCCCCACTTAGGTATACAGATTGTTTTCGTAGCACGCCTTCGCTGGTGATGGCTCGCCCAATTAGCATCCTTGATGAATAACCATACAAGAATAAAGCGATGAACATGACTGGCGTCAACCATGGCCCAGCCACGGCAGAAATTGCACTTTCTGCCTGGACACTACCCTTTGAGCGAATAAAAAGCTCGTGCGCTGGGTTTGTTACTAAAAAAAACAAGACTGAGGCCAGATATAACTGCAGCATTTTAAGCCTTATTTTTAATTGGGAGCTATGTTGATTGGTAAATACCCAGGTGAACCGTAGCAAGGCGTAAGGAATAAATGCGATAAAAAATGCGATGTTCATCCGCCGACTCATGCTCCACAATCCATAATTGTTCATGCTTAAGATTGTGAAGAGCTCCATGAAGGTGCTTGCCGTTAATGTCAGCAAAAATATTGAAAAACTCTTACTGGTTCGATTTTTACTTAATCGGAATGAATAGACGGTACTTCCCAAAAGCAGCAGCCCGATTGCTAAAACAAAGTAGAATGCTATGACTGGATTTGTGAACATAGGATTATCGACAGATTGGTGATAGTTTGAATTAGAGCATTCCTAAAAGCTCAGAATTTGATCATTAAAGCGGTCAGAATGAAACCAATGATAATTTTGATTTCCTTAATCGATTTTGTATATAGGTCAGACTGCCCACCCAGCAGGACTTGAGGCATAATTCCAAGAAAATCGTTTAACGCTTTCAGAAATTTGTGGCTAAAATTAGGTTATGTCAATTTTGCGAATCAATATTTGGTCTGGCCCCCGAAATATATCGACGGCCTTAATGTATAGCTTTGCGCAACGCAGTGACACAACTGTGGTAGATGAACCTCTATACGCACACTATTTAACGACTACTAACGCTGATGAGTATCATCCCCACGCGGCCGACACGCTTGCCTCGCAGGCGGCCGATTACAACGATGTGTTAGAAAACATCATGCTTGGCCCATCCGATACCCCGGTCTTGTTTTTTAAACAAATGACGCATCATCTGGTCAATATGCCTTGGGATTTTTTAAAACAGATGCACAATGTCATCCTAACCCGTGACCCGGTTGACATGCTCCCTTCGTATGCGACACAAGTCTCGCAACCTACGATGCTGGATGTAGGATATGCAGAGCATATTCGCTTGCTAGATTATTTACACAGCATCGGCCAAAATCCCTGTGTAATCGATTCCCGAAGGGTATTAGAGAACCCAGAAAAGACGCTTAACCGACTTTGTGATCATATCGGGATTCCTTTTGAGACGGCAATGCTTAGCTGGCCGGCCGGAGCTCGGCCGGAGGATGGTGCCTGGGCTCCCGCATGGTATGACAGTGTCCACAAATCAACCGGCTTTTCCCCTTATAAACCCAAGACCGCCCCATTCCCAGAAAAGTTAAAACCGCTTCTGGCTGAGTGCCAGCCTTTATATGAGCAGTTGCGTGCCATCGCTATATAGTTTAATTACCCCCAGCTTTGGATAAAGAGGGATTAATCTTTCTAGCTACGGATTGAATTCTTAGGCAAGTTTCAGGCTAAATCACACACTAAATCTAAAACGAAAAAAGACGCCCATTCTAAGTTGATCAGAAGGAGCGTCTTTTTTTATTTGAGCAGTTTGTTACAAGTAGGACTTTCGCTCCCTGAGCCTGTCGAAGGGATTAAGCCGCACTTCGACAAGCTGTGCCAACAAGTTGGCCTTAGAAGAACGCAGTTCTTCATGTGAGCGTAGCGACGCTCAGTGCTCGATTGCAAGCGAAAGTCCTAACAAGAAGTCTTTGCGCTTAAGGGGAAGCCGTCGGCCGTTGTGGAACCGCTGTCGGTCTGGCAGGTGCTGTATCTTGCGTGGGTTCTGGCGCTGGGGCTTCGGTCGCTGGTGGTGGATTACTTGAGCCGCCACCAGAGTTATTTCCGCCACCGCTGCTACCGCCGCCACTGTTATTGCCACCGCCGCTATTGTTCCCCCCTTCAGGAGCCTCTGGTGTATTTGTGGGGATAAACAATGTTGCGGTTGGTGTTGGCGTTGGTGGTACCGGTAAATAAGGCTGCAAACATTTGGGGACATCTTGCAAACCGCCAGGGAAATCGCTCAGAAGTGTTCGGTAAGATACCGCGCTAGACGCTGGGATATCTTCAATAATCGGATCAAGCGTTAGGTCAAGCGGATTCAAAGTGACGCGACTACCGGTTGGAATATTGATGCTATCATCCCGATCGATACGGAATTTGCACTGCCCTTCAAAACAAGCTGCGGTGACTTCATTATTTGCTTCGGAGTAAAGAACCCCCATGCATGAGCCAACCACGCTAAAAGTGACATCATCGCTAGAAGCTCGGACTTCGATTTCCGCACCGCTCTGATACCGGCCGGTTTCAATGAGAAGGTCACTCTCTTCAAACACGCGGAACTCAACCTGACGGCCGACTTGGCTAAATTCAACCTCACTCCCGCTCTGAATGTAGATGCTCGCATCCTCTTGTTCCTCATCCGCTTCTTCAGCAGCTATATGATTGATTTGAATTTCAGAGTTCTCAACCGCAATAACCGCCTCATCTTCGAACAGAGGGATTAGCTCTTCTTGGCTTTTGCCCCGATAAAATCCGATCTGCCCCGGTATCAAAGTAGGACGTGGCGTATTGGTTGGCAATGGAGTCGCTGTGGGTTGAGCCGTCTGAGTCGCAGCCACAGCGGCCTCAATCGTTTGCGTCTGCTGAACAGCCAACAGCTCTTCTTGCTGAGATTGATCAGCCGTTGCACGGGCGGCCGTCGCTTCAGCGTCTTGCGCACGCTGCGCAGCATCTCGTGTTTCAACCTGAAAAGCGTTGAATGTGGCGGTTTGTGCAGATAACATCGCCACGCGGGTCTGATCGGCGTTAATCGTACTATTGGTTCTTCCTCTAAAAAAGAAGAAAGTTAATAAACCAAATAGTACAATGGTGGCTACTGCGATCCCACCATAAAAGACGGCTGCATTTTTTCTAATTTCTCGTTGTTGGTTGACCGCCTTGGTTTTCCGATTCGGATCTGGCGTTTGCAACAAAGCAACAGAGACATTGTCATCGGCATCGCGCCCCAGTGCGAAAGAAACCAAGCCACGTGCGGCTCGATTCCCCTCTTGCGCGCCAACCACTTGCAGGATTTCTTCGTTTTCAATCAGTGGTTTCCCATCTGTAGGCGAAGCCCCGGTCAACCCATCTGAACAAACGATAACGCTGTCACCCGTTTTCAATGGGAGCCCTTTTCTGCCACGCAATTGAGCCCTTTTATATTCTGTTTCAGTCAGCTCATCCCGAATATGAAAGCCGATATCAACAGGGACAGATTCCTCTAGGCCGATAGCGTGCATCAAAACATTGGCTCGCGGGCTCGCGGTCGCAGCGGCCGGACTCATTTTGCCTTGAATCGGGATAATGTTTTTAAAAGAGTGATCGAGCGTTAACTGTGAAACTTTATTTCCACGAACGAGATAAACACGGCTATCCCCAACATTGGCAATATACAATGTTTCACCATTTAAAACGACGGCCGCCGTTAAGGTTGTACTGGTTCCTTTGTGCTGACGCGTTGACCAATAGACCTCGTGATTCGCACTATGCATCGCCTTGCTCATCAAGGCTGGAATCGATTTCTCTAAGCCTGTTTGCAAATAAACGATAGCAGCATCTAGGCCAACCTGTGCAGCTCGCTCCCCATGATTCTCCCCACCAACACCATCTGCCACCACGGCATAGTGAAGCACATCACCGTTTGCACGTGTAATCTGTCCTGCGCGTACCCGATCTTCATACAGCTCCCGGGTACCTGTATCAAAATGATATCCAGTAATTATCTTTGACATTTATCGCTTGCGGCCGAGGGGGTAATAGTTAGCTGCTCTTTCATCACATCGCTTTATTTTAGAAATAGTGCTTAACGATGACTTGGCCTGATGGGGTAGCTTAAGCGGCCCGTATTCCCATCAATACCAATAGTTTTAATGCGTTATGGTTGCAACCACGTCTCAATGGAATAAATTCCCATGAAATTTTGCCCAGTATCCGCCTTTCTCAGCCTGAAATCTACCGATTTCAAAAAATTTCCCCGTCAATAACAGAGTACTACGAGTCATCTTATTATAAAACCGATTCATTTTGTTGGGCTTCAATTTGCCCAGTTTATTTAAAATCCCCGTAATCAATTGTATGTAGAATCTTTGATTTCTGCTTAGATGGGCACCGTTTCCTTATTTTCCAGCCTAAAATGCTGTCCCGTATTTAGCTTAGCCGTCTATTGTCTATTCGTGGAGGGCGAATTGAGTAGATTCTTTCATCTATAGCCTTCATAATCTGAGCAGTACCGGGCCGTTTTAAGGGATCATTAGCCAACATAGCCTGTAGAAGTTTATCAATAGAATCATGAACATCAATCCGATAACGGCTTACCTTTTTACTACGGATTGGCACAAGGGTTGTATCATAAATTCCCATACCTTGTGCTGGCCTCATTTTTCGACCAGTCAAAAGCTCAAATAAAATAACGCCCAGGCTCCAGATGTCAATCTTTTCAGGAAACACATTCTCAACTTGATCGAAACTCATATCATACTTCACTGCTTTCATCACTTCCGGAGGAGAATACCCGGGAGACGCAGTAAGCTGCTTCATACCATCAAACGCACAGGCACTGCCAAAGTCGATCAAGATCGGTTGGGGAACCAAATGGATTGTTGGAACATGGCGCAGTATCAAGTTATCAGGCTTTAAGTCAGTATGCGCGATACGCTTCTCATGCATATAGTTGATCACTTGCAAAACCTGATAAAAAAGCTCAATTGACCAATCAATCGAATAAACGCCTAAATCCTGTGAAGGGTTTTTCGTATTCATACGTAAATCTTCAGGGAAAAGATTAATATGCTTTTCAAGCGTATATTCACCCAGATAGGGCATTGCGTAATACCAAGGGGTGTCCTCATAGTTGATCGCCTTAGCGATATATACACTGTCTTCTTTCTCCATCCGCATAGGGATAATGCGAATGATACCTGGGTGATTTAGCTTTTGCAGCAGGGCAGATTCTTCGCGCAACAGATCTTGGAACATGAGACTTTCTTCATGACCAGTACGTTGAACCTTTAAAACGACCCGTCGGCTCGGCCGGAGGGTCTCATAAGCTAAATATATTTTCGACATCCCCCCTTTGTCAGACAAACTTTTTTCAATTGTATAAGCTTCTACGATATCACCAATATTAAAAGACATGAAGTCTACACACCCCTACTCTAAACTATCCATCCAACTTTCGTCATTCGCGGCTTCTTCAGCCGAATCTACATCCGCTTTATTAGCTTTGATGTTTTTGTCCACAGCTTTTCTTTTTCTATTTCGGCTTTTATTAGATTTAGGAGGGTCAACCTCTTGTGGTTGCTCCGCCGCCTCAATCAATTCCTCATCTGCATCCTGATCTACAAGATTGAGTTTAGCCAAAGAGGTCTTTTTCTTTTCAACCACAGACTTCGCTTCTGCACTTTCTGGGGCCAGCTGAAACTTGAGCTTTGCTCCCCGCTTAAAGAGGTCTCCTAAAATAATTTCATCCCCTTCTGATAGCGTTGCAGGCAAATCTGTTTGCAAAAACTCATCATTCAACCGAGTCCCGTTACTCGATCCATCAGTAATCTTAAATTCACCCTCGTCAAATTGAATAACACAATGTAGGCCACTTACGCTTGAGTTTTCATCCCCGTCATAAAGCAAAATATCACATCGGCGCGGGTCTCGGCCGATGTTGACGTTGTGCGTAAATATTTCAATATTCCGCCCAATCAAATCTGCCGGCCCATCAAGGATTTCAAGCCGGGCCAAAGCCACCGAGCCCCTAACCGGGCCAGTGATAATTGTGCGGGTCAAATTAAGGATTCCCCCACTCTTATAAGCTTGCCGAGCAACACCGGCTTCAAGAGCATTCAAACGGCGAATAAAAAATATGCTGAAGCCGATTAATAGCAGCAACATAAGGGCGCTTAAAAGCCAAGGCAACAGCTGTAAATAATCGACCGGCTCAGGTGCGGGCGGAGAAACAACTACAAACGGTGTGGCCGTTGGTGAAACAACGGTCGGCTGTGGTGAGACTTGTTCTACGACGGCCGGGATCACAGTTGCAACCGGCCGTTCAACAGTTACTTGAACCTGACTCGATTCGCTTTTAAAAGTCAACCCTGTTTTATCAGTTAGCCTGACTTGAATCAATAAGTTTTGGTTTGACTCGATCTTACTAAGATCTAAATCAAAGATCATGTTATCAGGGTCAGGATTTTCAATCTGTGAAACTAAAACTCCATTTACAAAGAGTTCCGCCTGAGTCAAATCTCCATCAGACAAAATGTAGGGCCAACTGCCAACTTGGGCCAAAACGGGTGAAGTTTCTGGCGAAAACGTCAGTGCGCCATCATTTCCAGATGCTACTCGATTAACCGTATTACTTGTTTCAACAATAATCGAAACGGGGTTGGGGCTTACATCCACTGTCCCGACCGCCGTCGATTCACGAATGGGAACTCCGGCAGGCACAATCGCAATTTCACGCGTGCCTGGCTCGATAATATTACTGTTAAACCTTATTGCAAATGTTTGGGTTTGAGGCTCCAGATCATCAAAAATCTCAACAAAGCGTTCAATCGGCTGATCGGTAGCAGCCAAATTTATATAAATCCCACCTGAATTAGCCGCCATCTCTTCGAACGGCTCCGAGAATTCTTTGGTTGGGTTTGCATGAATCACATAGATTCGAGTCCCCTGTGCTCGGGCTTTATCGCTCATTGCCCGAGCTAAGCGGACTTGTTGAGTGGTCGGGGGCCAATTGACATTGTGATACAGAAATATGAGAGATGAAGGCTTGCTTATATCTCCGTCTAAGATATCTGAAATTTGATTAATCGTCTCATCAAGACCAATAAAAGGTTCTGTGGTTTGACTGCCCGGAGCGAAAGAGATATCAGATAAACGAAGCGCCAAGTCGGTGAATGGATCATCGGCCGTCATATGCTGAATCGTTTGATCTTCACCATTGGTATTCTTCCGCTCGTTTAATAGGATTTGGTCTTTTTCAATATCAAAATAGGTCGCATCTGTAATCGCAAATAACCCTTCACGAATCTGACTCGCCCCAAAATCCCGAGCATAGGATGTATTAATCCCGGAATCGACATAGACCGCAATGAGTTGAGAGCTGGATTGAGCAGGAACTATTTCAAAATCTTGAATCCGAATCCCATTTTCATAAATTTCAACATCTTCGGGGTCTATCGATTGAGGTACACGGTTATCTCCCCCAACAATACGGACGTTCGCACGAATTTCTGGAAAACCGGCCTCTATACCAACAAGCGATATGGTTAACTTCTCGGCACCGAAGGCGGTTATACCAAGCTGACTTCCCAATAATAGGCACGGAATTAGAATAGATATAAGCTTGAAGAAAATGGGTGTTTTCGTATTTTGAGTCATATTGTCCCTTTAATCTTTGGCAATTATATCGGCTTTCCAGAGTAATGGGAACGGAGTTTACGCTACTAACACGGCAAAAGTCATGTTTATGCGAACATTTCTGCCATGTTCGATCATTACTTTAAACGCAAGAACAAGGTGGGTTACAGGCTATATTTTAAATCAAGCCACGCCGGTTTTTGTGTAAACCCAAGACGCTGATTTAAATGGAACATCGGGTTGTTTTCTTCATTATGGGTCAAAATGGTTTCAATCCCGGCCGCACGAGCAAACCTGATCGATGCAAGTTTGAGCGCAAAGGCGATGCCCCGACGGCGATAGGCTGGAATTACGCCGGTCAATGCGGTCGAAACCGTCTGTATCCCCCCACCTCGTTTGATAAAACAGGTCATACCGACCGGCCGATCAGCGTCCCAAGCGACAAAATAGCTTTCAGGGAAAGCATTCGGGTGGAAAATTTCATTTTGGATAAACCTTTCGAATGGCTCTTGAACCCTCTTGTCATAGTAGGGCACATCTTGAACCAGGGTCCAATCAAGGGTATAGACAAGCTTTTGCCACGTTAAATCATCCTGCCAATTTACCGGCAACTGCTTAACTTCTATGCCTGCCCCTTCCATTTGCCGCCACTTGTTTTGAAAACGTCCCCCATCAAACCGGCCGACATCAAGAACGGAAAGCGGGTGCCGCATGACCTGTGTGAACCCTTGCTCTAAAAAAAACGACAACTTTTGCTCGTCAGACTCTTGAACCTTTTGCACCAAATCGGCCGCCTTGAATTCGGCCGCGATTTGCTTCACTTGGTCTAGCAGCTGCTGGGCAACCCCGTTTTGCCAACATGTTGGCGCGCACACCATTCCCAATCCCACGGTTCGGCTTTGGCTGTTTTTTTTTGCACACTGTACGTAGCCTACGATTTCATGCGAAGCTAAATCAATTTCACGCTCTGCAACAAAAAAATGATAGGATCGGTCTTGACGGCGCAATCGGTCGTTATGCTGCCACACTTCCACGGTTGCAGGGGTGTCAGCATACAGTTTGTTCCTCAGCTGAACGCAGGCGGCGTAATCAGAACGGGTAAAGGTGAATGGGCGAATTTGTACGGTCATATGCAGATGAA
>JAHDEB010000100.1:18867-19982 GCA_020629055.1 Chloroflexota bacterium
TGCGGCGTTTCAGTGATGCCAAGCTCACGAATTTGCTGGTCGGTAACCCCGGTTGCTTTGAGCCCTTCCAAAAGAGGTGTTCCATCCTCTTTCTTCGTTTGCAGCAGCCCCAATGCACCATGACATACAGAACCAAGGACCGCTCCGTTTGCATAAGCCTCGCTTGTTTTAATGCCTAAGGTTTCAGATGTGCCCAGATCATAAGCGGCCCCCCAGCCACCCGCCATGTAGACCAAATCGTAATCGGTAAAATCAACATCATCGATTTTGAGTGAGTTTTCCGCTTTGTGTTGAAACTCAGAATCGGTCAAGAAACGTTTGTCCGCATCGGTGGCGACCGGCCATCGAATAGACGGGGCTTCGATTGGGATTTTTCCCCCTTGAATGCTAGCCACATCAACCTGCATTTTGGCATCTAAAAACTCGTAGTAGGGCACCGTCATTTCAGAGGCCCAGACCCCGGTTGGCTTGCCTGATTCGAGCAAGGTGTCGTGACTGGTGGTGATCACTAAAGCTTTTTTACCGGGCAGATGAAAACGTTCCCCTTGATAATGGGGATGGAGGCCTAAACGGCGTAACAGGGCCGGAAGTCCAAAATAAACGGCCGCAATTCCGGCCGGAATGAGGAGGAGTCTGCTTAATCTCATAATAATTTACCTGCTAATCAATTTTTATAGTCCCAACTGTCTGCGGCCGATAATCTCTTTCATGATTTCGTTTGTACCGCCTAAAATCGGCATAATGCGATGGCCCGTATACATTTTAGCGATCGGATATTCGAGCATATAGCCATAGCCGCCGTGTAGCTGCACACATCGATCAAGAACTCTTTGAGCAAGGTCGGTGGCCCACCACTTTGCCATCGCCGCTTCTTCGGCCGTTAGTTCTTTATCCACCTGCAACATCACACAATTATCGATAAAGACACGGGCAATTCGTAGCTCTGTTGCCATTTCTGCCATGATAAACCGTGAGTTTTGGAACTTGCCAATCGGCCGGCCGAAAGCCGTTCGTTCCTTGACGTAGGCCAACGTTTGATCAAAGGCTGCTTCCGCAAGCGCGATACTACTTCCCGCAATCTGTAGCCGTTCCTGGGGCAAATTGTGCATCAAATA
>JAHDEB010000101.1 GCA_020629055.1 Chloroflexota bacterium
ATGCCCCAGTTGCGGCAACTTTTTCAACAACCGTTTGTTTCGCCGCTTCAACTTTTAGATATTCGTTAAGTGCGTCTAAACTTTGGCCGATGATCGCTTTGGCCGAGGTGTCGATAAGACGTTGACCTACAGAAGCGATTTTTCCGCCAACTTTGGCGTCGCCCGTGTATGCCATATGGGTTTTGCCCGCTTCGTCTGAATCGGTCAAATTAATCCCGCCGGTCGCTTTTACAAAGCCAGGAGCCCCTTTTCCGTCAACCGCCATGTTGTAACTTTCGAGTTCAACTTTGTCGGTGATTTGGATATGCCCTTTAAATTTGCCTTGAACAGGGCCAACTTTGATTTTTAGAGCACCTTCGTACTCATCTTCACCAACGGTGTCGAGTCCGTCTGCCCCGGGTAAAACGGTGGCTAAAACGGCCGGGTCTTGGAGCGCGTCCCAGACTAAATTGCGTGGGGCGTCAAATGTATATTCGCCATCTATTTTCATGTTTTGATTCTCTCCTTTTCCAGGATGGTTACATGTGGCAAGTTGCATGTACCTGCTACATGCAACCTTCAACCTGCAACTTTATTTCAATTTTTCTAAATGCTTTGCGAGTTCTTTTAAACTTTGCAAATTATGGATGGGTAAAAAATCGTCAACATAGGGCAGCGCGGCCGCCATACCTTCGACCTTTGCCTCATACGTTTGTCGGCCGCTGAGTGGATTAAGCCACACCAACCGATGACATCTATGCTGTAAATAGCGCATCTCACGGACCAATAAACCACTGTCACCACGTTCCCAGCCATCACTGACAACGATGACGATGGCCCCGCGCCGAATGACGCGTCTGGCCCATTCACGATTAAACGTGGCAAAGCTTTCACCTATGCGGGTGCCGCCGTTCCAATCGCGCACCTCACGGGCCGCTTGATCAACCGCCCGATCGATATTTTTAAGTTTTAAATCACCCGTAATGCGGGTTAAGCGTGTGCCAAACACAAAGCTTTCAACGTTTTTGTGGGATTGGGCCACGCTGTAAAAAAATTGCAGCATCAGCCGAGAATATTTTTCCATACTGCCAGAGATGTCTGCCAGTAAAACAATCGGCCGTTCTTTGATTTTTCGCTTTTGGTACGCTAGCTCAAGCGGTACACCACCGTATTTTGTAGCTGAACGCATGCCATTGCGCAAATCAAGTTGATGGCCGCTTTTGGCCTGCACCCTGCGCCGGGTAATCCGTTTGCTAATGTCCCACGTCATCTGCTGAATCAATCGTTTTACCTGATCAAGTTCTTCGCCGGTCATTTGAGCGAACTCTTTTTGTTGCAGCATGTCTGCATCAGAATAGGTTTCAGCTTTGTCGACCATTTCGATCTCTTGGTCCGTTTTACCGATGGCACGCGCCATGAGCATGGCCGCATACTGATGCTGTTTCGGCCGTTTATGCCGTGGGGCCAACGGAGTTTTTTGCTTAGCCAACGGGCTTGCCACGTTGGCCTTACGCCAAAAAAAGTTAAAGATCGTTTCAAACAGACGCATCTGCTCGCGTCGATTGACGAGCAAAGAACGGGCCGCGTGGTACACCTGGTTCCGATTGCGAATGTCGATAAGCGTTAGCGCATCCAAAAAATCGGTCGTCTGCGTCGGTGTAATGTTCAGTCCGGCCGCGTGTAGCGTGCGGGTGAAAAGAAGAACGTTATTGAAGAGATGGGAATTCACTTCGTTAATGATAGGGATAGAGGATAGGGATAGTGAAGTTCGTGATGAACTTTTTTTTTGCTCAACGCAAAAGATTGCTTGAGCACATTCCCTATCATCTATCGTCTATCCCTATCCTCCTATCCGTTCCATAATGACTTCAATCCCTTGTCCGCTCAACTTATCCACATCGTCTTGATATTTCAAAATGATGCCCAAGGTTTTTTCAATCATTTTCGGGGTGATTTCAGTTGCGTTCAAATGGCCTAAAGCCTCGGCCCAATCGAGCGTTTCAGCGACGCCGGGAAGCTTGTAAAATTCTTCTTTGCGCACTTCCTGTAGAAAATCAACCACTTGTGCCGCCAGTTGATCACTGATTTCCGGTCGCTTGGTTTTAACAATGTCAATCTCTTTTTGGCGGGATGGATAGTCTATCCAATGGTAGATGCAGCGCCGTTTTAAGGCGTCGTGTATTTCACGCGTTCGGTTCGAGGTGATGATGACCATCGGCCGATGCTCGGCTTTAATCGTGCCCAGCTCTGGAATCGTTATCTGAAAATCAGACAGCAGTTCGAGCAAGAAGCTTTCAAACTCTTCGTCAGAGCGGTCTAGCTCATCGATCAGCAATATCGGAGATTTAGAACGATTGGGGTCGATCGCATGCAGCAGCGGCCGTTTGAGCAAAAATGCTTCTGAAAAGACATCAAACGTTTCTTCAGATCCGTTTGATTGTTTTGCAGCCTGCATCTTTAAAAGTTGCTTGGGGTAGTTCCACTCGTAAAGGGCTTGATTGGTGTCGAGCCCTTCATAACATTGTAGGCGGATTAATTCTGTTTCAAAAAGTTGGGCCAATACTTTGGCGATTTCAGTTTTCCCGACCCCTGGTTCCCCTTCTAGAAACAGTGGCTTGCCCATTTTGAGAGACAAAAATAGGGCGGTCGCCAACCCTTCGTCAGCGATGTAGTCTTGGTCAGATAGTTTATTAACTGTTTCTTCTACTGAGTTAAACATTCAGCCTTTTGATTGGTGAGCGGTAACCAGTGGCCGGTGGCCAGTTTTCAAACCGTTTACCGAATACCGCTTACTGTTTACCGAAGATTGCAAAGGTATTGTACAGGTATTAGCGAGGGAATATAGCCTGTTTGTTTATTTTGACAAGTAAAAGAGGCTCGAAATTAGGTGGGTTTAAACAAAATTGAACGAAGTTGGACAGAATGTGGACCCATTCGGCCGTGGGTGGCCCAAAAGGGCCAGCCTTAATCATGATTGATCGCCCATCTCACCAACGGCAGCTGATCATTCCCAAAATAAAGCCGCTCCCCATCCCCAAACGGTACAAAAATAGCAGGCGACCCAAATGCCCCACGCGCAATCGCTTGATCTGTATTGGCGCGCAAATGATCTTTGATCGCTTGCTCCTGAGATTTCGCTCGCATCGCTTCCCCGTCTAGACCAACATCATTGGCGATTTGAATCAACACGGCCGGATCATCTAAATTGAGCTGATCGGTGTAGTAGGCATCAAAGGCGGCCGTGGCAAACTTGACCAACGCTGCCTGATCATCCTCTAAAATGCAGCAAAAACGCATCGCATGCACGGAGCGTAACGGGAAATGCGGGCCGGGGAAGTTCATGGGAATATCAGAATAGGCGGCCCAATCGAGCAAAGATTGAAAAAACTGACGCCATTTCGGGCTGTTGATGTCTCGTGCTCGTGACTCGGGATAGGCTTGATTGACCGCATTGTGCACGCCGCCGACAAGAAACGGCCGCCAAACGATCGATGCGTTGGTCTCTTTTAGAATCGGCTGAATATTGTGAAAGGCCAAGCAGGTCCAGGGAGATGAAAGGTCAAAGAAAAAGTCAATTGATTTGGGCATCATTTAATCCTTATACAAGCGGGAAAATTTTTAACTTTGCGGAGTATACACAATCGGATGATAATCTCTTAGGGTTACTAGTCTGCCGGAGGAAAAATGTACACCACTGCTGAACTTAATGCCCCGATAGATGGGCAAATCCTTGTCGTTGAACAAGAAGACGGAACGAAGCTGCATACAATCTCTGTGGGGACCGGCTCGCAAGACATCGTGATGGCACACGGATATGGGGCGAGTAACATCGGTTGGAACGTTATTGCCACCAAATTAGATTTGGCAAAATATAGGCTAATCGTTTTTGACCAGCGTGGCCATGCTGAGTCTATTGCTGGCTCAGACGGCATTAGCTCAGCCTCCATGGCATCTGATTACAAAGCGGTCTTGGAAGCGTATGATGTCAAGGATGGGGTGCTTGCAGGCCATTCAATGGGTGGCTTTTTGACCCAGAAATTTTTGCTTACCTATCCAGAAATTGCCAGTGAACGTCTAAAAGGAGTTCTCTTGATCGCCACATTTGCAGGTGATGTTAATAAAAACAATTTTCAAAACAAGCTCCAAATCCCGCTGATAAAATCTGGTGTCTTGATCTCACTCATCCGATTTAAAATGATAGGGAATGCCTTTACGAAATCCTTGGTTGGGGATGGGTATGAACAAGCTTATTCTGACGCATTTTTGCCCGTTTTTTCAGCACAAGATCATAAAGCCCTCGTGCCGATTCTCAGCGCGTTGGGGGATGAGAGTTACTATGATCAACTAAAAAATATCTCGCTCCCCTGTACGATCATCGTGGGGACAAAAGACCATACAACGCCAGCTTTTCACACAGACGATATGCACGCCAATTTGCCAAACTCAAAAGTAGTAAAGGTTCCAGGGGCCGGGCATATGCTCAATTGGGAGGCACCAGACGCTTTGATTGCGGAGCTAGAGGCTTTAGCTGCGTAGTCCCTGTTAGCTGAGGGCGGGCACCACCCGTTTAAACCAAATTTAGAAGCATTTTGGCTAATTCTTCCGGAGCGGTGACCATCGCGTTATGCCCGGTCTGTAGCTCTAAATAGTTCCAGTCTTTTTCATAGCGAATTCGTGCCGCCGTCTTCGCCATCGATGGCATTAGTTTTTCTTGGTCAACGGTACAAGAGATGTAGGTGCATTTTTGGATTGGCTTTTGCTTGTTGGTTAGCACCAGCTTTTCGGCCGTTGATTTTAACGGATGTGGCGTTAAGTGCTTTTCTAGCCAACGTGCATCAGCTTGATGAACTACGCCCAACGCATCAGCTGATGGGGCGGGAATTAACCACATATCTGGGGGCATTTCTTCACCTGGGGAGTCCGCATTGTTTTGGAAAGACGCGATGATGTCTAAAGCGGACTGACCGTTTACAGGAACAAATGCATCGAGGTAAACAAGCTGCGATAGGCGTTCTGGGCAACGATCGACAACGCCGGTTATTACCATGCCTGCATAGCTGTGGCCGACTAGAATCACATCATTTAATTCCTCGTAGGCTAGCAAGTTGACGACGTCTTGAATATGGCAGTTCAGATCGATGTCGCGAGATAGAAGATGGCTTCTTTCCCCCAACCCGGTCAAAGTAGGCGCATATGTTTTATGCCCAGCTTTCCGCAAAATGGGCGATACTTTCTTCCAACACCAGCCCCCGTGCCATGCTCCATGAATAAGTACAAATGTGGTCATCCTCTTGTCTCCTTTTAACGTACCTATGAGGGTTTGATCGCTAATTTTAGCCGATCAGGTTTCCGGACGCTCCACCAAAGCGCAATTAAAAACATACACCCGAAAAGCCCGGCCGCTACTGAATAGATGACTGTTAGTCCGATTGAATCGATGAGCCAAAACACAATTAGAGGGGCGATGGCACTAGCAAGATCACCCATCGTAAATAGCAGCCCCAAGTTCCGGCCGCTTTCTGTTTTCGAGATATCACCAATTAAAGTTGTCGCCATTCCTTGATTGCTGCTCGCTGTAATTTGTACAAGGGGGAGCCCCAAGAAAATCATCCACGGCCAAGCGACCGCCAGCATGATGAAACCCAGTACGCCCGGTATCAGTCCACCCGATGTCACAATCCATCGGTTTCTGGCGCGGTCAGACAAGTTGCCGATTAAGGGCAAGGTGGCGATCCCTAAAAGTGCACTAAGGCTGATCCCCAAACCGGTAAGCGTTGTTACGCCAATTGTCCGGCCGAAAATCGTGACAGACTCCTGAAACGTTTGCTGGAGCAAAAGGGCAAAGGTCGGGGTGAGCATGCCGGCGATTAAAAAGCGGTTGAAGCCGATCAGGGCCAAAATCGAGCTGAATTCTCCTTGCATAACCGCTGGCGCTTCTTCAGGTTCTGGTACGCTTTTTGGGCCATCGTCTAGTGGAGTATTTGACCGTAACATTTTTGTTTCGGGGAGCAGGAGCAAGGCGATAACGGCCCCCACAAGGGTCAAGGCCCCTTCAAACCGCATCGCTGAGGCATACCCCCACAGGTCAGTGAGCCATCCACCTAGAAAAGCGCCCAAAGCGGCACCGCTAAAAAAGGCGACGTTATAAAAACCGACCAATTTCCCTCGATTTTCCGGCGTCGAAACATCTAGCACGATCGCATTACCCGTTATCCAAATGCCTGACCACGAGATGCCCCATAGCAGCCGACCGATGAGAAGGGGCCAATAGCCCGTCGTTAAGCCATAGATCAGGGTTGAGCAGCCGCCTAAAAATAGAGCCGATACAAAAACGGCTCGGCGAGAAAAGCGATCGCTTAGCCATCCGGCCGGCCCATTGGTCAAGAGTCGGATCCAGCGATTGGCAGACAGCATGACGCCCACAGCGGTTAGGGTGATCGCTGCATCGGCCGTGTGGGTGGGCAACACTGTGTACATCGAGCTATCCCCTAAAAGGGACAAGCCTGTGCCCAAGCCGACAATGACGAGTACAAACCACGGGTTGATGTCTGAACCAGACTCACGTTTAAGCATAAAATGTCACGGTTTGGGCTCGAATCCAAAGACGTTTGGCCAAAATCTTAATTTGCCCGGCCGTAAAATTGTTTTCGGGCAGATTCAGAGAATACAACGCCAGGTTGCTTCGTATAACTGAGAACGGAAGTGATACGCGGTGTAGCTCCACTGACTTGGGTTACCCGGTGGGGGGAGAAAATCCCCTGAAATAAGGTTAAAGTACCCGCTTCGCTCGCCAAACTAATTTTTTCCGGATGGGCATCTGCCAATAGTTCTGAAAGGCCCGCATAATTTTCATCGTCGGCCGAGCGTAAGTGGGGGATGTATTCAAACCGTCCGCCTGTCTCTGGAGCTTGTAGCAACAGGGTCGTTACAAAATCGGCTCGATCGTAGTGCCAGCCTAGTTGATCGCCGTCCTTCAACATCATGATGTTCAAAGGTGCCATCGAGTCTTCATGCAGGTAAAGGGTGTCAAGCCCTACTACTTGAGCGATAAAGTCACGCAAGGGTTTCCAGTTGTAGATCGCCCGAATCCCCGCATCGGCCGGGACACGGTCATAGGCGAGTGCGTTTTGACTCGTCGTGATCGGGTGGCGCGCTGGGTGATTTTCCGGCAAGGTTTCATCGTCCTTTTTGAAATAGACGTTGTGCTGCATCACCTGCACATAAGCATCCTGCAGCGCCGGTTTAACTTCGGCCGCGAGCCTTGCGGCGATTTCCGGTTTGAGGAACTGTTTCAACGAACATTTGCCCGTTTTACTCAGCTCGTGGCTGCATTGGGCAACCAACGTTTTTGCAATCGGGGCATCAAGCTCTAAGATCGGATATTTTTCAAGGTTAATTAAATCCACAACCGTCATTCTGCCTCCTGGGGTGACAGGGCTTTGATCAGCCCACTGGCCATGGCCGAGCACATCTGCCTGACGGTAACAAAGGAACCCTGTTCAAACGCTTTAAATAGCGAGGCGCACATTTCAACTGCTTTCATTTCCGATTTCCTCTTCGTCTGCTTGGATTTGATTTGTTTTAAATGAATGGTTGATAGCTACGGGCAACTTTACCCTAAAATCGACCAATCCAAAATGGCAAAACTGATTAGATTTCTGTTTTTATTCAGATAAAAATAGGAGCTTGCAGGACGCTTTGAGGTGACCTGTTTTTGTTGACGGCATCCTGAAAATCAAGTATCAATCCTAGCGTTTAAGCTTAAATTAAAGGAGAACAAGATGTCAGAATGGAAGAACACCCCGTTGGGCAATTTGCCCAGAATTCGAAATGTAAAAACAAAAAGAATTTCTAGCTGGGACAAAAGTGGAGGAAACGATGACTTTATCATCGTAAACCCTGGTGAGACGGCCGTTTTGGCCGACATCGTTGGGGCTGGTGCCATCAACCATTTCTGGTGCACGATGGGTACTTACCAAACTGACTACCTGCGTCGCATTGTGCTTAAAATGCGTTGGGACAATGAAGATGACTATTCTGTTGAGGTGCCGATTGGGGACTTTTTCGGGGTAGGTCACGCGATGACGGTGCCTTACAGCTCGATGCCGCTACAGATGGCGCCCGAAGACGGGAAAGGGTTCAACAGTTTTTTTACCATGCCTTATTCTGATCGGGCGTTGGTCGAGCTCACCAATGAATGTGATGTCAGCATCATGTTTTATTACTATGTGGATTATGAGATTCATGCAGAAATTCCGGCCGATTTAGGCCGTTTTCATGCCCAATGGCATCGGCAAAACCCGACGGATGGGGTGTCCGACGAGGGGTTGACGACCCACGAATGGCTGCACGACGGTAAAAACCTAGATGGGAAAGGGAATTATGTGATTTTAGATGCGGAAGGGCAGGGAGTTTATGTCGGATGCAATCTGAACATTCATAACCTGCATCCCGAAGATGATATTTGGCCCGAACGAGTGCCGTGGCCGCTCCGTTTAGAAGATCTGAAGGATTGGAACGCTGCATTGCCCAAGGCATATTCATGGTTTGGTGAAGGGGACGACATGATTTTTATCGATGGGGAAACGTGGCCGCCGACGATGCATGGCACCGGTTTAGAAGATTATTTTAATGCGGCTTGGTGCCCAACTGAGACGTATGACAGCCTGTATCACGGGATCACCGTTGCACCGGCCGGGCCAAAATGGGCGGGTAAAATTTCGTTCTATCGTTTTCATGTCGAAGATCCGATTCATTTCGAAAAATCGATCAAAGTGACGATCGAGCACGGCCATGACAACCGGCGTAATGACGATTATTCAAGTACCGCTTATTGGTATCAGATGGAGCCGCACAAAAAGTTCCCGGCTATGTTGCCGGTAAAAGATAGGCTGCCGAATAAATAAATTTAAGCTGAGCTTGGTGGGCTCAAACAATGCCTTGACGTACCGCTTCCGCCACCGCCTGCACACGGGACTGTACCCCCATCTTTTCCAAGATCTTCCGAATTTTTCGTTTTAGGGTGGTCTGGCTCACAAAAAGGGAATCAGAGACTTCATGGTTGGCGGCTCCGGCCGCTAAGAGCTTCAAGATTTCAATCTCGTCGCTCTCTAACGAAACTATTTGGATGGTTGGTGCGGGTTCAGACCCCATACTGTTCAGAACGACATCCATAACGGCCGAGCTTAAGACTCGATCGCCGCGATAGGCGGCTTGAATCGAATGGATTAACGAGTCATCGGTAGAATTTTTTAAGATATATCCTTCAGCACCAGCTTTTAATGCCTGGGTGACATACTCTTCATCATCAAAAGAGGTCAGCACCAACACCTTAATGCTAGGATCTGCCTTTTTAATTTGAGGCAAAAGATCTAAGCCAAGCTGGTCGGGTAGCCGAATATCTAGCAAAACAACATCCGGCTGTAGGTCAGCAAGCATCTGTAACCCTTCGGCCGCACTGTTGGCTTCTCCTACAACCTGCACCTCGTCATAGTTCGAGATCAGGCTGCGAATGCCTTTGCGTACAACGGGATGATCATCAATCATCAATAAACGAATGGGGGAAATACTCACTTTTTCACCTCTTCCAGACTGAGTTGGATCGACTGGATCGGCACTGTCATTTCGATACGGGTTCCACTGCCCAGATTTGAATCTACGTTTAAACTGCCGCCCAAACTTTCAGCACGCTCTTGGATGCCCAAAAGGCCCAATCTGTCTTGGTAACGGGCTCCTATCGCTTTTAAGTCAAACCCTTTCCCATTGTCACTGATGGTGATTTTAAGCGTGGCAGGTGAAAACACGAGCAATAAATTTGCTTGGGTGGCGGCCGCATGGGCGGCACAATTTTGCAGCGCTTCTTGTACCACCCGATAAATATTGACCTCGGCGCGTGGGTCGATGCGGACATGATCGCCTAAAACTTTTACTGTGCAGGGGATGCCGGTGTATTGCTCATACTGTTTGCCGTATCTGCGCAAGGTAGGCACAAGCCCAAGGGTGTCGAGCATCGGCGGCCGTAGGTCGTAAATGATTCGCTTGGTCTCTTGCTCCACCTGCACCAAAATTTCTTCTACAGAGCTCGTTGAGCTGACAGCTTGCTCTAAATTCCCGTTTTCAATCCGCTTTCGGGTAGATTTTAGCTCGAACATCGCGCCGTAGATCAGCTGATTGACCCCGTCGTGCATGCCCAAAGCGATCCGCTGCCGCTCTTTTTCCTCTACATTAACCGTTTCTTGCAACAGATGGCGCAGCTGTTCCGCTTTTTCGGCCAAATGGCCTTGTGCGATCTCAAGCTCGGCCGTTCGAATCTCTAGCTCAGCCGTGCGCAACGCAACCATCTCTTCTAACGAAGCATTGGCTTGTTGGAGCTCTTCAAATAGTTGGCGATTGCGAGACACAATGGCAACTTGGGCCGCATAGGTTAGCAGCAGCTGCTCATGTTCTTCGGGGTATGGGGTCGGCCGATTGGCGACCCCGATCATCCCGTTGGCTTGACCATCGATGCGCAAGGGGACCCCCAAAAAAGTTTGCACCGGAGGATGATCTGTCGGCTGGCCCACTTTGCGCGGGTCGACGCGTGCATCGGCTGTGCGGATCGGCTTGTTGTTAAAAATAACGTAGGAAAAGATGTTCGGCCGGAGGGGGATAAAGCGATTGTCGCGATAAAACTCCGGCGCCAGCTCGAACCCCACAGTTGCGACGACTTCTAAGACTTTGCCATCAGGATCAGAAAAGCCGACAAAACCAAACTGGGAGTCTGTTAGTTGCAAGCATTGTTTTAGCGCTGTATTTAAAACAGAATCGAGGCTCCGTTGGGATGAAAGTTCTACAGCCAGATCATAGAGGGCGTCTAGCCGTTCAGATTTTTCAGAATGTTGATGTGCCGCAAAGGGGTCCAAATCCATTTAGCGATTTTATCAGTATGCAGGTGTAGAGCAAAGTGATTGGATTAAAAGCGCAGGGTTTTTCCAAAGCCGTTAATTCATCCTGCACCGAGGGTTGCAAACCCTCGGTTAAAATAAGAAACCTGATGAATCAGGTTAATTTGGTGCATTTAGCCCGATTGATCGGGCTTTTTATTGTAACTGTAGGATTTATCCTACTGGGCAAAGCTGACTTTGGAAAAACCCTGATTAAAAGCGGTGCGACAATGCCTTATCGTTGAATATAGACTCGATCACCCGGTTTCACGATCCCCTCTGAAATGACCTTTGTATAAATGCGTGACCAGCCGGGGTGTAGCTTTTGCGAGATCCGCGTCGACTTTTTATCGTTAAACCAAGGACTGATCTTGCTACATGGAACAGCATAGCTGGTGATCTCTAAAATCACATCAACTCCGATGTGTAAAACAACCCCCGGTATCATTAGATCCCAATTTAACCCTGAGACCGTCAAATTTTCTCCCGTTGCGCCTGGCCAAATGCTGTGCCCTTCACGCTGAAGCGTATGGATCCGCTCTAAGCTGTAGAGGCAAACTGCACGGTCTGGGCCGCCATGATGTTTTAAATCTTGCTGCCCATCACCCTCGATGCCTGCAAACGAAACGATACCTTTGTGAATCGGCAGTTTGGGAACCCCGCCTTGGGATATGTTTATTTGAACAAGTTGAGCCATTTGTTTTTGATTTGAGACTATCTTTTTATTGATAAGAGTTTATGAACCTTCCTAAGATTTCCCCTTCTTCTTTGAACAATATAAGGGATGAATCTTACGGTTACCCGTCTTTTTATCTTACGATCACGGGTTAATGGTCCTATTGGTAAAATTTAGTTGATTATTGTGGCTCAATCAGCACTTCTGGCGAAAACAAACTCATCCGGCCGCGACTATCAATCGATGCCATACTCATGATATATGCTCTGGATGGGTCGTATCCGGTTAATACAATGTTGCCCGCTTCTGCGTTGTTGACAAAGCGCAGGGTTGGGTAGTTGCGAATATCGGCCGTGGTTTCTCGGAATGATATCGCATAACCGGCCGCATTTGGGTCGCGCGGCCATGTCAGCAAAAATGATCCTGGTGTTGCCATCCGTACAACTGTCGGGGCACTGGGTGGCAACGGACTGCCGGCCGCATTGGCCACAAAGGCGATGTTGAGTTGGGTGACCTGCCTTAAATAGGAATAGTCGATTCGATCCCATGTGTCTAACTTTGAGTTGAGTAGATCTGCATCTTCGATCGATTCAGTTATACGGATGCCCGGCATCCCCGCATAGACAAATTCACGCTGGTCACCCCACCGCCCTTCACGGTCGAGCGCATCGACAATGTCAATGCGAAATGTAGGCACATACATGCGCCCCATAAAGTTGTAATAACGGGCCAAAGCACCGGACGGTGAACGTGATAGATCGGGTGCGAACATTCGGACAGAGCGGGGGATTTCCGGCCGCCCCCCCACGCTGTCGTAGTTTACTGCGGCCACGACGTTGCGGCCGTCGCGTATCAGCTGTTGGACCAAATCTCGAGAGCCGAAAGTGCCTTGCTCTTCGGCCGCGAGCGCTGCAAAAATAATCGTCTGATTCCATTGCCGTGAACTGAGTAAGCGGACCGATTCGATGAGCATCGCGACCCCCGAACCATTGTCATTGGCTCCTGGAGATCGGGTGAGCCCATCGGTCTCATCGACAGAACGGGTGTCGTAGTGGGCCATGAGGACAATCACGCCGCTACCCGGTTCTGTACCAGGCAGTGTCGCGATAATATTCTCTTGCTCCGCTTGGAACCCTTGATAATCGAGCTGGAAGGGGTCATTTTGTACGATCAGCCGGCCGCCGCTGGCTGCCCCCACCCGAATCATTTCTTGTTGTATCCATCGCCTAGCCGCGCCGATACCAAAATTGTCCTGATTAACCGGACTAAATGCGTTGCGTGTGCCAAACCCTTCTAGCTCCTGCACATAGGCGGTGAGAGATTGCTCCGATACTTCATTCACTAAAGTTTCGATATCTAGGTCGATGTTTGGGTACACATCGCTGACCGGGTTGGTTACGGCATCGGCCGGATCAGGGGGGATAAACCCTTCAACTGCCACTTCCACAACCTCTTGCTCTGATCCTGGTAAAGGAGGTGGTCCAGGAATCGGGGTTGGAATGACAAGGGTTGGCGGGGCCAAGAGCGCGCAAGAAAACAAGAAGAGGAGAACGGGAGAAAATCGCAGGAATCTCCATCTAGAAGCATGCACCGTGACAGGTTGTTTGGATGTGGGGGAATGGTCTGAATTTGAATGCAAAGTGATCTCTCTGTACAAATGGAATCGCTTCTGATTATGTCTACTCAAGCGGCTAAAATCAAATCAATTAATAGAAATTACGAGAATCCCTTTCAAAAAGGTGCGTGAATTTAGAGTGTGAAGTTTGACCGGAATTATCGGGTGACCGATACATGAATTGGCAGTTGCGTTAGCAACATGAACCAGCTATAACGCTATGGGGTCAGCCTATATAAATTATAAATTGACCTGTCAGCGTACTTTAAATATATAACGAGGAGTTAAAAAATGACTTGGATTAGAACAATTTTACCAGAGGAAGCGACAGGGGAGCTCAAAGAAATTTACGAAAAAACGAAATCCCCTCACGGAACATATGACAACGTCTATATTTCAAAAAGCCTGCGGCCGAAAGCGATTCTAGGTCACGACACCCTTTATCGAGGGGTGTTGCACAACGATGATGTTACCCTGCCACTCTGGTTTTTAGAGCTGGTTGCAACGTACACGAGCGTTTTAAACGACTGTTTATATGCTGCCACTCATCATGGGCACAATTACCGCTCTTTGCTTGGGGATGCGGCCCGTGTTGCTGAAATTGATGCCGCGATGGAAAAAGATGATTTCACGGCCGTATTTGACGGGAAGGAATTGGAATTTCTGCGCTATACGCGTAAGTTGACCAAAACACCAGGGGCGATTAGCAAAGAAGACATCGAAGCGATGCAGGCGGCCGGGGCCGATGATGGAGAGATTTTAGAGGTTTGCCAATGTTGTGCCTTATTTAACTATTCAAATCGCTCTCTTTCTGGCTTGGGGGTAGATATCGGCGAAGATCGGGTTGGGTTTTATTAGCTCATGTGACATTAAAATCCCTGTCATCGACTGAGTGACAGGGATTGAAATTCGACAACTCGATTAGGCTTCGCGCCAATCTAACGTCCGGCCTACGACGCTAATCATGAGGATCGAAATCACCACAAGGGCGGCTAAATCTAACCAGAACGCCGGGCCGATATTCCCGCTAAGCGATGCACGCAAGGCCGACGCCGCGTAAGTCGCAGGGGAGAAACGGCCCAAAAACAGAACCACAGATGGCAGACTTTCGGGCGGAATCATCACCGGGCCAAGACCCAGCATGACAAACGTGACAATTAAATCGGTTGCCCCAGCTTCGTTGTAATTGCGTGACCAACTGCCAATAAGGCAGCCGATACCCGCCATGGGAATCGCACACAGCGGAATCACAAGGGCGAGCAGCGGGCTGGGATTAATGGTTAGGCCGATGATCCAAGCGCCGATGAAGATCGTCGCAAGCGTAGAAGGAAGTGCGATCAAAAAGAATGCGGCGATAACGGCTAAGATTAGGGCCGATTTTTTGATGGGGAGCGTGGCAAAGTAGTTGAGCATCCCTTCGGTGCGAAGATAGACAAAATGTGCGGTAAGCCTGCTCTGCAAACCAAACATGAGGCCGATTAAAACATTGCCTGACCAAATAAACTGGAGCGCCTCTGTGCCACTGTCCCGTGCAAAGAAAGAAAGGGCCAACATGCTTAGTAACGGCGTGATGGTGCCGACCACAACCAGATACTGCCACGACCAGCGCCAGTTGGTGAGCTCAATTAAGAAAAGATCCCAAATTTGAATGATGAACGGTTGAGGTTGCCGTTTGTCTTCGATCATGCCGACTTCTCCGCTGGCTGATCTTCGGCCGTGTAGTGCAAATACAAATCCTCTAGCGAGGCAGAATTGAGGCGTAAATCATCAATTTCATCGAGATTTAGTTGAGCCATGATGGTGGGCAAAATCTCCCAAGCGATCATATAACGGCGATGCCCTTCCTGGTCGATCACCGGATCGAGCGAATGAGGGACGAAGGGTGGATGACCTGGCTCGAAAAATAGATCAAGCCTTAAAGATTGATCTACAGATTTTTTGAGTTCTTTGGGATTCCCAACGGCGATAAGATTTCCGCGTCGCATGATGCCTACCCGCTGAATGATTTTCTCTGCTTCAATCGCGTCGTGGGTTATAAAAATAATCGTTGTGCCCTGTTTTTGGTTTAACTGTCGCAGGTTGTCCCATGCGAGCTTTCGTCTGACCGGGTCTAAATCATTTGTAGGTTCATCTAAGATCAATACAGGCAGTCGGCCGGCCATAGCGACCGCAAGCCGCAGCAACCGTTGTTGGCCGCCCGAAAGCTTTTGATTGCTTTTATCTCTTAGATTTTCAATTTGCCACAGCTTTAACAGGCGATCAACCTCTAATTTTGAATCGTGGCGAGAAAGGCCGCGCAGATGGGCCGAGAAATAGATCGACTCGCGAACGGTCATGTGGTTTAGGCTACCCGCGGTTTGGGGCATATACCCGATATCGATGGCGGTTCGCATGTGGTTGTTTGCCACATCTTTTCCCTGAAACAAGACGGAGCCTTTTGTCGGCTTCATAAGCCCAACCAACTGCTTAACGAGGGTGCTTTTGCCCGCCCCATTCTCCCCAAGAAGGCCAAATATCTCCCCTTGATCGATGGTTAGATTAACATCTTTTAAAGCCCAATCGTCAGCTTTTGGGTATTGTTTGCCAAGATTGGTAAGTTCAAATAGGTGTTTCGGCATGCGTAGAGGCTATCACAATTAGCTGGCGAAAACATAACGTTTGCTAGGTGAAACTTATATGATTTTTTTGATCGGGAATACATCGACATCGACCCCAGGAGAAAAGAGCGCATGGTCTGGGGGCCGACCGGGTGAGGTGAAACCGGCAAGTTCAATAAGCTGGGTGTCTTGCTGTAAAACTTCGGCCGTAAAAAGAGGATAAGGGGTATGCACAACTTGTCCTGAATAAAGCTGCCCGTTAGACCGGCTGGCGAATAGCAAATAGCGCTCGGCTAGAAAGAATTCAAAAGACCCGGGTTGAGCGGTGCCTATGGATTCGCCGACATGATAATCAAACGTTGAGGGGCGTTTTTGATCATGTGTCCGCTGCGTCGTATAGGTGATGCGGCCGTCATCGGTTTTTGTATGCTCCATTTTGGCGTCAAAGTAGGGGAGTTGGAACAAAGCCCTTGCGGTGCGAACCGCTAACCATTGATTGGCGTCTAACGAATAAAACCAGACCCCCGGCCGACCGTGTTTGTCATACACGTAGGTCCGCAAATTCGTTTCGTGGAAATTAGAGACGCCGGGAACGGCCGGAAGAAAGCGAGGGCGAATGTTGCGCATCAAAAATGGCACAACCCCTAAGTAGGCTTTCCCTTCCCAGCTATCGACGGTTAACCCGGCCGGTAGGCTGGCTTGAATAACGGCAGGGTCAAATGCCCAATGCAAAAACAGCAAGTCGTGCCAAGATTGAAACATGACTTGCCATTGATCATCCGGCCGTAGTCTGGCCTGAAGGCGCTGTTCGAGGGTGGGAGCCATGAGGCAACTATAGCCTTTTAATGCTTACCGACATAGTGCCTTTCGTCACCTAATCTTGAATGCTTTCAAAAAGCTCAAAATAAGTAGGGAAGGTCTTCGAAGTGCATTTCGGGTCGTTGATCGTAATCGGGCTGGCGCCGAATGCGGCTAACGAAAAGGCCATCGCCATACGGTGATCGTCGTAGGTGTCAATGGCGGCCGAACTGACCTCTGCCGGAGGTGTGACGGTAATATAATCTTCACCCTCATCAACGGTTGCCCCTAATTTGCGTAGTTCAATGGTCATCGCAGCCAGCCGATCTGTCTCTTTGACCCGCCAATTGTAGATGTTACGGATCGAAGTTGTTCCTTTGGCAAAAAGCGCTGCTGTCGCAATCGTCATCGCCGCATCGGGGATATGGTTCATATCCATATCAACCGCGTTTAGCTCACCTTTGCTCGCTTCAATCCAGTTCTCACCCCATGTGATTTTAGCCCCCATCTTTTCAAGGACTTCTGCAAATTTCGCATCCCCTTGAACACTGCTGGAGCCAACCCCGTTGACCCTGACCGTGCCACCGCCAATAGCCCCAGCGGCTAAAAAGTAGCTGGCTGACGAAGCATCCCCTTCGACCATGATTTCCCCTGGTGAAACATATTTTTGCCCGGCTGGAACCACAAACCGTTGAAAGTTATCATTTTCAACCGTCACCCCGAACTTTTCCATCGCATCGAGCGTGATGCGGATGTATGGCTTAGAAACGAGTTCCCCATCGACGATGATTTCAAGCGCGTTCGCGGCATAAGGGGCGATCATTAGCAGGGCGGTTAAATACTGGCTAGAGATATTCCCTTTGATCGTGACACTGCCACCCTGCAACCCGGTCCCTTGAATTTTTAACGGCGGATACCCTTCATCTTTTAGATATTCAACGTTGCCACCAATTTGCCGTAGGGCATCAACCAGGTCTTTGATCGGCCGTTCAAACATGCGCGGCTCACCGGTTAAAACGAATTCACCGGGGATCGTACAAAACGCGGCCGCCAGTGGGCGCATGGCTGTCCCTGCATTGCCTAAAAACAGCTCAAGGCTATCTTCGTTTTTATTGATTTGGAGCGGGCTGCCTTGGCCCGTTAACGTACAGACCGTTTTGTCTTCGTTTAACTCAAAAGGGACCCCACTTTTATCGAGCGCATTTAACATGTGACGGATGTCGTCGCTGTCAAGCAGGTTGGTGATACGCGTGGTTCCTTCGGCTAGGGCAGAGAGTAGAAGAATGCGGTTGGACAAACTTTTCGAGCCAGGCAGGGTGATTTCCCCATTGACGCCCTGAATCGGTTGCAGAGTTAATGATTCCATAGTGACCTTTTCGTAAATTTGAAGTTATTATTCAGCAGTTTGGTCCAGTTTGACAAAAGGAAGTGTGTTCTACGAATAAGATGAGCTAAAAACTGGCCCAATCTGGCGCATATAGCTGGAGGGCTGAACAATCACAATCTGGATAAGGGGAAGAGGGGGTTCAGAGTATAGCAAAGATTAACCTGAGGGGAAATCTTCACTTGTGTTTGCTCCTAATGCCTCATCGTACCAACTGGCTCGTTCATGCCAAAAAATATGGGATGACGGGGATATTTCAGGAATTTGGTCAAGTGACCCGGCTGGAATAACCATCATGCCGCTACCGCTTTTAGACAGATAAGGCATGCCGCAACCGCATGTTGTGCAAAATGCTTGGGATATCGCCCGGCCGGGGACATCGTAACGCTGAAGTTCCGTTTGCCCTGTCAGCCAGCTAAATTGATTGGCGCGGATAAATAGGTTGGATGCATGGGCAGACCCTGTTGTTTTTTGACACTGGGTACAATGGCACAGATGAAACTTTTGAAAGTCGTTTTCAACCTGATAAGTGACTTTGCCACACAAACAAGAGCCTTTTACAGTTTTCATGGCTAGAGTCTAACTCAATCAACTGTGCAAGAATAAATCTTGTTACCGATTTTTATAGCATCGCCTCAATTTGCTCGGCCGTGGGCAGACTGGGTATCGCGCCTCGGCCGGTTGTGGTGATTGCTCCGGCCGCATTGGCAAATTGGATCGCTTTGATCAGCCCAGCTTCGTTTCGTAGAATCGCTTGATCAGCGACCAATTTGCTTAGGAGTCCCGCTACAAACGCATCTCCCGCTCCGGTGGTGTCAACGGCATCTACTTTTACACCTGAAACCCGCCCTTCAAAATCGGGGGTGTAATAGCGTGCTCCCATCGGCCCTTCAGTCACCAAAAGCAGCTTTAACCGGTCGAACATTAACCCTTTGGCGCTCTCATCTGTATTTTCACCGGTTAAAAATTCGAGCTCCTCATCGCTAATTTTGATGATATCGGCCGTTTCCCAAATCGATAAGATGCCCGCTTTTGCATCGTCTGCGCTGCTCCAGAGGGGAAGCCGAAGATTGGGATCATAGCTGAGAAAAACGCCTGCTTCTTTCGCTTCTTCTAATATCTTGAGATGGGTCGAGCGACAAGGTTCTGCGATCAAACTAATCGATCCATAATGGAGAATTGAAGCGTTACGCACGGCGTCCATGTCGACTTCGTCTTCAGTTAGCAGCATGTCTGCGCTAGGATGGCGATAAAACATAAACTCACGCTCGCCGTTGGCCTTGAGTGTGACAAACGCCAGTGCGGTACGGGCTGCCGTGTCAAAGCTCATGAGGCTTGTATCAACTCCGGCCTCATCCAGCACGCCTGCAAGCATACGGCCGAACTCATCGTCACCCACTTTGCCTAGAAACGAGACGTTATGACCCAATTTGGCAAGCCCGGCCGCGACATTGGCCGGTGCGCCACCGGGTGCTTTTTTAAATGCGGGTGCTTCTGCTAAAGACACACCGTTGACGGTCGGTACAAAATCGATTAAAAGCTCGCCAAAACTAATGATTTTGGGATGTCCCATAGCACTATTCCTTCTCTTTTTCCATCAGCCAAACCGCCTCATACCCGGCTAACTGCACATCAACCTTGGTATGGAACCCTTGGCCGGTTAATTGATCGATCAACTCTCCGCTAAAGCCCCAATCGCTTAAGCGATAAGCCGGAACCGCCTGCTGGCTGGGGGAGAAGTTGGCTAAAAGTAGCAGCTTGCCACGGGCACTTTGACGTAAGATGGCAAATATGTGGTCGTTGTGGCTCCATTCAGCCGTTGTTCGGGCTTGGCTGTGCAAAGCCACGC
>JAHDEB010000102.1:0-15016 GCA_020629055.1 Chloroflexota bacterium
CAGCGTTTACCAGTTTTGCTCTCAGCAAAAAAAAGGCGATTAAAGTTCTTATTTAGAGAATATTTAAGCTTGCAGTGGGGATGTTTGGGTGATACATTTTTCTATAAAGTCTAATCAGACAATCTCATCCTCGAACAACCTACACGATTAGGCAAACAACCAATGATCGCCTTTGCTTTGATTCAACTTTCTCGCAATTATCTCAATTTGGAAGAGGCCCACACATGGATAAAAATCAGACCGTTTTTGCTCTCTTAGTCGCAATTGATAAATACCACCCTGATTCAAGCGTCCCACACTTAAGTGGGTGCAAAAATGATATCGGCCGGATTGATGCTTTTTTGTCCGGCCGAATTGAAGATCGTTATCAGCCGCTTATTTTGACAGACGAACAAGCGACGAAAAAAAACATTATCGCTGGTTTCGAGACGCATTTAGCCCAAGCGACTAAGGATGACTCTATCCTTTTCTATTACAGCGGCCACGGATCACAATCGATGACGGCCCGAAAATACTGGCGCAGCGAACCAGACAAATTGGATGAGACCCTAGTGGCGTACGACAGCCGCACAAAGGAAGGGAGGGATTTAGCTGACAAAGAATTGGCCTACCTCATTAGCAAGTTGGCTGAATCGGGTGCACATATTACGATTATTATGGACTGTTGCCATTCAGGTGATGGGACACGGAAAATCTTTGGGCCAGATGTAGCCAGTCGCCGCATGATCACGGATGAGCGCCCTCGGGAAGCAGAGGATTACTTTTTTTCAGATCGTGATCATGTCGAGACCAGATCACTCGAAAAATCGCCTTCAAAAACTGGTTGGGTTGATTTACCAAAGGGGGGGCATATCCTACTGGCCGCTTGCCGTTCATCTGAAACGGCAAAAGAAAAGATCATCGAAGGAGAACGTCGGGGGATATTTTCCCACTATTTGCTCGAATCTTTGCAGGCGGCCAACAGTACTACAACCTATCGAGACCTGTTTATGCGAACGAATGCGCGAGTACGGGCAAACATATCTGAGCAATCTCCGCAAATGGATTCAACAGGGGATACAAGCTTAAACAGTTCCTTTTTAGGGGGAAGCATTCAAAATCCACCGCCCCATTTTACGGTAGCGTTTCGACGAGACTCTGACAGCCAAACTGATCTAGGCTGGTTTATCAACGGTGGGGAGATCCATGGCATTAAGCTGCAAGGGGAGGAAACGACAGAATTAGCGATTTTCAACTTTTCATCTAGTGATGATGACCTGAGAGATTTAACCCAGGCCTTGGCCTTAATTAAAGTCACACAGGTTGAACCAACTCGCAGTCAGGTATCCCTTTTATCAGAAAACCGATTCGAGCTAGACGCAAACACAACCTATAAGGCTGTTGTGACCAATCTGCCCATTGTGCCTCTTTTGGTTAAGCTTGAAGGTGACAAGGCAGCATGCAAATTAGTGAGTCAGGCTTTGAATGACTCGAAAATTGCGCAGGAAACGACAGAAAATGATGCTGTGCTGCGAGTTATCGCTCAAGATGACAGATTCACAATACAGCGTTCTGAGGAAGCGTATGCCTTAGTTGAAGGGGCTCAAGGATTTAATGCCAACAGTGCACAAATCGTGGTCAATCGGCTGGCACACATCGGCCGATGGCACAATTTGCTGCAAATTACAAATCCGCAAAGCGAACTTAAACCGGCCGACATCGAGGTTACACTCCACAAAAAAGAAAATAACGGATCGTATGAAAAGATCGAGGAGGGCAGCGATATCTCTCTGTTGAGTACAGGGCCGAATGCGGGCGAAGAAGCGATTTTACGGATGAAAGTACGGAACCGCAGCGATCAAAAACTGTTTTTTATGCTCTTGGTCTTTGGTGAAGCCTACGAGATCGCATCATTAACTGAAGGGAGTGAAATTAATGGAAAATGGCTTGAACCAGGGCAAAGTTTTACCCCTTTTAGCGACCTTGGGGGAATACCGGCCTATATTCCAGCCAAACAATGGAATAAAGGGATAACAACCTATAAACAGACAATTAAAATTATCGCAACAACTGAAGAGAGTTTTGCGGATGATTTTTCACAGAAAGAGCTCCCTATTTCGGCTGTGCCAAACACACGGAGCATCAAAGATTATTCAGATACACTTTCCCGCCTCATGGACCGCACCGCGACCCGAGCGATGGGGCGCCGTCAGCCGGGGGGCAAGCGGCCGGACTGGACAACGATTGAAATTTCAGCCACGATCAATCAACCCAAAGAGAGACCTTTGGCAAAAGTTGGGGAAAAACTACAACCAACGCCGGCAATTGCGATTCAAGGTCATAGCGGGCTCACTGGCTCGATTCAACTATCGTCATTGCCTGTAGCGGCACGCAGCACGACCAGCGCCGCACTCCCCCACGTCATGCGAGACAATCCGATTTTGTTTCAGCCTGCTGAACTCTCCGGCAGCCGATCTGGCGCCCCAGGTTTGAGTGTTTTGGAGTTGACTGATGCAAAGGGTCTAAACACAGTCAATGACGAAAATCCGTTGAAAATCACACTGTCCCCCTATTTGAAAGAGAATGAAACTTTGCTCGCTCTTGGTTATATAGATGGGTATCTCATCCCGCTTGACATCGCCACCCAAAACGAAGATGGGGAAACCCAACTGTCGCTAAACCGTTTACCGGATCCTGCTATTTCCACCCGCTCGTTAAAAAGCGCCGTGACGATTCTATTCCAAAAATATGCGCACCAAGTAATTGGCACACCTTATCATTTTCCCCGATTATCTCGCATATCAGTATCCGCAGCGGGTGAAGTCAGCTATGCTTCCGATCTAGCAAATTTAAAGCAGCATGTTAGTGAAGCCAATAAAATCGCCCTCTATATCCACGGATTTATCGGCGAGACTGATCTGATGGCCTCATCCAGCCGGACAGATTGGCTTGATTTGCCAAATCCGGTCAAAGGGATCGATGAGACCCATGATTTAATCCTTGCTTTTGACTATGAGAATATTAACACCTCGATTGAAGATGTCGCTCAACAGTTAAAAGATAAACTGAGTGAGGTAGGCTTATCGGAAGGGCATGAAAAAACCTTAAACATCATCGCCCATTCGATGGGTGGGCTCGTTTCTCGTTGGTTTATCGAAGTCTTGAACGGCAATAAGATCGTCAATCATTTGGTCATGCTCGGCACACCAAATGCCGGATCCCCCTTACCTAAAATTGAAGATTGGTTGTTAGGAATGGCAACTGTCGCGCTGAACTCTTTGGCGATCAAAGCCTGGCCTCTCGCTTTCTTCAATGCGATTTTAAGGGGTATCGAAAAAATTGATGTCAGTCTAGATCAAATGAATCCATCATCTGACTTTTTAAAAAATCTGTCCCGCACAGCTGACCCGGAAATCCCCTATACGATAATTGCGGGGAAAACATCACTAATGGAAGGTGCGATTCAAAAAGATGACACGGCCGGAATTGTGCCTCAGATCTGGGCCAGAGCGACAACGAAGGAACACAAATTGGCCGCTTTAGCAGATTTCGCATTTTTATTAGAGCCGAACGATATCGCTGTCAGTGTTGAAAGTGTTTCAAGCATACCCTCTAATTGGGCAAATACTCAGCCCGACGTACATGTCATCCCGTCGGACCATATGTCCTACTTTATCTTAGAAGAAGGGCTCATTCCGTTGGTCAATGCGTTGCTAGATTGATGCGATCGGTCTGCAAATTAATATGAAAGATAAGCTCCAAAAATCGGCAAACGCCATCGACAATCGGTTTGACTCTTTAACCAAGCAGCTGTCTCAGCGGCTCATGTTAGACGGCCAAGTCCACATCCATCCTTATTTCGGATGTGGCAACAATGAAAGCATCTATCTGCGCGGCCGAGTGCTGCTAGACAAACAGATACCGAAAGCACAAGATGAAGATAGCTATCTCAAAAACCTGCTAAATACATGGCAGCATATCACCAGTGTTGAAATTCCAAATGCGCGGGTACAAGCCAAATTTGGTGGCCAGACCCAAACATTCGTGGCCGATGATGAAGGCTTCTTTGAAGTTGAGATGGCCAATACAAACGTCGCAAGTGATGTTTTATGGCATCCTATTTCACTTGAGCTGATTGACCGGCCGGATCACAGCCCGGTTTCAACAACTGGTCAAATCATGATCCCATCGCCTGATGCTGAATATGGCATTATCAGCGACATTGACGATACGGTGTTACAAAGCAAAGCAACAAACTATTTAGCGGCCGCAACGCTGATGTTTTTCAAGAACGCAAAAACACGACTCCCCTTCGAAGGAGTGGCTGACCTGTACCAAGCACTGCATAAAAACGGCCGTAACCCGATTTATTATGTCTCTAGCAGCCCTTGGAACCTGTTTGAATTACTCACCGACTTTTTTGAATATCAAGATATACCAAAGGGTCCATTGTTCCTAACCGATTACGGTTTTTCGGCTGATCAATTTATCAAGCCTAGTCATGGCACCCATAAATTAGAACAAATCGAAAAAATTCTAAACATGTTCCCAGACCTAAAATTTTTGCTGATGGGTGATAGCGGGCAACATGATCCTGAAATTTATCAAGAAGTTATCCGACGCCACCCCACACAAATTTTAGCCTGTACCATTAGAGATGTAACGACCGCGCGAAGAGACAGCCAAGTCACCCAAATCGCAGCGGAGGTCAATAAAAGTGGCAGTGAAATGATTTTTGCTGAACACTCTTCACAGATTCTTGAGCACGCTAAAATGAAAGGTTGGGTCCCATAATTTGTACACTTTCTTGTATATATTTTACTAAGTTAGGCGGCCCCTCTAAGCTTTATCACAACTTTTACTAATATGACGCGCTATTTCTTGACATCGTTGTTATCACCACCTAGAATCCAAAGCGCATGCAATTACTAATTTAAGGAGACGGTTCCATGAGCATAATCAAAGTGTCGGCAAAGTCACGAACCGCATCAGTCGCAGGTGCCATTGCTGGCGTTATTCGAGAACACGGCAAAGCTGAAGTACAAGCTATCGGTGCAGGCGCAGTGAATCAGGCTATTAAGGCGGTTGCGATCGCCAACGGCTATTTAGAAGAAGAGGGAACGAGTATTGTCTGCGTGCCAGAGTTTGTGGATATTGAAATAGATAGCCACGAACGAACAGCATTACGCATGCAGGTCATACCCAGACATTCAGTATAAAAAAAGCCCCTAATTAGGGGCTTTTTTATTTTTATCACCAAACAAAAAAGCATCGATTTAGATTAATCGGCTTACGGGTGGGGGCTCCATAAAAAGTTATCAAATAACACGGCCGTTTCACCCATTTCGCCTGCTTCTACTACAAACGCGATGTCGCCTGCACCAGCCACAGACTCATTTGAAACAAACCCAACCTCTACATCATTTACATAGGCGATTAATTGGCCACGTTTGACCGATAGTTTCAACCGATTCGTTGCATCAAAGTCCGTATCAATCGGATCAGTCGCATACCATCCTCCACCGGTCAGAGGCTGCGCCACGGTACAGTCCGCTTCACACAGACCGATCCATGTATATCCGTTAGGATCTATTTCAAACAAGAAAAATCTGTCACTGTCTAATAAGACGGCGATGCCGGCCCCTGTATCTGCGTCTACGGTCTGAAATGTGATATCCACTTCATAGATCCCAGCACCCAACCGCAAACCGGCCGAGGTCCAAAATAAGGCATCTGGTTGACCATTGACCAAATAATATCCACCATCTGTAAAACGAGCCTCTTGCAAGACGTTTGTCTCCCCATTGTCATCAAGCTCCCCTTCAAGCAGCCATTCACCCCAATACTCAGACGATCCGGCATCAAAAGTTTCGGCCACCGGCTCGGACGGCAGTGGGCCGGGCAAAATGCCTGCATATAAGATGAAATAAATTATGCCAGCGGTTAGTAACACGAAAAGTAGTAAGCCGGAAATAACACCTAATCCCAACAGCAATGGAGATATTTGGCCAACCGTGTCGATCACGACGTTCTCGATCGGTTTAGGTGGTGGTGAAAACGTTATCGGTTCTGGCTCAATTTCGGTTGGTGGCTCATCTTCAACCCCGTAACGCCGTTTTAAATCCTCAATGACCTCTGGTGCCAGTTGAAAGCTTACATCACGATTCTCAGATCGCTTTTTCTTCGCACCGACAGGCTCAATCGATTCGTTTTCTTCTGGTTCTGGCAAGATTGGTTCTTCTGGCACAAGGATTATTCTGCTGGGGTGTACGCGTAATTATCGAAATGTACCTGCACATCACCAACGCCGATCGTTTCTACAGCAACCCCGATGTTGCCTTGGGTAAAGGTGTCGTCAAAGGCACGCCCCACCTCTTGATTATTGACAAAGAACACCAAGTTCCCCCCATTGGCATCGACACGCAGCCTGTTGGTTTCGCCCAAGCCTTGTTTCACAGCGCCAGACTCGAACCAACCGCCTTCTACCAAGATCTCCATGTCACCCTGACAATTATCTTCGCAGCGGCCGATCCAAACAAAGCCGTCGCTACTAATTTCAAACAGATAGAAAGAACCGGCCGAATCATCGACCATGAACACCATGCCGAAACCATTGTCTACTGGACCAGAGATGGCGGTTGCTTCGACCTCGTACCGGCCGTTGCCGAATCGCTCAGCGGCTGAGGCCCAATAGATGCCGGTATCTGTAAAGACACTAAAGTCATAGATACCACCAGCAACCACACCACGGCTTTGGTCATTTTCGCCCGTCGCCCAGCTTTGTGAAGATTCGAAGTCTTCGAAATAAGGTTCGGTCGATGAATCGCATCCGATTAAAAACAAAAAGATGAATGAGAGAAGTAAAAGTTGATTTCGCATAAAAAAAGACCAGTTATCAGATCAATAATGTTAATCACTATTGTACCGATAACTGGTCAATTTTACTTGTTTATTTATGTAGTCAGTTAGGCGACGTTTTTACCCATCGCTTCTGCCACGATTTCAGCAACGTCTTTCACCTGCATCGGCGAGCCAACTTCGTCATTGGCGTCACGCATCATCTGAGCGCAGAAAGGACATCCGACAGCAATAGTTTCTGCGCCGGTTTCCTGCAATTCGTTATAGCGGTTGACATTAACAGCCTCATCACCATGTTCTTCTTCTTTCCACATCTGAGCACCACCAGCGCCACAGCAGAATGAATTTTCTTTGCTACGTGCCGGATCCATCAAGAAGGTACCTGCAGCAGCCAGTGCGTCACGTGGTGAATCATATTCGCCGTTGTGACGGCCGAGATAACATGGGTCATGGAACGCAACTTTTTCCAAAACGTTGTTCTGAAGCGTCAATTTTCCTTTACCGATCAAATCAGCAATCATCTGTGTGTGATGGAATACCTTGTAGTCTCCACCTAGCTGTTTGTATTCTGTGCCGATGGCGGTCATACAGTGAGGGCAACTGGTGACGACGGTCTTTTGATCAACGCCATAGCCGTTTAAAGTTTCGATGTTGCCGGTTGCCATCTCGAAGAAGAGCGCTTCATGGCCCGAGCGACGTGCGGGGTCACCGGTACAGCTTTCCTCATCACCTAAGATAGCAAAGCTGGTTCCCGCTTCATTTAATATGGTCGCTACTGAGCGTACGGTTTTTTGCGCGGCCGGGTCATATGCACCTGCACAGCCTACCCAGAGCAATACTTCAAAATCAGGGTTTTCTTGAACCGTTGGGACATCAAACGGCAAGCCTTTCATCCAGCCGGTCCGTTCATCTGGGTTCCCCCAAGGGTTGCCGGCCCGCTCGATGCCTTCATAAGCGGTTTGAAGTTCATGCGGGAACTCATTCTGCATCAACATCATGTCTCGACGCATATCGAGAATATCGATCATCGGTTCGTTGCCAACGGGGCAAATGTCGATACAAGCTGCACAGCTGGTACATGCCCAAACTGCGCTTTTGCTAATCGCAAAATCGAGCATCGGTGCCATTTCTGCACCAGCAGCTAATTCATCAAAATTTTCCCAAACATAATACCGTTTGTTGACCTCAAGTGCGGCCGGAGACAGCTCTTTACCGGTGTTGTATGCAGGACAAACCTCTTGGCAACGGTTGCACATAATACAGGCGAACGCGTCTAAAATTTGAGTTTTTTCAAGCTGGTCAAGGGTATTGACCCCAAATTGCTCAATCGATTCGTCTTCGAAGTCGAGCGCGTTCAATGCGCCCATCGCACCGCGATCCGGCCGGGTCATAAAGTTGAGTGGCCCCATGAACAAGTGAGCATGTTTGGTGTATGGGAAATAAGGAAGGAAAGCGACAATCAATCCAACCGCAATCCAAAAGCTGATCGCAATCCATGTCATTAATGCTTGATCAGTCATTCCTGACCAGAGAAGAGCGACCGAGTTTGCAAACGGTTGCCAAGGATCTGAATGGTGCAACGCGATTTCAAATGATTCACCTAAAAAGCGAAAGCCTAAATGCAAAAGCATAAAAATGCCCACGATCAGCGAGTCTGTAAAGACACCGCCTGCACGAGCCTTTGGATGAAGCATCACATTTTCGCGAATGGTTAATACTTTATCGCGGTAAATAAAACGGCGAATCAAAAAGTATGCCATCCCAACCATGCCCAACACACTAAGCACATCGGCAAGTAGGCGGATTATGCCACCAAATGCCCCTAAGCCTTCGCGATAAAATTCTGCAAAAGGTGCGCTAAATGCTTTAACAACATCGATGCCATTGATGGCAAGGTAAAAGATAAATGCATAAGCGATAAAGGTGTGGAAAATTGAGGAAACGGTTCGATGGCGCAGAATCCGCCCCTGTGAAAACAGAGCGATCACACCGGTCATCACTCGGCTTGGCAACTCGCTCCAGGGAAGCTCCCCTTGTCCGCGATTGATGACAGTAAACATCTTTGTAAAGGTGTTATAGGTCATCGCAACGCAAATGGCTGAGAAAATAATAAAAATGGTCAGGTGAATATTGTTTAACATGGGCGGAAGATCCTTACCTTGGTCAGATTGTGAGATTTACGGAATCATATCACACGCGTAATTTGAAATCGAATTTAAGCAAAATCGTTTTACCAAGAAACAGATGTAAATTTTGTAATATCGAGTTTAAGGATAGAGATCTATACTTCTAAGCGCTTGAACCGATTGAGGGAACCAAAAGTCTCACCCGACTAATGTTTTATACGTAGTCATTGTAAATTAATGTATGATGGGGAGCGTCATTGCATAGATCACCTTTACTACTCACACAGAGCAATAATTTTATGATTAATACCGATATTGATTTTTCACAATTTTCAACAAAAATGCAGGCGGAAAAGTTGCCAGATGTTGCAATTCAAACGTTTGCTCATTACTACGAGCTTTTAGTCACCGGGGAAACCGGCATGATTTCGGAAGAAACCATTGAACCTGTTAAAAGCTTACCCGATGCAGATGCGCTCCCGGCCGAATATGACGCCTTAGGAGCCGCAAACCTGCAAAAAGCGGTCGTTATCAAGCTAAATGGTGGCTTGGGAACAAGCATGGGGCTGTCAAAAGCGAAATCCCTGCTGCAGGTTAAAGATGGCCTTTCATTTCTAGACATTATCGCCAAGCAGGCATCGGCTCAAAAAATGCCGGTTGTTTTGATGAACAGCTTTAGTACCCAAGCGGACTCGTTGGCCGTGCTGGCAAACTATCCTGAATTAAACGGTGACTTAGATGCTGACTTTTTGCAGCACAAAGTGCCTAAAATCCGTCAGGCAGACATGGCCCCGGCCGAATATGCAGATAACCCGGCCCTAGAATGGTGCCCGCCCGGTCATGGTGACATTTACACCGCGCTGATTACCAGCGGCATGCTAGAAAAATTATTGGCGGCCGGATTCGAATATGCGTTTGTCTCGAATTCAGACAATTTGGGTGCCGTTGTGGACAACAAAATTCTAGGCTATTTTGTCGATCATAAACTCCCATTTATGATGGAAGTAGCTGATCGGACCCCTGCCGACCGCAAAGGTGGCCATTTGGCCAAACGTTCGGCCGATGGTCAGCTGATTTTACGAGAATCGGCCCAATGCCCGGACGAAGATTTAGACACATTTCAAAATATTGATGTGCACAAATACTTCAATACAAACAATTTGTGGATCAACCTCTCTGCTTTGAAAAAAGCGATGGAAGACCGTGAATACGTATTGGGGCTACCGATGATTCGGAATAGCAAAACGGTTAACCCACGTGATAAAAATTCTGACAAAGTTTATCAACTAGAAACTGCGATGGGGTCAGCGATCGCTGTGTTCGAGGGTGCTGGTGCGATGCGTGTACCACGGACTCGCTTTGCACCGGTCAAAACAACCGGCGACTTACTTGCCGTGCGTTCCGACTGTTACAATCTGTCGGCCGAAAATCGCATTGTGCCCAATCCGGAACGGGCCTTAGGGCAAGTTGTTGTGAAACTAGATAGTGATCATTATAAATTGATCGATCAAATGGAAGCGGCATTCCCGAAAGGTGCACCCTCTTTAATTGAAGCAGACACATTCACGGTCAATGGTAAATACCGATTTGGCCAAGGCGTCATCGTCAAAGGGTCAGTTACCCTGACAAATGATGGGGATGCAACTGTAGAAATCGCTGATGGCACGGTGCTTGAGTAGGATTTAGACAATCCTCGCAGGTACCCTTCTTATAAAAGAAAAAAAGAACACAGGTCAGATCGTTATTTTGCGGTCTGGCCTTTTTTATTCGGTGTAAAATTGTGGTGCCACAAAGGGGGAGAGCGCATACGCAACCGCTGTGGCAAATGACTCGCTGCGCTGGGTCAGCCCGGCCGATAAAATGCCAGACGCCCCGCCCCGATGTTTGGTATCGGTTTCATTGACGACTGTATCCATCACAGGCCCCAGCTCTTCACCATCGCGCACACGCTGCGCGATAAATTCCGGTAGCGGAATGCGGGCAGATGAGCCGAGTCCTAGCGTCCCAGCCCCGTCGACAATCGCAACCCAGCCGACCAGCATCATCCCCTCGTCCATTAACATGACGCCCCCTTCAAGCCCTACGCCTAAATCTGCCCCAGTGGCGGCAAGACAAGCCCGGGCACGATTTTGCGCCCCTTCGATGCATTCTGAATCTGACATCGGCATGTCTGAAACACCGCTCGGGACGCTAACAGGTATCAGCTCAAAGTCTGCCCATTGCATGGCTACTTTTTGCCTTACCGCTTCAATTTTTGCTGGATTTAGGGTGCCAATTGCGATTTTTTTCATCTACTAGCCGGTGCCATTTTCCCATTCTGCGTCTAAATCTAAATCGTCATCTAACTTTTCTATATCATCTAACTTTAGATTGGTTACACCGCCAAAGTCAGGCCCTTCTTCGGCTGACAAAAAGCTTGAAAGTAACATTCTGGCAAATTCAAAAAACGACTGTAGATCCCCTACCCGCTCAAGGTAATAAGCGGCCAGTTTTTTCTCTTCATCGGTCAGCTCCCCTTCATCTAAACGCAATTTTTCAACACTTTGCCCCAATACTTCTAAAGCGGTGCTCACCTCTCGCATCTCTCTGCCGCTTAAAACCGCTCGAATAACCGTCCATAGGTCAGATTCAGCGGTGTAATACTTCTTTCGCTCTCCACGTACCCAAACTTCCCGTGCCATCCCCCAACGCTCAATAGAGCGCATGTTCATACTGACAGACCCCTTGCTAATCTGCAAGGTTTCAGCCAATTCATCGAGCGACATCGGCTCTGGGTTCATCAAAAGAGTGCCATAAAGGCGACCCATGACATCGGTAAATCCAAAAAATCGGGTTAAGCGGCCTAGGCCAGCTACGGTGCTTTCGTTAACTGCGTTTAGATTCTCATTCATATGGCTCTTCTCTACGTTCAAAATATTTTGAACGCAAGTAAGATAATTATCCTGATCCATAAAAGAATGTCAACTCTGCTTGCGATTTTTTTTGAAACTTGTCTTTTTAGTAACTATTTACCGAGCGATGACCGGCAAGAATATCTTGCCAAAACCGGCCGGAGGGCCAGTTGTGGGGACAGTAATTTCCCCATTTACGCTCCCTGCAGCGGCCGCACCGTCCAATTTCCCATCACTCAAATTAGACAGACTTAAGGCGAGCGTCTCAGTTTCCTCATCTTCTTGATCGCTCAAAATAACAACCTCGATCGCCCCTTGGGTGCTACCGGCCTTAATCACCAATGTCCCTTGGGCAAAGGCATAATCTTTTCCAGATTCGGCCGTCCCATCCTGAGTTTCAAAATCTAAAGAGATATCGACCGCGGCCGGATGGCTTAGTTCAAACTGAAAACGCATCGCTCGAGCACCTGAAATCGGCTCGGCCACAGTTACCTCACTGACTGAAACAAGGGGGGCGGCATCATCCTCGGCAATGGTGACATTCACCGTTGATTGATCGGGTAGCTGACCATTATCGATCTCACTCAGCATAAGGCGTAAGGTCTCATCTCGTTCATAAGCATCGTCTGCCAGCAGGTCAATCATCACAGATTGTGTCGTTTCGCCGGGGGCAAAAGTAACCACTTGATCAACAGCACTATAGTCAAAACCAGCCTTCGCCGTTCCATTGGCCGACATAACCCGGACTGAAACCGGCTTCGAGGATAGATGGCTTAAGGTAAAGTCGACCTTCCCTGTCGCATCTGCCTCGCTGATCGTCGTATCGGCAGCCGTTACCGCGGGCAAGAACTCGTCATCTTCGATGAATAGTTCGGCCGATGTTATATCGCTCAGGGCGATACCGATAGGGTTTGAAAGTGAGATCTCGAAAGACTCAACTCCCTCTGTTATATCGTCGTCTAAAAGACGGACGTTAATCACATAATCTGTACTACCGGCCGCAATATCGATGCGACCCGATTGCCAAACAAAGTCTTCACCAACCGTGGCAGTAATTTCCGTCAGCTTGAAATCGACAGATGTTGGTCGATCTACCGGATTGCTCAAAACCACTTTCACAGGCAGGTGAGGCTCGCTTTCAAATGCTGAATTGTTCCCTAGATTCACATCTAAAAATAAAACCGCCTCATCATCGTCTGTAATTGTCCCGATTTGAGGATTATTCGCTTTTTCAATCACAATCCCCGGTGTCTCTGTTTGCACAGCGCCTAAAGTAACATAAAAGACCTCATGTGCTTCACCAATCAAATCACCGTTGGTAACTACTGTGATCAGCTTTGTTTCACCTTTGGTTCCATCAAATTGCAGCGTCCCCACTTGTGCATTGTAATCCCCATCAGCGACCGTCGCTGTCCCATCCTCAATCGCATAAGCGATTTCAAACCCACCGTCGACGTCTGCGTTTAAAGTCGCTTCAAACTGATACTCTGTTGTACCGCTGTCCCCTTCTGGGTGTTCAACCGGTCCACTCAGCGACACGATCGCATCGTCATCATTTAGAATGGTGCCGACCGCTTTGTTTTTAGTGATAGTTCCATTTACCGCTTGCTCAATCGTTAACTCGAGTGTTTCATCTCGTTCAACTAGCCCGTCTCCCCTAATTTTAACAACCACAACTTTCTTAAGCGTACCTCCGGCCGGAAAATTGATTACTTTATCGACAATTGCGTCATAATCACTGTCGGCTGAGGCGGTCCCAGCAACGGTGCTGGCTAAGACCGATGTTGCAAAATAATTATTGGTCCGAGTCACTTCGAATACCAATTTTGTCACACCATTGTCCCCTTCCTCGATCGCAACGTCCGACACGGCAATCTGTGGGGTCTGTTGAGTATTCGTAAATGTACATGTAACGGTCTCGCTGGCCGCAAGGCTAATAAACGCGGATGCGTCCGATGTTTCAGTTCCGCCACTTGCATCGATACAAGAAACTTCTGTGGTATAGCCTTCAAAAGGCGTTTCGGACACTGTATAACTACCTGCGGGGAGTCCACTAAAAGTCTGCGAATTGGGCAGTACATCGTTGCCGTCATCATCTAACTCAAATTGGATCGGGGTTAGTCCACCGGTTAAGGTAAAACTGAAATCTTGTCCGTCATTTGGGATTGTGTTCTTAATAACTTTGATCGTACCGGTCTCAGCTTCAAAAGCACCGATATCGGGCGCAGCTCCTTGTGGCCGGTCGATCGCCCGCTGGTCAGTTGTGATGGTTGCATCGGTTGATGCAGCATCTATCGCGGCACTGCCAGGCAAAAGCGCATGTGTCCATGTAGGGCCACCGTTATCGGCCAAGGGAGCTAAGCCGATGGCCGCCACTGATTTCTTCTTTGCATTATCGCAACTGCCGTCACTATCAAGGTTGGTTGCATCAGCCGAGACAAAGTTTGAACAATCTTCACCAAGACGACTATTGGCCATGATGCTATTCTGGGCGGTGGCGGTGCCTGATGAGGAGGCATATACCGCTCCCCCAACCGGTGCAACATTGCCCCATATCGTACTATTTCGAATGGAGAGTTCACCACTGCCGTTATAAATCCCTCCACCACTGCTACTCACATTATTCCCCTGAGCCGAATTGCCTGAAATCGTACTGTTGAATATTTCGGTGCTCCCCCTGCCATTGTAGATGCCACCTCCCACCGACTGGGCAACATTATCGAAAACGGTGGTTCTGTTGACCGTCAATGTCCCGAAATTATTGTAGATTCCGCCACCGCTCGAGTTTGTCGAAACATTGTCGTTGACAGTGCTATCTACGATGTAAACGGTACCATCAAAACTATTGTAGATTCCGCCCCCACTACTTAAACGACCTTTGACAGAGTTTTCTGAGATTGTGGTTTTGATAATTGTCGCATCCCCTCCAAGCCCGTTAAAAATGCCGCCACCACCTTCACTAGCGATAGTGGTCTCGTTGCCAAGCACCCTGCTATTGCGAATGTCTAGACTAGCGGTGTTATAAAGACCTCCCCCATCCCGAATAGCGGTATTTTTGGAAATCGTCGTATTGCGGATCTTGGTGACACCCGCGCCGCTTACCACTCCCCCCCCGTAAACAGATAGATTTTCAGAGATTGTGCTTCCACGAATCGTAACGAT
>JAHDEB010000102.1:15116-18229 GCA_020629055.1 Chloroflexota bacterium
AGGTAGCGTATTGGCGGTAAGCGAAATGTCGGCCCCAATGTTGATCGTGTATTCCCCGGCCGGTGATAGGTTAAAGCAGTTAATCGCAGCATTTAACCCGATTTCAGTTGTAACAGTCATCGGAAAACCTGTACAGGCGCTTTGAACCGGAGAGAATGCGCTGAGAGGCGCAGCTTGAATAAAACCAAACAGCAAAAGCAGAAAGCTCACCAATAGGAATTTAGCAGCTCTGTTAAAACGTGTATCTCCAAAATCATTCATAACTGTACAACCTTTTTTAATGATGCGTGCATTGAAAGCGAACCTAAATTAAGTAGGACCGCGGCCGGGCTTTCGTTGGGCCTATAACGTATTTTTTGCTGTCTTCTTTTTGCATTCTGCCCTGATGTGAGCTGAATAGTTAGGCGTAGGTTAGTTTACTGATCGTGGCTTACGACAATGGTTAAGGCGTATCGGGGTGAGGAACGAAGTGGTTCAGCTGTTGAAACAAAAAAGGGGTGACAAGTTCTTAAACCTGCCACCCCTCCACTTTTAACCACCGATTTATTTTGCTAACGACTAATCAGCGGCAAGAAAATCATAAATGGTTCGTTTGATGGGGGTTCAACCGTTGGTGATGTAATTTCACCCGTCACACTCCCGGCCGCGGCCGAGCCTGCTAACACACCGTCGCTCAAATTCGACAATAACAACGTCAGGGTCTCTGCCCCTTCATCATCCGCGTCACTTAAGATCACCACATCTATCGATCCACCCATGCTGCCTGCTTTAATCACCAGCGTGCCGTGGGTAAAGGTGTAATCTTCATCTGCAATGGCGGTCCCGTCTGCTGTTTCGAAATCAATCGAGATATCAACAGCGGCCGGTTTCTCAAGCGAGAGCTCAAACGTCATCATCTGTGAACCAGATTCCGGCTCAGTCACACTCACATCGCTGACTGACACAACTGGGGCGGCATCGTCTTCTTCGATGGTGATTTCCGCTTCGGTTTCGGCCGGTAACTGACCGTTGGTTACATCGCTAATCGTTAAGTTCAGCGACTCATCACGCTCATAGCTATCGTCACTCACTAGGGTAATCACAGCCGCTTGGCTCGTTTCGCCTGGTGCGAAGGTCACCGTCTGATCAACCTTTTCATAGTCTGATCCGGCGATGGCCGTGCCGTTGGCCGAGGTAACCCGTACGGTCACCGGTGCGGCTGATGGATGGCTGAGGGTTAACTCAACTTCGGCCGTGCCGTCCGCTTCACTGATCGTTGCCGGTGCAAGAGACACTGTTGGGGCCGCCTCATCATCAAGGATGAGCAGTTCGGCACTGCTTTCGCTGCTCAACCCGATTCCGCTCGGGTTAGACAGGGTCACCTGCAACGCTTCGACCGCCTCAGCGATATTGTCGTTCAGGATCGTCACGTTGATGGTTTGGCTTGTTTCACCCGCCGCGAAGGTCAAGGTACCGGAAGCGGCTTCAAAGTCTGCCCCGGCCGTAGCACTATTGCTGCTTACGGTGTAATCAACGCTTGTTTCGCGATCAACTTCATTGCTCAACATCACCTGCACCGGCAATGTTGTCCCATCTTCGCTGACGCTGTTGTTGCTTAAGTTCACGTCTAAGAAGAGAACGGCCGCATCATCATTGGTAATGGTGCCTACCTGCGGATTGTTGGCGGTGCCGATGGTAATGCCCGGTTTATCGGTCTGTACGTCGCCTAAAGCCACATAGAAGACTTCATGGGCTTCGCCTATGGTGTCTCCATTGGTGATCACCGTAATCGTGTGTTCTTCACCTTTGGTTCCACTGAAGTTTAACGTCCCATTCTGGGCAACATAGTCGCCGTCGGCCGCTTTGGCTGTGCCATCTTCTACCGCATAAGCGATATCAAATCCGCCGTCTACGTCTGCATTCAGGGTCGCTTTAAAGGTATAGCTGGTCGTGCCGCTATCCCCTTCCGCATGTTCAACCGGACCGCTTAAGCTCACAATCGCTTCGTCATCGTTAAAGATCGTCGCTTCGTGATACCTTTGCAGCTTGCCTGGGGCACCGGTAATTTCAATATAGTCGGCCAAAATCGTCTTCGGAGCAGAGGTGAATGCGGCCAAGAAGATCTCATCCGCTTCAACCTTTGTGTCACCATTAACGAAGATCGTTATTGTGTGGGCCTCGTTAGCGTTACCTGCAAAGCTCAGGGTACCGCTGACCGCATCGTAATCGTTGTCGGTCAGGGTAGCCGTTTTTGATCGACTGGCATAGTCGATATCAAAACCACCTTGAACTGCATCGAACAGCGTGGCGGTAAAGACATAGGCCTTTTGCCCATTGTCGCCTTCATGAACCGAGGTACCACCGCTCAGTTTCAGAGTCGCTTTATCATCGTTGTAGATGGTCGCGGTATGGTGGTCTAGGTCAAATCGGCCGGCTTCGGTCGTGATCATGATATCGTCTTTCAACGGCGTATCAGGATCGCTGGTGAACTGGGCTGCGAATTTCTCATCCGCTTCAACCTTTTTGTCACCGTTGACTAAAATCGTGAAGGTATGGCGTTCATTTGGATTTCCAACGAAGGTCAGGGTGTCACTGTTGGCTTCATAATCGTTGTCTGCCACAGTTGCCGTCAGGTCTAGATTGGCGATATCAATGGAGAACCCACCTTGAACCCCTTCAGAAAGGATGGCGTAGAAGATGTATTCAACTTGGCCACTGTCTGTTTCAGTTCGGCTTGTACCACCGCTGAGCTTGAGAACCGTCTTGTCATCGTTGATGATTGTCCCTTGGCCCTGACTGTCAATGATGGTGCCGTTAACTGGATTGCTGAGGTTAACAAACAAGGTTTCATCCGCTTCAACGATGGCGTCTGTCGTGATGTCAACACTGATCACTTTCGATAGTGCCCCGCCTGGAGCGAAGTTGATCACTTCGTTAACAACAGAGCCGAAATCGACTGGTGAATCAGCCGTTCCATCGGCCGAATTTGCCGTCACGCTGGTATTGAAGAAGTTGTTTGAACGGGATACGGTAAATTCCATTGTGGTTGTGCCACCCGTCCCTTCTACAATCAAGACATCGTCAATCGAAATTTCTGGTATTTGCTTCTCGTTGGTAAATTTACAGATTACCGT
>JAHDEB010000102.1:18329-19801 GCA_020629055.1 Chloroflexota bacterium
GTGATCTTTTCACCCGGCGCTGGTGTGATGCTGCCGCCTAACATGGCTGGACATTTCGCATGGCCGGTGATGCTCACAAAATCATAGTCTGCGACGAGGGTTTCATTGATGGCCACTGGGACATTCGCATTGACAAGCAAGGTGTCACCAGAGTTGACGGCCGTGCCACCGATGGTTAGGCCGAAGTCGTTGACACCGGCCGTGCCACCATTGTCATTCACCACGTTTTTAATCAGCGTGATTTCAGCTTTGGTTGTCTCATTCGTAAATACACAGGTCAAATTTTGATCCAAAATAATGGTGAACTGATCATTGACCGGTGGAGAAGTTGATAAACCGCCTGGCCCGCAGTTAATTTGAACCAGATCATAATTTAATGGCACAACTTCACCCACTTTATAAGCGGCTAGCGGCAAGGTCAGGGTGCTGGAACCACCTGCGGCCGTAGCCGTGGTAACCACGCCAAAGTCGATGTTGATATCACCTGGAACAAGGTTAAACAAAGATGCGAGAGTAAATTCCCAATCGTCATCAGGGACTGGTGTCCCTGGGGTCAAGACCTTTGTATAGGTCAAATCATACGTGACTCGCTCATTGGTAAAGGTACAGACGACATCTTCACCTGCATCAAGGTCGATGGTTGCACCAGTGCCTGGTGCGATGTAGCTGATGTTGTCATCACCCACACACAAAACCGATTGAATCCAGTTGCCGTTTGGACCTTCAGAAATGGTGTAGCTGCCGGGAACTTGATCTAAAAAGACAATCTCTTCAGTGATTCCATCGGTATCATCGATCAACGGGTCGTCGAGGAAGAAGTCGCCTAATTCGGTGCTAAAGAATGGGAAGTCACGGCCGCTATCAAGATCGATATCTGCGACGTAGGTGACATCTTTGATGATGGTGATCGAGCCGGCATTGTCGAGTTGGGTTGTGAGTTGAAACTCGTTATTGTCTGTATTACTTTCAGGGAATTGGGATGAACTGCGTATATCGATGTGATTGTCTGTGCTCGTTACCGTTGGAGGCAGCATCCCGTCAACATTAACCGCAAACAAGATCGTTTGAGGCGTATTGTCAAGCAATGGAATTTGGAGCGTACAATTTGCCCCGGCCGGTCCACCCATCGGACTACAGGTCCATCCGGTCGAACTGGCACCGGGATTAAACGTGGTATGGGTTGGTACCGTTTCACTAATGATGACACTTGGGGCAATTCGGTTGCCGGTGTTGGTTACCCCAACCGTGTACACAATCGTGTCCCCGGCTTCGAAGGAACCGCCACCATCAGATTTGGTAATCGCAAGTTCAGGAGCGGCTGTGATTGGGGTTTGTTCTATAACGGTATTGTTACCGGGGGCTCTATCAGATTGGTCTGAACTGATCGTGGCTGTATTCTGAATTTGAATACCACCAGTAGCGGAGAATGGGTTGTCGACGTCTACCGCAAAGGTCGTTGAACCGCTGGCGCT
>JAHDEB010000103.1:0-3345 GCA_020629055.1 Chloroflexota bacterium
ATGGGGGTTTTCTGTGCGAGGTATCAATCACATGGCAAAAGCTAAAACAAAAAAGTACAAGCTTAAGACATACAAGTCGGCCGCTAAACGTTTTCGTGTGACGAAGAACGGAAAAGTCTTGCGTACAAAACAAGGCAAATCCCATCTTCGCCGCCGCAAATCAAAACGCGCGCTGAACAAACTAGACAAAACGCTCGAGGTCACCTGTAAAGGGGATCGTAAACGTGTGTTGCGTCTGGCCCCGTATCTTCGTAAATATCGTGCCAATCCGCCGGCCGGTAGCAAGAACTAGTTTCTAGTTTTTGAAGAAGAACGGTTTTTAAGGCTGGAATTCGCTGCCCGGCCTCGACTCCGGGTCAATTTTATTGACCTAGGCCAGTTTGAGCGCCGGAGCCCAACTGAAAAAACGCGAGGTATAGAATATGAGAGTTAAAGGTGGGTTCGTAACCCAACGTAGACACAAAAAAATCCTCAAAATGACCAAAGGTCAATGGGGTACTCGTAGCAAATTGTTCCGTCGTGGTAACGAAGCAATGATGAAGTCGTACTGGTACGCATATCGCGACCGTCGTCAACGTCGTCGTCAGTTCCGTCGTTTGTGGATTTCCCGCATCAACGCGGCATCACGTCAGAATGGTTTAAGCTACAGTCGGTTCATGCACGGTCTAAAATTGGCTAACGTCACTGTTGACCGTAAAGTTCTGGCTGATATCGCTGTTCGCGATGCTAACGCATTCTCTGCGTTGGTTAAAGTTTCAAAGGACGCGCTGCCCAGCTAGCGCTGGCAGCTTGCGCAGGCCACTCAGTTAAAAAAATAGGGCTTCCGATTTAATCGGAAGCCCTATTTTTTTTGGCTAAAATTATCTGAAAGATCTAATCAGTCTAGTTAAGATAATTTTAGACGCCTAAAATTTTTAATTTAGTTATGCCGCTTTTTTAAGGACCGGTAAACCGTTTTTACTTTCAGCCACCATACGGCCTTCAGGAATTGCATCTAGGGCGCCTTCTTCGCGTACATCTTTTGCGAAAAAATAGATGCGTTGTACACGTCCATTTTTTAGTGTTGTTTCTTTGCTATGTAGGTAATAGGTTGTCCCTTTTGAGTTTGTGTAGCTATATGCCATATTAAAAACCTTCCTTAGAAAATTTGTTTTGATTAACCCCATTTTTCTTAACGGGTTTTGCCGATTTAAAAAATTTGCAAACCTGAAAAACAGAGATTTTGCAATTAGGTGAATTTACATCGTTACTTCTGAAAAAAACGTTGCTCACCTCTGGAGAATGGTAAGGGATTCAACAGTCAATAGCAAACAAAACCACTTGGCTTTTCCTAGGATTAAGGTCCTATTTCACTCAGTATTTACCATGTTTTGAAAGGATTCTGGTATTTGTGATGTTATTCAGGATGATTTTGACGCTGATTTTTGTGATTGTTATACTTTGGGGCCTATAATCTAGTGCTTCGTTAAGCGAAGCCTAAAATGTTTTTAGTTCTTTCGAACTTCACAATATTTCTTTGATTAAACAGTAGCGATTACTTTAAAGACGGACGACTGCGTTTTCACAAGTCAAGAGCATAGAAACCTTTTACAGCAGGACTGAACTATGAAACTTTCCAGATCATTTGGAAAAACATTGCGTGAGGCCCCATCAGATGCGGAGATGGTGAGCCATAAATTATTGATTCGGGCTAACTTTATTCGGCCGTTGGGAGCGGGCATCTACACGTACATGCCGTTGGGTTACCGTGTGCTCAATAATATTCATGCGATCTTGTCAGATGAGATGGATGACATCGACGGGCAAGAGATGCTGATGCCGAATCTACATCCAAAAGAGATCTGGGATCGGACCGGCCGCTGGGCCCAATATAGCGGCGTTATGTTTCAAATTGATGCTGGGGGAAACCGTTGGTACGGCATGTCGCCAACCCATGAAGAGGTTGTGATTGACTTGATCGGCCGAGAAGTGGACAGCTATCGTGACTTACCCCGCATGGTGTATCACATCAGCAAAAAGTATCGTGACGAAGCACGGCCGCGTGGCGGCATGATTCGCCTGCGCGAGTTCATTATGAAGGATGCTTACAGCATGCATCTTTCTGAGGAAAGTCTGGATGAATACTACCCAGACATGTACCAAGCTTATCTGAACATCTTCAACCGTTGTGGAATCGACGTCATTCCTGTGCAAGCAGATACCGGTGCTATGGGTGGTAAATCGTCCCACGAGTTCTTGTTTCCACATGATGGGGGTGAGGATGATTTTATTCAGTGCAGCAACTGTGATTATGCAGCCAATGTTGAAGCGGCAACCTTTGTTCGCACAGGTGACAAGCCGGATTCGCTTGAAGAGCTGAATAAGATTTTGACCCCTGATTGCAAGACGATTCAGGCGGTGGCTGATTTTTGTGGCATTGCAACGAGCCAAACGCTAAAAGCTGTCTTTTTGTGGGCGACCCCACCAGGCAAAGCGGAAAAAGAAGGGAAATTTGTTTTTGCAGTGATTCGTGGCGATTTAGACGTTAACGAAGTGAAGCTTTCAAACGCTTTGGGTGGTGTTGAATTGCGCCCTGCAACCGAGGAAGAGATTAAAGCAACCGGTGCGATGCCTGGGTATGCTTCTCCTATTGGTTTAAATGTGGCGAAAGACGCAGACAGTGATGGGGTATATGTCATTGCTGATACCTCTATTGAAAATGGTGGCGACTTTGTGGTTGGTGCCAATGAAGTTGAGTATCACTACACCGGTACGAACTATCCACGAGATTTTGCTGTGACGCAGATGGCTGATATTGCTGAAGCTGGCAATGGACACGTTTGTGGTAACTGCGGTGAAGGCACCTTAAGTTCGCGCAAAGCGATTGAGGCGGGCCACTGCTTTAAGTTGGGATTGCGCTACAGTAAGCCGACCAACACAACGGCTCTTGGCCCTGACGGTAAACCGCATCTGGTTTATATGGGCTCTTATGGGATTGGTCTAGACCGGCTGATGGGAATCATTGTAGAAAAATACCACGATGAGAGTGGTATCGTTTGGCCCCGCAGCGTGGCCCCTTACGACATCCATCTGATGAATTTGGGGAAAGAGGAAGAACCGAAAGCGTTGTGTGATCAGCTGTACAAAGATTTGAAAGCGGCCGGTTTTTCTGTGATTTACGATGATCGGCCGAAGGTGAACCCTGGGGTTAAGTTTAAAGACGCTGACTTGATGGGGATGCCGATTCGAATTTCGATTGGCCGTCGCAGCTTAGAAAACGGTGGTGCGGAAGTGAAGTTACGCAATTCGGCCGACCGTGACGTGGTGGCGATGGATGATTTGATCGCCCATGTGAAAGCGCTGTAG
>JAHDEB010000103.1:3445-5944 GCA_020629055.1 Chloroflexota bacterium
TTTTTATTTTTGAACCAACTGCGCCAAAATCGTTGGATCTTTGATTTTTTTGTCATTGGCCAGCATAATCATTTTTGCGATGATTTCGGCCGTTTTGGGGTCTTTATCTACAAATGGAAGAAAGACTCGCCCTCGCTGAGAATTATGGACCGGCACGATGCAGACATAGCCGCCCGGCCGCTGATGGATGATGCCACTGCTCAAATGGATAGAATAATTGTTAATCTGCCCATCAATTAAAATATGTCTTTCTTTGAACGAAACATTCGTTAAATTGAGCAAATCGACAGTCTCACGAGCCAAGTTGGCCCGCATTTCAGCCGTCGATTCTGTTGCTTCTGGGTCATAACCAGACAAGTGAGCAACACTTACCACCAAATCTAAATCACGCATCGATTCACTAAAAAGACGCGGAGGGACGTCGATCAGTGGGATGCGTTTCCATTCACCTAATCTTGAAAAAGAAACTGTTTCCAGTGTTTCGCCCCCCACATCAGCCGGGGTGAAATCACCCATCAGCGTGTCGACATGGGCGATAATTTTTTCGTCATGCCATGTTTTACGGATACCTTCATATGGGTGATTGATCCAGCCTCGTTGCCCGAACAGTCGTATCGCTTGGCGTGGGTTCACCTCTTGTCCTGCATAACGGCGTGACTTGTCGCCAGCTTCTTCCTCAACCGGAGTAATAATATAGAGTTCGCGAAAAACTTGTTTAAACGGCTGAATCCGTTCTCTGTGAAAACATTCTTTTTGCCAAATGTGCCAACTGTCTTGTAGCAGGTCATACGGGTGCGCTAAACGTAGCTGGTCAGATGGGGTGAGCCGTGTGATTGCACCTTCAATCCCTTCCAACTCCGTTCCGGCCATCACCGGGTATCCTTTCGCTCCATCTGGGCGGATGAAAACAAGCTGCTTAATCATCGGCTTGATGACCGGGTGTTGAAACATGGTTGCTAATTCTGGCTGAGAAAAATGATCGCCGCGAATCATCGCCTCTTCAAGAGACCTGCGTACTCGGCTGGCCTGTTGTCGAATGTCAGCTTTCCGGCCGGTTAACGCTTTAATCGAAGCGTTTTTCTTGAGTTTGGCTGGGACATTTTTAAGCGGTTTTTTGCTCCCATCTTTTAGCTCACGAATTACATCAACCTCAGCTTCTCCCAAGTAGTTGATTGACAGGGTAACCGTTACGCCATCTGCGGAGACACTCACTGGGCCTTCGGCCAAATCTGCAATCGCATGCCGCTCCATCGCCCACTGCAGTCTGACTGGGTCGGGGTAACCGGCTGAACGGGCCAAGTTCTCCATGCTAATTTTAACCGCTAGCTTTTCGCTGGCCTGCCGTTGCGAGCCAAACTTTCTGCTGCCACGCAGGAAATCCTGCAAGATTTTGTATCGTTTCAGCAATTCGTTCTCACGCTCAACAGAATCAGCTGGGAGAGGCAGCAGCCCTAGCGAACGGACTGAATCTTGATGGCGTTTCTTTTGCAAACGATTGATCAACTCATCACGATTTTGTACTCCTAGCATTGCATTGGCATAAAGTTGGCCTCGTTTATGGGCACCACTGGTTGAGGCATACTTTGCGGCCGCATCGAGCATTTTCCATTTTTCAGTACCCAAGCTTTGGTATACCCGTTTGAACCAAGCGACATCAACTGCTCCGTTTTCAAGATCGTCAGCCGTGAGCGGGGTTCGTTCATTCGTTTCGGCGGCCCACATTTCGCGTAATTCGTTTTCAACACTCCAACCGATATCTTTTGTGTGAGCATGGAACCACCAGACCCCATCGGCAAAATCGGGCCAGTCTAGCAATTGTTCAATGTGGAACGCCCACTGCGGTGCATAAAGGGCCGCTTCAACCCAGCGTTTGTCTGGAAGATCGGCTGTTTTTGCCAATTTTACAAAATTCTTGGGTGAGTCTCTCTCATCTATTTCTTTAGGAAAAGTAGCGCGGATGAGATGGCTAAAGACCGCTTTTTTGCTCTCTCCATCATACGCATATCCTCGTAAAAAGAGCTCTTTGCCAAATGCTTTGAGCAGTTTGACGAAGTTTTCTGCGCCACCACTGTGTATCAATGCTTTTGCTGGGATCGAGGCGGGAGTAGGCAAGTCGCCACGGGTCAGCTCGACTTCGATAATGCGTTGACGCACTTTTTCAACGGCCGCTTGGGCTGCTGGGTGAAAGCCTACGCTTGATTCCCATTCAAAATGATGTTGTCGAGGTTTGCGGCCGGAACTATAGGCTAAGGAATCAAAGCCTCCACGATAATAGTTACCATAGTAAGTGGTATCTTGTTTCTTGTATTGGTCTTTCAAAGTATCGGTTTTTCTAGACCCGATGAGATGCTCAAGCACATCATCCTCTGTGGCACCACCATGTTTATAGGCTGACATTAGAATACCGAAATTGGGTCTCCGACGAGGGATTTGAGTGTATTTATAGGCTGAATCCTTGCCCAACAAGTGGACTTGCAATTTGTCGGCCGTCATTGGGCC
>JAHDEB010000103.1:6044-13554 GCA_020629055.1 Chloroflexota bacterium
ACAAAATCTATTATGTTTTTTGTTGGATGGTAAAGGTAAAAATACCAATCGATGATGGGTTGAACTTTTCTTTTATGTTTTATTGAGTTAAAGAATTTGAAACTTGGAGTCAGCTCATTCAGATAAACATCCGCTTCCCGGAAAAAATAGCCATCAAATATTGCATTAAGCCGTACCAAATCGAGGTTAGATTGGAGAATGGTTTTGCCGACATCTTCCCACCAATCTATTAACATTTCTTTTAAGGGTAAATTATTCAGATTATCTTCTTTTGATAATTTAAGGTCAGGCCGAGGGAAAAATGGAATATAGAAACCATCACCATTGCCAAGCAAATGGGTGGTGGTGTCGCCTGATCGGGTAACCGTATACTCAACATTCTTGTTTTTTTCAATAAATCGATCAAGTTCAAGAATAAAGCTCAACATGGTTTTATTGTAGGCCATAAAATTAGTCTTTTTAGGCCAGTGTGGTTTGGTCCGATTTTCATGATTGATTAGCCCCAAGCCATCATCCAGAGTTAACACTTGCTGATCTTGCGCCGCCTCGGCCGGAATACGATCAAGCAGTGCGTCCTCTGTCGCAGTAAGCTTGTCTCGGCTATTTCGGAATGTATTTACAATCTGGCGACATCGTTCCGGCTGACGATCGGCCGTGAATAATTCAACCAATAACTCTAAACCAGCTTGGCGCACAAGCCCTTTTTGACTGGATAGCATTCGTTGTGAGCTGTCAAAAACCAACTCAGCTTCTTGAGCAGAAATGATGTTAACGGTGTTACGGCGTAGATCGGCCGCTTTTCGATGCATTAACCCCTCTAGCTGCATGATTTCAACTTCATTGAGAGTGACCCCTCTTAAGCCCTTAGTTGCTCTTGATCGAATATCTCGATCCAAATCTCCCATGATCGATACCATCATTAAGCGAGTTTCAGCATCCCAAGTAGATTTTTGACTGATTATTTTCTCAAGTAAATTCTTTTTTCCTCGAAAATCAAGCCGTTTAAAGTGAGGGAACAACTTTGATAAAGAGATTTTGTCGGCTGCGGCCGTCTGGTAAAGCAAACTCCCCACAGCTTTCGGGTCAGACTCGATTTTTAACCATGGCCAGATTCGCTCCGGCAGCTTTTTCAACTTTGAAGGAAGCCTTGGTAAGTGCGATTCTACATAATCAAAAGCCCCTGTAGGTAAACTTCGGTCGGTGTTGTGAAATGCCTTAAGGGCGACAGCTTGGACATGAGCATCGTTATCTGCAATTAGATCAAATAGAGCCGCATCTGCTGTCGGATCGTTTAACTGGCGCAAAAAGAGCGCAGCCGCTAATCGTTGATCCGCCTCGCCCTGTTGGAACACCTCTTGTGCAATTGCTGTCGCATCAGAAATATCATTAAGCCCAAGCGCAATCAGTGCAGTGTAAACCTGTTTCGATTCTCCTTCCAGTGCCCAGCGTTTGGCTTGGTTGAGATTGGTGAGTGATTGTTCAAACTGGACTAATACGTTTTGTACTTCTTTTGTTTGGGTCACGTCGTACCCCAGTCCAAACCAGACATCTACCGCACGAATAACACTGTTAAAACGGATTAAGTTGTGTTCTTGGATGAGATTCAGCATGTGGCGGAAGGCTCCGGGATGGCATATGCTAACCGTCTCCAAAATCGTCTGGCGCAGCCCCTCTTGCCGCTGAGCCGACAGTAGCATTTGCCCTACAAACTCCCATCCTTCCGGCCGGGATGAAGCCATGAGCGGCGTCAAAACATTTGTACCAAATAGGGCTCGCTCATGTTCGCCTTTGCCGATTTCAATCAAGGTATCAAGTATCCAGTTCGAGTCTTTATCATTCAGTTCAAGGCCAGCCGTAATTAGAAGACTCGTGGCACTAAAATAAACCCAAAAATAGTTGTTAAAATAATTATGGTTTGCATGGTTAACAACCCAGCGAATATCATGACGAAAGTCTCCAAGCACACTCCACAAGTTACTAAGCCATTCCGCTTTTCTTTGTGTAGCTTTTGCGTAAAGTTTAGTTGGAAAGTTAATTCTTTCATTTGCGTTTAACGGATAACCCATTTCTATGAGCTCTAATCCTTTGAGAACTTGATTGCTAATCTTTGGGAAGAGAATTCGTATTAATTGAGTCTGAACATTAACCGGGAGTTTTACAAATTGCTCAAATCCTTGATTTGTGGCTTTGGAGACCCCATAGGATCCATAAGTTTGCCCATTATTTTTTTTGAATGTAGTTGTAATCTCTTCAACAATTTCTCCAATGGAAGGGGATAGGAGTTTGGCTTGCTGAATCAGCTTGTGTTTAAAATTGGTAACACGAAATTGATTTATGTAAGCTTGATATTCATTTTGGATCATTTTGGGAGGTTATCCTCCGGCTAAAGCAACGAGGCGTATAAAACGTAGCGTGCTCTCGGCCGCTAAAGTTACAGGATCGTCTAGCTCTTCTATTTGATCCCCATCGACAAAAACAAAAAATAGGCCGTCTTCAAATGCTTGGAGCGCCGTCCTCACCGCCTGGTCAGAATCAATGCTTTGTTTTGTCGCTTTAGCGGCCGGGTCTATCCGGCCGGTCGGTTTTTCGGTCTCAATTTGAACTGCTGTTAAAACTCGGAAAAATCGGTTTGCAGACTGCCGTTCTTCAAATGTAGCTACTTCTTGCCTCACCAAGTGGGTGATGAGAGTACGTAGGCTTATTGGGGAAGATTTGACCCAATCTATGGGAATTGTTAATAATTGTCTAGGGAAGAGGTCTTTTTTTCCACCAATCTGTTTTCCTTCAATAGTAATTTGAGTTGTCGTTTTCATGACATCACACTCCTTTTGAGAAAGCAATAGGGGCATGATAACCGATGCAGAACATTTGTTCAAGTGTGCGTAAGAAATGTTGGAAGAACGTGGTGATGGGTGATTTGATCGGCCAAATCAAAGCGACCTACACAATAGGCTGTTTAGATGTTGTTAAGGCATCTGAACATGGGTGATTAGCCTTTTTGCAGTAACCCTTCACGGTTACGGTTTGAGAGCTGAATGGTTGTTGCAATCTTGCCCGATAAATCGATCAGCTCTCCTCCGATTTTTTGGCGATAACTTTCTGAAAAGCGACGCACAGACCCGGTTGCACCCACGCTAAAAATCGCCCCGATATGGGGGATTTGCACGGGAGCGGCAACACTTGAAATGCCGACTTCAATCTCTTCAACACATTCGCCATACCCACGAGCGACGATATCTGCAAATTCTTGACGAAGCGCTTCTTCGGTTACTTTTGTATGCTCTGTATAGGCCCGCATGGGGCCGTTTAAGATTTGCTCTTGAAATTCCTGCTCGGCAAATGCGGCGATAACTTTAGAGCAGGAGCAAGCATGAATGGGGCGATTGCCTAGCCCCGGATGATAGTAGGAGCGTTTGGGATCGGCCGGAATTTCGACATGGATAATTTCGACTTTGTCGTTGCGAAACCGGGATAAGAAGACCGCCTCGCCAAATTCGGTGGCCGCCTCTTTCATGATCGGGGCGGCGGCTTGGCGCACATCAATGTCTGATGTCCCCTGAAGAACGATGCGAATGAGACTGTCCCCCAAGACGTAACGAGAGTTATTCTGGCGATCGTCTAGGAGCCCATGTTCGGTCATTGTTTGCAGCAAACGGTAGCACGTCGGCCGGGGAAGGCCGGTAGCCTGTTGAACTTCAGCTACGGAAATAGGTCGCCCCGCAACGGATACGGTTTTGAGTAGTGTGAGTACGCGGTCTAAATGCATTGTATTTCCTAAGTAGTTAAATTCTCAATTTGTGGACGTTTGTCTCAATTGGTGATATGTTCTCCCCATAGACTACCCTACTATGCTGCAAGATTCCAATCGGATGGCATAGTCACAGGAAATCAAGAACTAAATTTACTTAGATTAGGGTCGTGATCGCCCCTGAGCAAAAGGATCGAGAATCATATGAGTACAAATGGGAAAGAAAAGTGTTGTGGCCCAGGTTATGCATCACCGGCCGAGGCGATGAAAGCCCCGAGAGAAAAATTACTTTATACCGTCGCGCTCTATGTTGGGACAGGTATTCAGAAGCCGGATTATTTAGCCACGATTGATGCGGACCCAGAAAGCCCGACTTATTCTCAGGTGATTAGTCGTCTAGAAATGCCAAACATCGGGGATGAACTGCATCATACCGGTTGGAACGCCTGTTCATCCTGTTTTGATGATGGAGGGATGGAGCGGAAATATCTGATTGTGCCAGGGGTGCGTACCTCAAACATTCACATTATCGATTGTGTGACCGATCCTAGAAACCCGAGTTTATTTAAAACGATCGAAGGGGATGAGATTAAAGAAAAGACCAATCTGTCTGCGCCCCATACGGTGCACTGTTTAGGCTCTGACATCATTATCTCGATGTTGGGGGATGCGAAGGGAGAGGCACCTGGCGGCTTTTTACACCTAAACAAAGATTTTGAAATCATGGGACATTGGGAAAACAGCATGGGAGGAAAGAAATTTAATTATGATTTCTGGTACCAGCCGCGTCACAATGTGATGGTCTCAAGCGAATGGGCGGCCCCCAATACGTTTATGCCTGGTTTTGACCTAGAAGAGGTGGGGTTGTTGAATTACGGCCGTGAAATCCACTTTTGGGACTTTGAAAAGAAAGAGATTTTCAAGACTGAATATTTAGGGGAAGATGGTTTGGTTCCTCTTGAGGTTCGTTTTCATCACGACCCGGATTCTACCCACGGTTTTGTGGGGGCAGCCCTCTCGTCAAATATTATTCACTGGTACAAAAAAGATCAGGAATGGATTGTTGAAAAAATTATCGATGTCGAAAATGAACGCCACCCAGAATGGCCGATCCCGTTGCCGGGGTTGATCAGCGTCATCTTGATTTCAATGGATGATCGCTTTTTGTATTTATGCAATTGGCTGCATGGTGATATCCGCCAGTATGATATTTCTGATCCCCACAATCCGGTGTTAACCGGTCAAGTTTGGATGGGGGGCTTGCTACAAAAAGCACCGGTTGTGAACGGTGTCAAAGTCACAGGTGGCCCGCAGATGATCCAGCTTTCTTTGGATGGTAAACGGTTGTATGTGACGACCTCACTTTTTTCGACCTGGGACAATCAATTTTATCCAGAGATCCGCACCAATGGTGGGGTGATGTTGATGGTCGATTGTGATACGGAAAACGGTGGAATGGAAATCAATAAAGACTTTATTGTTGACTTTGGCAAAGAGCCAAATGGACCATCCCGCTGCCATGAGACACGTTATCCGGGTGGCGATTGTACGTCGGACATCTGGTTGTAGGAGGATAGGGAAAGAGGACAGAGGATAGAGATAGAGAGGTTTGTGGCGTAACTCATATCGTTTTGCACTAGGTTTTTCTTAAACTATATTCCTGTCCCAATCCCCTATCTTAATAAAAATTATGAATCATAAAGAAGAGTACTCGGCCGAATATATCGCTTCGATTTTGAAGGATACAAAAAGCATCGCGATGGTTGGGGCTAGCCCTGACCCAACTAAATTTAGCTATGGGGTTTTACGCGTCTTGCATGAACAAGGTTTCAAGATGTATCCGGTGAACCCAAAGCCAGAGGTTGAAGAGATTCGCGGGATTCGCGTTTATAACTCTTTGGCAGAAATTGATGGACCGGTTGATATGGTTGAAGTGTTTCGCCGGTCAGAAGCTTTGCTTGGCATTACGCAAGAAGCGATTGATATCGGGGCGAAAATTTTGTGGGCGCAAATCGGTGTTGTGGATGATGCGGCCGCCAAGTTGGCTGAAGATGCTGGCATGCGCGTGGTCATGGACCGCTGTGTCAAGATTGAGCTGTTCCGGCCGTTTTGGAAACCACGCTTGAATCAAACGATATAGGTGAAGAGATGAGTTCTGAAGCCAAGAAACATCAAGTTGTTTTTCGTAACTGGGAACATGTGTTGATGGTCAGCGAAGATGAAACGATTTATGCAGCGGCGTTGGCGGCCGGTATTCAGTTGCCGATCGCGTGCAACTATGGCGGCTGCATTACTTGTGCTGCGAAGTTGATTTCTGGCAAGGTGCGGCAACCGAATGCAACCGCTTTAAACCGGCGTCAGTCAAAAGCTGGCTACGTTTTGCTGTGTGTGGCTCATCCAACGGCCGATTGTGTGCTTGACGTGGGGGTAGAATCGCACGATCAACTTTATCAAAACCCATTTGCGATGAAATTAAGTTAACGGATGCAAGTTGCAAGTTGCATGTGGCAAACGCCGCAGATCCAAAAAAAATAGCCTAGTGAATTTAAAGTAATTGCGATTTTGATATCGCCATAAAACAAGCATCCTTGCCTGTCTGAAAAAAGCTAAATGTCTCAAAAGATTTACTCAGTAGATGAAGCCCGAATCCTGGCCAAACGCAGGTTGCCTAAAATGATGTTTGATTTCATTGATGGTGCGGCGGGAGCTGAACGGGCAAAGGCACGAAACCGAGAGGCTTTAGATGCGATCTTTTTACAGCCACGGGTTTTGGTTAATGTCGATCAGCGAAATTTAAGAACCACTTTCTTGGGTCGTGAATGGGGACTGCCTTTTGGAATCGCTCCGATGGGGATGTGTGAATTGGCTTGGCCTGGGACAGATAAAATGCTTGCGCAGGCGGCCGTACATTACGATATTCCGCTGGGGCTTTCGACCGCTGGTTCAACGTCTATCGAAGATATCTATGCGGAAGCTGGGCAGAATAGCTGGTTTCAACTTTATGTGGGGGGATCGGAAGAGCAGGCGATGGGTTTGGTTGATCGGGCTTTGACGGCCGGATACACAACTTTGATTTTTACGGTTGATGTGCCCCAAGTTGCCCCTCGTTTACGTGACTTGCGCAATGGGTTTGGCATACCGTTTAAAATCGGGCCGAAGCAGTTTGTAGACTTTGCGATGCACCCGCGCTGGTCATTAACTACCTTGTTTGGTGGGGCACCCTCGTTGGCAAATTTTCCCGAAACGGGGAATGAAACGTTTAAACGGAATGAGGGGCGAGGAAAAGTAGACTGGCCCTTTTTAGACCGTTTAAGAGAGCGTTGGCCAAACAGCCTCATCGTTAAAGGAGTGACATCGGCCGAAGATGCGGTGCGCATCCAGGCGGCTGGTGCCGACGCAATTTATGTATCAAATCATGGTGGGCGCCAGTTAGATAGCGCACCACCGGCGATCACTGTGCTGCCCAAAGTACGGGCAGCGGTAGGCGCAGATTATCCGCTGATTTTTGATAGCGGCATTCGATCTGGTGACAGTGTGATTAAGGCGCTGGCGCTGGGGGCTGACTTTGTGATGTTAGGTCGGCCGTTTTTGTATGCGACAGCGGCGGCTGGGCAGAAAGGATTGACCGACGTGATTGAGGCCCTAACGAACGAAATCAGTGTCACAATGGCACAAGTAGGTCGAACGGATATTAATCAGATTGATTCATCGGTGCTAGTGCTACGTCAAGAATGGAGTGACGGAAATCCTTGACGTAGCCTT
>JAHDEB010000103.1:13654-19727 GCA_020629055.1 Chloroflexota bacterium
CCAATAGGTGAAAAGTAGTAAGGTACAAGTGAATAGTGACTGAGTACTTCTCGCTTGCTACTAGCCATTTCTTACTTAAAAATAGGAGTTAGCGATATGAAGATTAGAGGCGGTGCGTTACTCGCACGTGCATTACAGAAAAAAGGAGTCGATCAGGTGTTCACCCTGAGCGGTGGCTTCTGCAATCCTGCACTTGAAGGATTCATGCAATGTGAGATTCCGGTGATCAATTCGCCACACGAACAGGTGGCGGGCCATTTGGCCGACGGCTTTACCCGTATTAATCGGAATCCGGCCGTTTGTTTGGTTGGCCCAGAAGGGTTTGCCAACGCGATACCGGCGATGATGGAAGCATGGGGTGAGCGGTCACCCGTGATTTTTGTGACCGGCTCTAGCACGCTAAAACGGCAAGGGAGTGGCGGATTTAAAGAGATCAACGACGTTGCGATTGCAGACCCATTGACCAAACACAGTATCCAAATTACCCATGGGGAGCGGATACCGGAATTTGTGGACCGTGCTTGGAAAATAGCGACATCGGGTTATCCTGGGCCGGTGCATATTAGTCTGCCGGTCGACATCATGTTTAGTTCGTTTGAGGTTGATGTGCAGAGCGACGAACGGCCTTTTAATAAGTTCCCTCGGTTGTCGGGCAAAGCGTGGCCAAACCCTGACGATTTAAATGCGGTGCTCAACATCATCGGAAAAGCGGAACGGCCGATCTTTATCGGCGGTCATGGGGTTTGGTGGTCACGGGCGGAGAAAAAGCTAGAAGAGGCTGGTTTAAAGATGGGGATCCCTATTTTTAACATCCCTTATCATCAAAAATTATTAGGGGAAGAAGCTGAAGCGTACATGGGCTTGGCCGATATCCATCAATACCATCCATCAAAAGATGCGATTCATCAGTCGGATGTGGTGATTATGATCGGGGCTCGGCTCGATAACCAGATGAATTTTGGCAATCCGCCCCTTTTCCCTGAATCCACGACACTTATTTGTATTAACGGCTCTCACGAGGAGCTTGAGATGAATCGGGCGGCCGACCTGGCGTTGTTGAGCGACCCTGGGGCATTTTTAGATGCATTGCTCGGGTTGCACACTGCTGAAAAATGGGAGCTGGATCGTGCATGGTTTGATCTGAATCGTGCCAAACGGGGTGAATGGGTTAAAAAGATGGTTGACGACATCCCCAGCTTGGAAGAGACGGGGGGAAAAATCCACCCGCTGCGCCTTTCTTTGGCGGTTCAGGATGCGATGGGGGATGATGATTGGCTCGTAATCGACGGAGGGAACACCCATTTCTGGTCTGAAATCGCGATTAATATCGCGGGCTATCATGGGCAAAAGTTGGGCAACATTTTGCATCCAGGCACCTTTAGCATGTTAGGCGTGGGGGTGTCGTTTGGCATTGCGGCCAAACTAACCCATCCTAAAAGTAATGTTGTGGTGATTAGTGGGGATGGGGCGTTTTTGTCTGGTGGTCTGAGTATCGAGGCTGCCTTTCAAGAAAATCTGCCGATTGTGGTTGTGATCGATAACAATGGCGGCTTGGACTGCATTTCTCAACAACAAGAGCGGATGTTTGCCAATGGGACTCACTTTGCGACAGATTTTCGCGATATTCCGTTCCACACAATGTTTGAAGGGTTGGGCGGTTATGGTGAACTGGTGACCAAGCAAGAGGATATCGCCCCGGCCGTGCAGCGGGCGATTGCAAGCGGCAAAACGGCGTGTGTCAATGTGAAAACGAAGGGGTACATTAGCCCGATTGTTTTGGCAACGACGAGTAAGCGGGATAAAGCCAGTATTGAATAGGCTGGCTCGCCGGTTGAAATAAAAAGGGGTTGGACAATTATTAATTGTCCAACCCCTTAGCTGAAATGTAATTTTGTGGGGAGACTTAGCCGCCTAAATAAGCCTTTTGCACTCGATCGTCTGACAATAATGCTTCAGCCTCACCCTCCAGCTCGACAGAGCCGGTTTCAAGCACGTAGCCGCGATCGGCTAAGCGTAAGGCTGCACGGGCATTTTGCTCGACTAAAAGAATCGTCATCCCTTCTGACCGAAGGTTTGAAATCACTTCAAACAGGTCTTTGACGATGAGTGGGGCGAGCCCCAGCGAAGGTTCATCGAACAGCATGAGCTTCGGCCGGGCCATCATACCGCGGCCGATGGCGAGCATTTGCTGCTCACCGCCGCTCATCGTGCGTGAGAACTGTTCTCGTCGCTCTTTCAGCCGGGGGAAAATGTTATATACCCAATCGATATCCGCTTCGACCTTTTTCATGCCGACTTTGCGGTAACGTTGATAGGCGCCCAGAAGCAAATTGTCGTGGACGGTCATGTCTCCAAACACCTGCCTATGCTCTGGGACGTGGGAGATGCCCGCCTTCACGATTTGGGCCGCACTTTTTTGATTCAGTGATTGATTGTCAAATTGAATCGTTCCGGATTTTGCTGGCAGCAAGCCGCTGATGGTATTGAGCAAGGTGGTTTTGCCAGCACCGTTGGCACCAACGAGGGCCACGATCTCACCTGCATTGACCTCTAGGGTGACATCTTTGAGGGCTTGGATTTGACCATAAAATGTATTGACGTTGTTGAGTGTTAAAAGGGCCATTATTCATCCCCCAAGTATGCACGGATGACTTCAGGATTAGACTGCACGGCCGTCGGCACATCGTCAGCAATCGGCCGACCATATTCAAGCACCAATACCTCGTCTACTAATCCCATGACAACTTCCATATCGTGCTCTACCAGCAAGACGGTAACACCGGAATCGCGGATTTTGCGGATAAAGGTCATGAGTTCATGCCCTTCCGTGTTGTTCAGACCAGCGGCCGGTTCATCTAGCAAAATGATTTTTGGCTCTGTGGCGAGTGCTCGGGTGATTTCTACCCGTCGCTGCAACCCGAAGGGTAGATCGGTGGCGACCTCTTGCGCACGGTCGGCTAGGTCGAACTGTTCTAGCAGCGCCATCGCCTTTTCTTCAATTCGCTGCTCTTCCTGCAGGGCGGATGGTAAGCGAAACGCGGCCGCAAAGAAACCGGCATTGGTTTTTTGATGCTGTCCCACCATCACGTTTTCAAGGACGGTCATTCCTTCAAAAAGACGGATTGTTTGAAACGTGCGGGTAATCCCTTTTTCAGAAATATGATGGGGAGATAGCCCGCTGACCTCTTGACCGTTGATGATCTCCCCGTTGAGGGTGACTTCACCCACGGTGGGGGTGTAGATGCCGGAAATGATATTGAACAAAGTCGTTTTACCTGCACCGTTTGGGCCGATAATCGCTTTAATCTGCCCGGCCGAGACTTGGGTGTTTACCCCTTCAAGTGCGGTTAACCCACCAAACGTGATACCGATATTGTTGAGTTCAAGTAGAGGGGGGCTCATGCGCTTACCTCCGGTGTTTGTTGATTCGATTTACGCCGATTGAATAGTTTTGTGATTTGTTTGGCGATCCCTTCAGGCATAAAGATCATAATCAAGATTAGGATGAGCCCGAAGACGATCGGTTCAACTTCGCTACCTGCCCCTAAAAAGTGCAAATTGGCTCGTAAAAACTCACCCAATCCCAAAATAATGGTGACACCCAGTGGAGCGCCCCAAATGGTGCCAACGCCGCCCGTGGCGGACATAACGACCAGCTCTAGCGAGGCGACAAAGTCAAAGGGTGTAGGGGAAACGGCCGCTTGGAAATGGGCATACAAGCTACCCGCCAAGCTGGCCATCATGGTGCTCATGACGAGTGCTTGAAGCTTGAACTTGGCGGTGTCTACCCCCATGACTTCAGCTGCGATTTCGCTGCCGTGAATGGCGCGCATCGCCCGGCCGACGCGTGAGTTGACGACGTTGCGGCCGATGATGATGGCGGAGACCGCAAAGAACCAGACAAGGTAAAAGTATCGGTGGAGGGGCCAAAGCTCGTAACTGCCTATGGATAGACGAGGGACATCAGGTAAACCGTCTAGCCCGCCGGTGATGATCACGGTTGAAGGTTTGATGGCAAAGTTTTCGCGGAACAAGATAAAGATCATGATCCCCAAGCCAAGGGTGGCCATACCGAGGTAGTGTCCTTTTAGGCGCAAAATAGGCCGGCCGATGAGCCATGTAAAGCCGCCTGTGATCAGCACCCCCAAAAGCATTAAAAACCATGGCCAAATCCAAGCGGATGCGATCGCTTCGGGGATGCCAAGGGCTTTGGCCTGGACGGTAAACACGGCCGAGACGTACGCCCCAATCCCATAAAACGCGGCTTGACCCAGAGACACTTGGCCCGCATAGCCGACCAAAATATTGAGCCCGACAACGACGATGGTTAAGATGCCGATGCGAACAACGGTATTGAAGGTGAAAATTCCAAACGTTAGCTCGGTAATCCCCACACCGCCCGGTTCCACTTGCTCAAGCCACCCGACGAAAAAAACAGCGATGATAAGGGCGAGGATACCCAGATTTTTTTCACGAAGAGATTTCAACATATCAGTATCCAGTATTCCAGTTAAACTTTCTCCACCGTTTCCCGTTTACTGAGGATGCCATCCGGCCGGAAGAGCAAAACAAAGATCAGAATGATAAATGCAAAGATGTCTTTGATACCCGCTTTGGTTATGCCTGCACCTAAATTCTCGATCATGCCAAGTAAGATACCGCCTAACACGGCGGCCGGTGCATTGACCAATCCCCCCATAATCGCAGCCACAAACCCTTTTAGACCAAGTGTTAACCCCATGTCGTAGCTGGGACGGGTGGCAGGGCCAAGGACAAACCCGCCGATGGCACCAAGGGCGGCCGCAAGTGCAAAAGAGAGGGCGGACATTCGATTGGGGCTGATACCCATCAGCCGGGCAGCTTGCCGATTAATCGCACAAGCACGCAGCGCTTTCCCCCACATCGTTTTTTCAAAAAAGTAGTAGAGCAGCACCATCACAATGGCGACGGTTCCCCATATCCAAAAACTTTGCGCTTTGATGAGGATGCCGGAAAAACGGATCGGCATATCACGTACTTCTAGGGTGGTGAAGGCGGGCAGGGTGTATTGGTCAGAGCCCCAGATGAGGAATGCAACCCCCTGCATGACGATGAAAACCCCCACCGTAATAATAATTTGAGTCAATGGCTCGGCGTTGCGAGCAGGATAGATCGCAAGGCGTTCGATTAGTAGCCCGACCAGCGTGGTTAGGCTGACCGCGACAAAGAAGGCCAACACGAGGCGCAATCCAACCCCCATCTCGGAAAGCTGTTGCGCGTTATTGACCGAAACAGCCAGCATGGCGCCCAACATGGCAAACCCACCTTGGGCGAAGTTGATAATGCCGGTCACGTTGTAAATGGTGACGATACCTAGCGCGATTAAGGCATAGATGGCACCGCCCCGTAGCCCTTCAAGGGCGAGTTGGGTGTATTGGGGCCAGCCAAAGTTTTTCTGGTTGCCCAAATAGAGGGCGCCAGATACGACTGCGATGAGAATAACGATGGCGAGGGTTTGTTTGAAAAATGTGTTTACTTTCATGTTTTAACAGTCCGCTTTGCGACGATAAGCAGTAGGTCAGTATTCGGTTTGCCGACCTACCGGCTCACCGAATACTGACCCACCGACTACTGGGCCGATGGGCCCTGGTCACGTGTTATTCCCACACTTCTGGCGGGTAATATGCAAATGAGCCATCTTCAACGCGAACATAGACAAAGGCTGTGTCGACGTCTAGCCCAAGATGGTCATCTGGTGTCATTGTAAACGTACCAGATGTACCTGCCCAGTTCACAACGTTGCTTTCGATCGCGTCTCGGATCGTAGCACGTCGGGTGGCCAAGTCCATGTCATCATCGAGTGTGGCTAATGCCGCTAGTGCCCATTGGACTGAGTCGAAGCCGATGCCAGCAAACTGATTGGGCAGTTCGCCGTAAGCTTCGCTATATGCATCGACGAAGGCAACAACGGATGATTTGTTGGGTGAGGTGTCTGGCAAGCTATCACCGGCAAAGAGCGGTGTACATGGCAAGACGTTTCCTTCTGATGCGCCAGCGCTGGCTTCGATGAGCAATGAATGGTCACAAGAGCCTG
>JAHDEB010000104.1:0-4045 GCA_020629055.1 Chloroflexota bacterium
TTCGTCATCCGATCGGCAATCTTTGTTTATAATTATTCAGCACCCCAACTATTTTCGCCAGATTGGCCCAGTTTTTAGCTCATCTTTCCGCAGATCACAAATCCTTTTGTCAAACTGGACCAAACTGCTGAATAATAACTTTTGTTTGAAAGAAGGCGCTTGCTTAAAGCGGGCACATATTAGCCAGCAGGCTGGGGACTACGTTTAGAGTCCGGTTCTGGCCCCAAGTAAATCGATAATTCTGCGCGGCTCAATGGGACGTCTGAAGGCTGAGCATAATACCCCTCCATCCAAAAATCGTCGTGATGGTCTAGCTCTTTTTGCACATGCTCTAAAGATCGTTTTTTATAGATCTGCACCAACCAAGCACTGGTACGGCCGGCGGGGCAAGTCGACATCACCTGCACATAATTGTCTTGAATCGAAATAGGGTTCAAAATGCACCCATGTGCTCGGCCGATTGTGGGCAAAGCTCGATTCAACTCAAATTTTTCTTCGATCGTTAATGATCGTCTCGTTTTCCAAACCAGAGCGAACTCCGAAGGTGACAAATTCGGCCGATGGGGAACTTCGATCATCCCTTGGCTAGAAATTGTTTGGTTGTAAGCTTCTGGGTCCTCATGAATGTCTGTTTCAACTTTGCGAATGCCGGCCATTAACAAGCGTGCCGCTTTACGCATATGCAATACAGACCCATGCTCTTTAGACGCCAGCGTAATCAGGAACTCATCATACGGAATCGTCAGCAGAAGGAAACTCTCAGCTTTTATATTGGTGTCTAGCTGGGTACGGGTTTTTTTGTCGGTAAACCATGTCATCTGCCCTTTTTCAGCAGCTTGCTTGCGGCTGTTGCGCACAAATCGGCCGACACGAACCATCTGATCTTGATCACCCCGAGAGTGAATACCGACCAACTCTTTTTGCCGAGTCAGCAAAACCATCTCTAGGCTAAATTTTTGCAATGTACCTGAAATAAGCTGCGATAGTTTTTTTGTATTTAAGACTTTCTTGGGTGCCTCATCTTCTTTGATGAAGATCTCTTCCACCTTGTCTTTCGGCTCGTCCATAAAGTCGAAGTTCGGGAAAACTTCGGTCAACCGTTCATATGTCACAATTCCCCAAGCCATCTTGCGCTGTCGCTCGGTCACATATTGGTTGCTTACTTCCGCAATCAATAAAATCGGTAATCCGTCTTGCAGCATGTTCAGCGAATAGACCAAGCTGTCGTTGGGGCTAACCGCAACAATCGCTAAGTCTATTTTTTGACGGGTAAGCAGCGTTCCTGCTTCGCGCAGATTCCCAACGCGGTGAACGATGTAATTTTCCCGTGCCGCTAAACGGCGAGATATTTCTTCCGATTCTGGCAAGCGGGATGTAAATAGAAGAATGTGAAACATATACCGAAAGTTTATCAGTAAGATTACAGGTGAGGGGCAAATATTAGGTGAATAAAAAAAGAGATGTATCAACCTATATAAATTGATACATCTCTTGAAAAAATGTCGTGAAAATTTCTGTTTTTTTCGCTTGGGACAGTTATTTAAAATTCAGTCCTTATAGCACTGTTAGCTCAATGCTTTCTCCCGATGTAGGTTTTTGCTCGGCCGGTTTATCAACCGCTTCACCCGACATACTCCACGGACCGGTAACTTCGATCTTGACATCAACCATTTCCCCTTTTAATTCGCGAGGGTCGGTGAAAAAGACCAGCTTGCCCTGAGGGTTCCGGCCGCGCCAGCGCCCCTTCTGCATATCTTCAACCAAAACCTGCTGAACTGTACCCAGCATCAGCTTGTTTTTATCGTGGTTAATTCGACGATGCTGATCTTCGATCAGTTGGAAACGGCGTCGTTTCTCTTCATCTGGCACATCGTCCTCATATTTACGATCGCTGACCGTACCCGGGCGTGGGCTGTAACGGGCCAAATGAATTTTGTCGATGCGTAATTCCTCAAGCAGATCGTAGGTATCTTGAAACTCTTCTTCTGTTTCATTTGGGAACCCTACAATAATGTCACAATTAATAGCAGCCTCTGGCACGATGGTGCGAATACGTTCGATCAGCTCAAAATACTGCTCGCGCGTATATTCCCGCTTCATCTCTTTTAAGACTTTATTGTTGCCCGCCTGAATCGGCACTTCAATATGGGGCATCACCTTCGGCAGGTCGGCCACAGCATGCAAGATCTTGTCTGTCATGTAGTTCGGGTGGCTGGTCAAGAAGCGAATACGTTTTAAGCCATCGATGCCGTTGATCACCGTTAGCAGGTCGGCCAAGTCAGGGCCATCGGGGATGTCGTAACCATAACGGTCAACAATTTGGCCCAACAACATAACTTCTTTGACACCTTGTGCGACCAATGAGCGAACCTCGGCCGCAATTTCCCCAACCGGACGGCTACGTTCTTTTCCACGTTTAGATGGAATGATGCAAAATGTACATGCATGGGAGCAACCGTAAACAATTGAAACTGGGGCGGCAACCATTTGCCCTCGTTGGTGGTCGGGCAAAATGACTTCGCCGTCTTGCCAACTGTGTAGCTGATCCCGCTGCTGGGTTTCAAACTCCGCGACTTCATCTTGAGTAAGGTGAGCAACCAGCGGTTGACCGTCTGAAGCTGGCTCCATAAACACATCAACAAATGGGAAGGTTTCTTCTAGGGTTTCATTACCACGAACACCCACAACACAACCCATGACCGCAATCGTTTTTTCTGGATCATCTGTTTTCAGCTTTTTCAGGTTATGCAGTTTGTTATACGCCTTGTCCTCAGACTGCTGACGCACGGTGCAGGTTTGCAATACAACAACGTCTGCTTCTTTCATCTGCGGCGTAGCACGATACCCAAGCTTTTCTAGCTCGGTCGCGACGCGTCGCGCATCTGAATAATTCATCTGACAGCCTGTAATCCAAAAATGATATTTTTTCATCGATTGTGTTCCGATTGTGTGCTTTGTCGGCCGGTCTAAACCCAGCCATTGCCCGTGGTTTATTTCTTGGTGCCGACAATAATCCCTTCAGTTAGGGTAAAGAAAATTTTATCTCCGTCAAATTCAGGGGTCAAAAACTCTTCAACTATTTTAGGCGGTTGGGTCAGCATCGCCCGTAAACGAACCTTATCGTCGGCCGCAACGTGCATCCGCTCTGCCCATGGGCCAAACTCCATCCGTTTTCGCCCAGTCTCTTTATGAACATCGCCAAAGCCGGTTTCATTAAATAATTCGACCCAGCCGTGCAATGATAAACATTTTCCATGGCTTGGGTCACGTAACTTTTCAAACCCATTTATAAAATCAGCCGCATTGGCATACGCCACTCGGTCTTTTTTCTTTTTCGAACCGGTTGAAGGCACCACATTATCGACAACGGCCAATACGCCGCCCGGCCGTAGCACGCGCCAAGCTTCCTGCACAAATCGCGGGATATCGGGGAAATGGTGAGGGGCGATGCGGCATGTAACTAAATCAAAGGTTTCTGCGGCAAATGACATATACTCTGCATCTGTCCCGGCCGTAACCACATTCTCAATATCTTTTTCGATGGCGAGGCTGGCGGCTTTTGGCAACATATCATAGGTAATATCGGTCGCAACCATACGCCCAACGTGTGGCGCTATCACATGGGCCGTATGCCCGGCCGCCGTCGCAATGTCTAACGCAGTCCAAGCTGGATTAGGTTGAATCAACTCGACCAAGCGTGACAAACTAGCCCCTTTTGCATGCACTGTGCTAACCGCATATGCATTTGCCTTTTCTTTTCCCCCAAACATTTCCTGAACTTTTCGCTTTGACATATTTTTTATCACCAATTGCTCCCTCAGCTATTTATTTTGCTATGAAAGGTGAGCTTTATAGAGTCGGTCTAATTAAAAGCCTAATATTATTTACAAACAAACCCGAAGACCTGTATAATTTCTGCCGCTCCTAAGTATTTTAACCCAATTTATGATTAACTTTAGACTCAAAACACTCATTATCATGGCCCTACTATGCTTTGTAGCGGCCGGATGCGGTAATAACGACGCATCATTGTCTGAAGCGGATA
>JAHDEB010000104.1:4145-19707 GCA_020629055.1 Chloroflexota bacterium
TGCTTTGTAGCGGCCGGATGCGGTAATAACGACGCATCATTGTCTGAAGCGGATATTCAAGCAACGGTCAACGCAGCGGTGGCCGCCACAACCGAAGCACTCGCCCCCCCTACATTTACCCCGATCCCAACCATCACTACTGAAGGGACAGCAGGGGACGAAGCGTCAGTTGCAACAACATCCGAAGAAAGCGGCCAAGCGGCCGAACCCACGGCAACGCCGGTTCCACCACCAACTGATACACCAGAACCGACAGAGACACCTCTTCCTGAACTACCCCTTGTCATTACCGACTTAGGTGATGGGAATACGCGCTATGATATGCCGTTCGATCAATTTGCGGTTCTCTTGCCAAATGATTGGGTGGTTGTAGACATCCAACAAGTGACCGATTCACCTGACCAAGGGAAAGTTGAAGAGCTTTTAGGCAGTGGGATATTCCGTAATTTGGTAGCATCTGGCGTGAAGTTTTACGCAATAAATTGGAGCGAGGCGTCTTTAGCAGCGATTAACCCCGCCAATATCAACATCTCGACCCAACCGGCCGGTGGGGTCAGTTCAATTGAAGAATTCGGCGTTGACTTTTATAACCTACTAACCTATCAGTTTGAGATTGAACCTGAAGCGATTTCCCAAACAAGTGTCACCCTCTCTGGCTACCCCGCTATGCGTTTTGACTACGCTTGGAACCAAGTTAATCCGGTAGGCACCGCGGTTGACCTGCAAATTGTGCAACACGTGGTTCTCGTTGATGAAACAATTTTTGTTAGCACCATTTCAATCCCAAGTGAACTAGGCGAATCACTGTTGCCAGTGGCCGAAAATGCGGTTCAACAGATTGAATTCTATCCTTAGTATGGCTTTCGCTCCCTGAGCGTCGCGACGCTCAGGGCTCGGGGTGCGGTCAAACGTTTTTGGAAAAATTTTAATTAACACCAACAAGCTGCTTTTTTCAGAGTTGTTTTATGCACAATAGGCGATAAACAATGATAGATTCGCCTAATCCAACTTTGCCTGCGCTTTTTAACCTCACCCCAGTGATCGATTGTAAGCGAATGTCTTAATCATTTAAAATTTGCGAGCACCTTTCTAGCCAAAGCTTCTTGACCAGGTGGGATCGGAACCATACAGCAGTTTTGCATCATTCCACCGCGACCGGTTGCGCGAGCTGATGCAACCACATACAAAAAGCAAAGTACCGGATTTGGCCCATGCTTCAAGGTCACATTCAGTAAGTTGCGCGAATTATCTGACCAATCAAAATAAAACCCGTTTTTAAAGACACCACCGGGGCCGATAAACGCATAGCCAGGATTCTCCTCGCCCATTTCATCAAGCTCATAATCAACATAAGCGATTAACGATTCGCCACTCAGCAATTCATCAATTTCGATTCGCTTTTGATTCGAAAATAAGGCGAACCCGATCCCGATAATCAAAGCGACCAAAGAGCCGATTGCACAACAGGGTAAAACATGTTGGTAGAAGGGGGTAGCAAATTGTCCGGCTGATCCAAATTGCAGGCTCAACATACTGCCCGATCCAACAGCCGCACCTAAAACAATAACGGCCAATGAGCAGTAATACATCGATTTAAAATAATTTTTAGGAGAACGCATAATCTTAAAAAGCGGCCAGAAGGGCTGACAACCCTTCTGGCCAAACGAAGGAGGAGATTATCTATGTCGAAAATCTCTTTAAGAAGAAAGTTCTATGCCAGCGCATTGGTGGGCTGACTATCACGGGTGTTTTTCTGCACAACCACAGCCGCAAATAAACTAAGCACAAATGAAACGGCGTAAAATCCTTTTTCACTAAGCAAAATCTCTGCATTCCAGAGCCCGATCATCAATAGCAAGATCGGAATCAGCGTAGCTGCCCAGCTAATGCCATAGTACAAACTCGATACAGGGACATCTTCTAATTGGTCCCGCACACTTTTTTGTACCGAGACTGCACCGAACAAGCCGAACATCAGTAGGACAAGATAAAATCCCTTTTCGCTCAACAGCATCGATGCATTCCACAGTCCGATGATATAAGTAAGCATGCCGATCAATAAAGCGACCCATGCAGCTGTCACAAAAGCAGTTGTTGGTTTTTCAGTTTTCATTTTAAGTTCCTTTTTCTTTAATCTCTTTTAGGTCACAAGACCAAGTTACGAAATCGCCAGTGCAATCACAAAGTATGCGACCGCAGCCACCAAACTAATCCCACCGGTCGCTAGGTACTTCACCGTATTGGACATCTCGTCATTACGCATAATTCGCCCATTGGCCATCCCTGCGCTCACGCCAAATACCGCTCCTAGCAAACCACCAACCGCTAGCAAAATGATCGGCCAACCGGCCCAAATAAGCTGTCCCCATGTAAATGGCGTTGTTGGGTGATATTTTTCATTTCCAATCATCACCGAAGGGATCGGGTCTACAAAGTTGTTGAACATACGTACATCAACCGTTTCACCCGCATTATTAGTCAGCCCCTTGCTCAACCATTTAGACCCTTTGGGAGCCTCTTCACCATTGACAAAAATTTTAGGCGCTTTAATAAAGTTGTTTTTTCCAACCTTAATGTCTTGTCCTTCAAAACCTGGTAATTCAATCGCATAATCCATCGTATTCACTCGCATTCCTTTTCTCGTCTTAAAGCGGTCACACAGCTTTAAGAGAAACTAAATTTTTCTAATTGACCGTCTGAATCGATCAATGAACTTAGTTTAGGCTCGAACAGGTATAACGATGTCTCAAAATGAATTGGGATTGTCTCAGCCTTCCGGCCGCTCACGTTGGCGCAGCTGGCCACATCCGGCCGCAATATCGATGCCTCGACGCTGACGCACGGTTGAAGGCAACCCATAACGAGCGAGTATCGCTTGAAAATCTTTCACCCGCTGCGGGTCACTCGGCCGTCCAGCGAATCCATCTGTCGGGTTTAACGGAATCACATTGATGTGGGCGTCCATGCCGGTCAAAAGGCGTCCCAAGGCCTCAGCCTGCTCCACGGTATCATTCTCATAGGCGATTAGGGTCCACTCAAAAAAGATTCGGCGGTTCCGTTTTTCAGAATAGTAGCGGCAAGCATCAAGCAGCACGGCCAAAGGCCAGCGTTTAGCCGGTGGCACAAGCCGTTGCCGTTCCTCATCGGTCGCCCCATGCAGCGATACAGCTAAATTTACCGGCCGGTTTTCATCCGCCAGCCGCCGTATCCCATCTGGCAAGCCGACGGTGCTTAAGGTGATATGGCGCGCCCCGAGCCCCAGCCCCCGCTGATCGGTTAAAATTTCAATCGCCTGCATCGTGTTGTCGTAATTGTGCAAAGGTTCACCCATCCCCATCAACACGACATTGCGCAAAGCGGCCCCTTGTTGGCGCAGTAATTGTTCAACAAAAATAATTTGTCCCACAATTTCACCGGCCGATAAATGGCGCATAAATCCCATTTGACCGGTCGCGCAAAAAACACACCCCATCGCGCAACCGGCTTGACTGCTGATGCAAGCTGTAAAACGGCGCGTCTCATCCGGCCGATCTTTTCTCCCCACATAGCGCATGATCACCGTTTCGATCGATTGGCCATCAGCGCATCCCAATAAAAACTTCCGTGTATCCCCGTCTTTGCTCCCTAAATCTGAAATGGTGCTGAATTGACCCAATGTCGCCTCAGCCAACAGCCTTTCCTGTAACGATGGCTTGATCTCTGCCATATCGTTTATCGATGCAGGCAAAGAACGATACATCTGGTGCCAAACTTTGGTTGCATGAAATTGGCTATATCCCCAATCGGCTAAAAGATCGGTCAGCTGCTGAAATGTCAGATCGTATAGGTTAATCACAATACATCGTCCTAACCCAACAAACTTAACAATGCGGAAGCATAAGCATCCTCGGCCGTTACACCCTCAAAAATCTCTTTTCGTGCACCATCAGCCCCTTCGCGAACAATTGTTACAACATATCCGGCAATGCTTGACTGCAATACGACCTGCGGCCGGTCGCCTAAGCGAGCCATGACCAATTCCCGTAATTGCGTTTCAGTAGGCAGCCACACAGCATCTGCTTTAAAAACAAAGTCAAGGGCCCATTCCACCGCCCCATTAAAGGTAATCGCATGGTATCCGTGCAAAACTTCCATACTCACCGTCATGTCGCTCATGGCGAAAATCTTCTCATCCATATCAACATCGGGGATGGAGAAAAAGTCATGGGTGGCCGGAACCCACTCAAGGCCAGCCTGTTTTAAACGTTGTCCTACTGAAAGCGAAATTGGCATATTTCTTCCTCACTTTTGCTTTTTTCAACCCTGTTTTTACCTGTAACAAGCGGAGATAGCAAACACCATTTCCATTCAAATTTCCCCTCTCTATATGGGCCAAACGTGTTATAAAGTCTCTCTTACATTTTCGACACCCCTCTGGGGCTGTGCTAAAATGAGAGGTGTAAATTTGTTTGATTTAAACACAATTTAAAAGTCAATTTTTCCAGAGATTTTTACCCAAAAATCATCTGACCTAGAGGTCTAAATGACTGAAAACAAATGGGGATTCCCCCTCCTAATCGTCGCAGTGCTACTAATTACCAGCCTGCTGACGGTCATCTTCCCAGCGGTAACACGCAACATCTCACAGGCGATTTCTGGCGGCAGCAGTAACCCCGCTGCATCCCACGCTGAAATTCCTAGCCAACCTGTGTACCAAGAAAACGTCCGTATCGACGTCGAAGGCTACATCGTTGGTGAAGAGCTTGTTAAAATCCCTGCATTGGGTGAATTTAACAGCAAGACAGAAGCTGAAAGAACTTATACATCACTTTCCCTACTAGCGATTATCACCGCCATCGTCATTGGAGGGCTTATCGCCTTTACAATTCCGATCGCAGGGTTAGCCATGTTGGCGTCTAGGGGTATTAATCGCACACAAAACGATAAATCCTATGAAGCGGCCGCTACCAGTTTAGAAAATAAAATCGCAGCTCGCTTCAATGATGAGAATAAAGAAAAACCGGTCACCGGAAAACCTGAGACACATAGTCGTCCAGCACGCGATGCATGGGCCGCGATCCTCATGGTGCTTTTCTTAACCTATATGGCTGGCTACGTTTTGGGTGATGCGATCATGGGCAACGGCCGACTGTTTGCCAATGTGTTTGCCATTCTAACAATTGTTATCGGTTATTTCTATTTCCGTCCAGCCCGCATTGAAGCGATCGATGCTACTGAAAATAGTGGCTTCAATCGCGGACTTATCTGGGTTGTCGCATCTGGTGCATTAATGATGGGCATAGGCATTGGTTTGATGTATATCGTTATGTCAGGCAATGACCCATTCCCATGGATCACATGGGATCAAGGTTCTGGGCCACGGATTGACCGTGCATTTTTTATAGAATGGTTCGACCAATCAGGCCTTCGCATTTCGGAATGGAATTAATCCCAACTTAACGACTTTTACGTAAATCTTTGACGGATGCTGTAGAAATATAGCATCCGTTTTTTTTTACCTTCTATCTTTCTTTAACCTCTAAATCTAAAACCTAAAATGAAATTCATTTCTCGGCCGATGGGGCTCCTCGAAATTAGCGGAAAAAGCCGCTTAGATCTAATCAACCGAATGTCTACCAATTTGGTCAGCCTGTTAAAACCAGGCGAAGGGGCGGCTACCGTCCTAACAACTGACGTCGGCCGTATTATCGACCGTATCATTATGTATGCGGGTGAAGAAACCGCCATTGCGCTGACGGGTGAAGAGAATGGAGACAATATCGCTCGGTATTTACTGCGCTTTGTTTTTTTCAACGATGATTTTCGAGTGACATCGCTTGGTAGCCGGTTCTCCACCCTATTTGTCTATGGAAAGGATGCGGCCTCAAAAATCGGCGAAATCAGTGGCACCGCAATCGATTTGCCCCTGCACCACTGGGCAACCATCACGATCTCATCTATTGAGCTCTCGGTTCATGCAACAGATCCACTGGATGGGGGGGGATACATGCTAAAAATACCGGTAGGGGATGAAGAAACGATCGTAGACGCCCTAACGTCAGCCGGTGGGACGCTGATGTTGGAAAGTGAATTTGATGCCCTACGCATCGAGGCGAAACAGCCCCGCTTACGTCATGAACTTACAGGGGAGTTTATTCCACTTGAAACGGGGCTTTGGGAAGACGTTTCATTTACAAAAGGATGTTACACTGGGCAAGAAATCATCGCCCGTTTAGACAGCCGTGGCAAAATCGCAAAGCAAATGGTGCAGTTCGACACACAAGGGCCAATACCTGTTGGGACAGAGGTCATGGCAAATGGAAAATCGGCCGGTATTATCACCACCTCGGCCGGAAAAAGAGCCTTAGGTTATGTAAAGTCATCCGTTCTCGAGAAGCAAATCGCCCTCACGGCCAACGAGATGCCGATAATGGCTGTTTTTGAGCCTCAGAGCGGATAATTTTCAGATCGGGAGCCTATAGAATCGAAAATTTAGCCCCAAATTAATTTTTACCCCCTTTTTTGGTAGGATCCCACATGGGTTAGGAAAACGGCCGAAATAGTGGTATAATTCTGGGGCTGGAATTTAACATATCCTGCATTCTAAATTTACATAAAATCATACATTTGCGATCGGTCAATTAGCTAAATATTGACCCTCTCAATCGCGATACTGGGAAGTCCCTGCCCCGAATTTAAATAATTAATTGAGGTTCCATTGGAAACACCAAATACAGGTAATATCAACCCGATAGACATTAACCGCGAAATGCGGAGTTCGTATCTCGACTACGCCATGAGCGTAATCGTAGCACGCGCCTTGCCTGATGCTCGCGACGGTCTGAAACCGGTACATCGGCGCATTTTATATGCGATGTACGACATGGGTATTCGGCCGAACAGCCCCCATCGTAAAAGCGCGCGTATCGTTGGTGAAGTATTAGGTAAATATCATCCACACGGTGACTCGTCCGTATACAACGCGATGGTCCGTATGGCCCAAACATTTGCACTGCGTTACCCCTTGGTCAACGGTCAAGGAAACTTTGGGTCAATCGACGGTGACAGCGCGGCCGCCATGCGTTACACCGAAGCGAAGATGTCGACGCTATCAAACGACATGTTGGCCGATATCGAGCGCAGTACGGTTGATTTCACCGCGAACTTTGACGATTCGCTCACCGAGCCTTCCGTTTTGCCCAACCGGGTTCCCAATCTTCTGCTCAATGGCACCAACGGAATCGCCGTGGGTATGTCAACAGACATCCCCCCCCACAACCTAAAAGAATTAAACGATGCGATTATTCACATGATCGACAATTACGATCGAGTGAACGAAATCACCGTGGATGAGCTGATGCAGTTTGTCAAAGGGCCTGATTTCCCGACCGGTGCCCTGATCGTTGGCACTGAAGGGATTCGCTCCGCATATGCGACCGGTAAAGGGAAAGTGATCATGCGGGCTGTAGCAGAGATCGAAGAAAACCCGAACAAGCCAGACCGTCAACGCATCAACATCACCGAAATCCCATATCAAGTCAACAAATCAAACCTCATCGAACGGATGGCCGAATTGGTGAACCGTGGGGTTATCGACACGATTTCTGACCTTCGCGATGAATCTGACCGGAACGGTATTTCGATCATCGTTGAATTAAAACGAAACGCACAGCCGCGCAAAGTGCTCAATCAGCTTTATAAACACACCGCATTACAGTCTAGCTTCAACATTCAAATGTTAGCTTTGGTTGATCGGTATCCACGATTGTTATCTCTAAGGCGGTCGTTGCAGATTTTCATCGAACATCGGGTAGACATTATTACCCGACGGACCGAGCATGAACTTGAGCGAGCCAAAAAACGGCAACACATTTTGGTTGGGCTGCTCAAAGCGATTGATCATTTAGATGAAGTAATCAAAACAATTCGACAATCGCCAGACGTAGACGAAGCGCGATCTAGTTTGATGGCTAACTTTGATCTTAGCGAACCACAAGCAAATGCGATTTTAGACATGCAGCTGCGCCGTTTAGCCGCTCTAGAGCGTCAAAAACTAGAAGATGAGCACAAAGAAGTCACATCTCACATCGAATATCTCGAAAGCTTATTAAATGATCGGGCGATGATGCTGAGTGTGATCCGCGAAGAAACCGGCGAAGTTACAGACAAATACAGTGACGATCGTCGCTCTAAGATTATCGCGGGATCTGGTGAATTAAATGATGAGGACTTAGTTCAAGACATTCCGGTCTTGTTGGCGATTACCACACGCGGCTACATTAAGCGAACCCCAGCCTCTACTTATCGGGTACAGGCAAGGGGTGGTAAAGGGTTGATCGGCATGAATACGCGGGGCGAAGATCAGCTAGATCAGTTGATTTCAGCCAAGAATCTCGATGTGCTCCTCTTCTTTACCAATCGGGGTAAAGCATATTCTGTCAAGGCGTATGAAATCCCTGAATCCGATCGAACCGCAAAAGGGACCTCTCTCATGAATGTCTTGCTGATGGAGCAAGATGAGCGGGTCACCGCATGTTTGCCGATCCGCAGCTTCGAAGATGCAGAACATTTGATGATGGCAACCCGAAAGGGACGTGTAAAACGTGTGGCAATCAGCAAATTTGAAAATGTCCGTTCAAACGGCCTAAAAGCGATTGTGCTTGACCCTGGCGATGAGCTGTCATGGGTGAAAATGACAACGGGTGATCAAGACATCATTTTGGTTAGCCAAGGCGGCCGCGGCATCCGCTTCCATGAGACAGACGTCCGTGAGATGGGTCGAACAGCGGCCGGTGTCAACGGCATCCGCTTGAAAGGGGATGATGTTTTGGCCGGATGTGCCGTCGTTGCCCATGACGAAGTGATCGAATCGGATGATGATGTTGAGGGTGATGGTGAAGTTCAAGAAGGTGGCAGCGACTTGCTGATTATTACCGAGTTCGGCTATGGTAAACGCACCCCTGTTGCTCACTTCCGCCAGCAAAACCGTTATGGTCAGGGTGTTCGCGCCATGAACTTAGACCCGAAACGAACTGGGAAAATTGTCAGTGCCCGCTTTGTCCATCCAGATGATGAAGTCACGATTATTACCGCTAAAGGTATCATTCTACGGACCGAAGTTGGGACCATCTCGCGCCAAGGACGATACAGCCAGGGTGTCCGAGTTATGGGAATGAAAGGCAAAGACGACTATGTTGCCTCTCTCGCTATCATCCAAGATGGTGGCGACGAAAGCGAAGCACCGGAAGAAAACGAAGGTGCCCCTGCGGAAGGTACGACTCCTGAAGGGGAAGCAGTTCCAACCGAAGCAACTGAGACAGCTGAGGCATCCACAGAAGAGCCTGCAGCTGACAGTGACAGCGAATCGGCCGAATAATTCCAACAGTTCATTCAATTGACATTCAAAAGGCGGTTTCTTTGCAAGAAGCCGCCTTTTTTAATACATATTTCCCGCCTCTTATCAGATGGAATGTAAACCAACAGTCTGGTTTTTTAACAATCACTGTGGTATCACTTTAACTGCATAAACTTCAATGCATACATTCAATTATTCTTGATCTTTCAGCCATTCAGTTAGGCTACTGTTTCAGCCATACTAATATGACAGATTGAAAAAAGTAGAGAAACCCTAACGTCACCACTTTTAAAATAGATTGACCGATCATTTCATCTTAGTTGTGACCCTAGGTTTAAGATACAAAAGAAAAACAAACATGGCTTTAACTCAAACCCAAGATTTAGCGTCTCGCATGACGCACCCGATGAAACCTCTGCTAGCGGCCGTTCACGATATCGAAGATTTGGGCGTTCCCTCATCGATGGTAATCGATCTCTTTTATCGGCTACTGTTTCAAGAACGTGAGGTTAGCGTCCAGCGATTCTCAGAAGCGCTTGCGGTTTCGACTCGATTGGCAGACTCGCTGCTAGCCAAATTAAAGCTAGACAATATGGTTGAAGTACCCAGAACCCAAGGCAGCGGCATTAACAGCATGAGCTATATCTATCGCTTAACAGAAGCGGGTTCAAAAATGGCTCGTGATGCGATGGAACGTTCTCAATATGTCGGCCCTGTTCCCGTGCCGATTGACATTTACAATGAATCGGTTGAGATTCAATATGCCAATATCGAGAACATTAATCCAACACGGGTCCGCAATCATCTAAAAGATTTAATTCTGCCTCCCAATTTTGACCGTCGGGTGGGTGCAGCCCTAAACGCAGGGACCTCTCTTTTCCTTTACGGCCCTCCGGGTAACGGTAAAACAACCATTGCCCAAATTTGTGGTGATCTTCTAGCAGGCACAGAGCCGATTTTTATTCCACATGCCCTAACGATTAGCGGGCAAATCATTCAACTATATGACAAGCTTCGTCACGTTGAAATTAACGAAGACAATGAGTTTCTAGAGCAATTCGGCCGTCGTGATACCCGCTGGATTCCGATCAAGAGACCATCGATTATGGTGGGTGGAGAATTAAACTTAAGCCATCTTGAGCTACGATACGAATCGGTTGCCCGCATCTATGAAGCGCCATTGCAAATGAAAGCCAACGGTGGCATGTTCCTGATTGACGACTTTGGGCGTCAACAAGTCTCACCGGCCGAGCTGCTTAACCGCTGGATTGTCCCGTTAGAAACCCGTGTTGACTTTTTACGTCTGCAATCAGGACAAACGTTTGAATTCCCCTTCAAGCAGCTAATTGTCTTCTCGACCAATCTAGATCCATCCGAGCTGGTAGATGATGCATTCTTACGTCGGATCCAAATTAAAGTTGAAGTTGGCCCACCAGATGAGAAAATGTTTTACGAACTGTTTCGCATCATGTGCGGCAGCTTACGGGTCCCATTTAGTAAAGACGGCTTTGTCCATTTGTTAAAAACCTACTACCGTGGAACTAGTCGTATGATGCAAGGGGCACATCCGCGTGACCTGTTAAAGACGATTTTAGCCATTTGCGCGTACTCTGGGGAAGAACCAAATATGGCCCCCGCGATGATCGATGAGGCTTGTATGTCATACTTTGTAGACATGGACAAAGAAAAATCTTGGGCCAGCTCTGTCATCATCGAATAAGCGAATGGGCCAATTTAAACTAAGAGAAAGCTAGTGATTACGCTTTATTTTGCACCAACCCCAAACGGGCAGAAAATCAGCATTATGCTGGAAGAATGTGGCTTGCAATACGACACGGTCCTTGTCAACATTTTAGCCGGTGATCAGTTTAAGCCTGAGTTTTTGGAGATTAGTCCGAACAATAAGATTCCGACTATCGTTGATAGTGAGGGGCCAGCGGGCAAACCGATTTCTATTTTTGAGTCAGGTGCCATTCTCATCTACCTAGCAGAAAAAACCGGCCGGTTTATGCCAACCGAGCCTTTGGCCCGCATGCAGGTTTTACAATGGCTAATGTTTCAAAAAGCATCGGTCGGACCGATGTTTGGGCAAAACCACCACTTCAATGACTATGCACCAGAGAAAATCCCATATGCTCAAAATCGCTATATCAAAGAAACCGCTCGGCTGTATGGGGTCATGGACAAACGTCTAGCGCAAAGCACCTATATCGCCCTAGATGAGTATTCGATCGCAGACATGGCTATATTCCCGTGGGTGGCGAATTACAAGCGTCATGGGGTAGATATGCTTGACTTTCCAAACGTTCGCCGCTGGATGGATGATCTAAAAGCTCGCCCTGCACTAAGAACGGGGATGGCCCACATGATCGAAACCCGTTGGAAGCAGATGTCGCCCGACGAAAAGAAGACCCTTTTTGAAATTGAAAATAAAGAGTAGTTAGGTTTTAGTAGTTCTTGGCTGGGGATTGGCATCGATATGCGTTATCGATTTATTCGCCGAGCAGGCTGGGAAAGAGGCTCGCCCCGATTTAGCTAAGTCTGCCGCTGCAAATAAAATTAAACAAGTTCCGCTTCTTTGTCTACAACCGGCATCACATAGTTGGCAACCGCATTGCCCATAATGGCGACCCCGTTCATCATTGACCGTTCATCGATATCAAAGCGAGGGTGATGGTGCGGATAGCTATTGCTCACATCTTCATCAGCGGACCCTACAAAAAAGTAGCAGCCGGGAATCTCTTCGAGCATGTACCCCATATCTTCAGATGCCATTTCTTTGCGATCAAGGACGTTTTCACACCCCAAAACTTGTTCGGCCGATTGACGCACATGGCCAGCAACTTCTTCATCATTAACGACAGCAGCTACGATAACCACTGTTTCAAGCGCAACGGTACAGCCAAATCCGGCCGCAACACTGCTAGCGGTCTCTAAAATGCGACGGTAGAGTTGACGATGCAATTTATTGCTAAAGCTGCGTACAGAGCCTTTGATCAAAACTTCTTCTGGAATGACATTGTAGGTCGTGCCACCTTGAATTTGTCCGACACTAATCACAGCACTCTCTTGAGGGTCGATGTTGCGGCTAACAATGCTTTGAAGAGCGGTAACCACATGGGCGGCCGCTAAAATCGGATCGACAGTTTCGTGCGGCGAAGCACCGTGCCCACCACGGCCGGTAATCATCAATTCAAAACGGCTAGAAGCTGACATCGCAGGTCCGTTGGTAACCCATGCTTTCCCGAGTGGCACTTTGTTCCAAAGGTGCATCGCAAATGCGACATCCGGTTTTGGGTTTTCAAGCACCCCATCTGCGATCATCGCAAATGCGCCACCCAATCCTTCTTCAGCCGGTTGGAAAACAAATTTCAGTGTCCCTTGAATTTTCTCGCGATGACGCGCCATGATTCGGGCTAAACCTAGCCCCATTGACATATGTCCATCATGACCACAAGCATGCATCACCCCTTCGGTAAGAGATGAAAACGGCAGGCCGGTATCCTCTGCAATAGGCAGGGCATCCATGTCGAAACGGAGCAGCACCGTTGGGCCGGGGCGATCCCCTTCGAGCAAGCCAACAACACCGGTCACACCGATGCCGGTTTGCACTTCCATCCCCAGCGCGTTTAGACGCTGGGCGATAATCTTTGAAGTTCTATGTTCGTTAAAACCAAGTTCTGGGTGTCGATGAAAATCGCGGCGGTCCCTTACTAGGGTCTCAAACTCGTTTTGTGCTTCCAGTTCAAAATTTATCACACAGCTAGTATATTTTGTTATCGGTTGAAAGGGGGTATGCTAACCGAAGGCTTCACTGGTACTTTACGACTAATTCACCGAATCGATTCGGCAAATCGCCGATTTTTCATAGACCCGGGGTACTAATGGTTAGGGTTACACGAAGGGGGGACTAACAGCCTAATTTAGTTTTTGAACTTTATTCTGCAGAGGCTGCTACCCAGAATCCCACTTGAATCGTCCAATCGACCGCTTTTCCGGCCAAAAATTTAACATAGCTGGCCTCAACTTGGCTCATTTCATTGGCCGTCAACCGACCCTGTTCTAAGTAGTCAAAATAGGTCGTCGGTTCAGATTTTGTAGAGGGTTTAAACCATCCTGAAATTTGCTCTCGGCCGATCGTACGCTTGCCACTAATCGGAGTAATTTCATGGTGCAGAATCTCCAGTCCGGCCGCTTCAATTTCCTGGGTAATATCAGCCGCTTGCCAACCGGTCATCGGATCATCGGGTCGGCTGTAAATCTGCTCCTCTGCGGCGGCAACTTTGGTGCGTAAGTCAGATGGTAATTGGGGAACCAAATCAACCAAACGCTGACCCAGTTTCGGGATGCGCTGTGCGATCACAAAGCGGCCGCCTGAAGCTAGAACAGGCACGCCATCTTGCAAAAACCCGGGCAACGGGTCAAGCGAACGGGTAAAACGATCACGTATGACGATGCGATCAAAGCGCACATCAGCCGGAAGTTGCTCTCCATCTTGTACAACTTGAGGTTTTCGCAACGCATTAAGCCTTGCCCCCTGTTGTGTCAGCAGATCAGCAGCACGGGCATCTGGTGCGACAGACCATACACCACCTTCTGGTGCTTGGCGCACCGCTTCCCATGTGAGCAGCCCGGTCGTGGCATAACCGTCTAAAATCAAATGATGGCGTTTAACATCGGCCAAATAGAACAATCTTTCCCGAATCGCACCCAATGTATCCCCTTCGCCAGAAATGACCCGCTGTAGCCAACCATCCGCTTGCCGGTCAGTGGGGCTCGTCGTCAACACTTCTCCGGCCGAATTTGGCTCATAGTGTTCACGGGTCAACATCGCCTCTAGCTGAGCCTCTCGCCGCCGAGCCACGTCGATCTGCACCGATTTTTCGTACCCTTGGTCAGATGGCTGGTAAAACAAGCGCCCCTGTAGCTCGGAGGGTAAATATTGCTGAGCCACCCAATGATCACGATAGGCGTGTGGATACAGATACCCTTTTCCATGCCCAAACCCTTCTTTGTCTCGGTTCCCATCTTTTAAATGATTGGGCACATCACCGCTTTTTTCGTTTTGCACCGCTTTAAGGGCATCAAAAAAGGCCATGGTTGAATTGGATTTTGGCGCAGTTGCCAAATAAAGGGTCGCTTGGGCCAATGGGAACTGTCCCTCGGGTAGGCCGATTTTTTCAAATATTCCCCAACAACCATTGACAATCGCCACCGCATTGGGGTCGCCCAAGCCGATGTCCTCACTGGCTAAAATCGCCAATCGTCGAAAAATAAAACGGGGATCTTCCCCAGCGTAGACCATTTTTGCCAGCCAATACATGGCAGCATCGGGGTCAGAGCCGCGCACACTTTTAATAAAAGCAGAGATCGTATCGTAATGCACATCCCCATCCCGATCATAAAGAACCGCCCGACGTTGGATCGACTCTTCGGCCACACCAAGGGTAACAACGATTCGATCGTCATTTTCGGGGTCAGGCGGGGTTGTTTCAACCGCCAGCTCTAATGCGTTTAGCAGACTGCGTGCATCCCCATTTGACACATTCACCAGATGATCAAGTGCATCAGGCTCGATCGATGCATTTAAGTGACCATACCCACGCTCTGGCATTTCGAGCGCTTGGCGCACCACTTCGGCCAAATCTTGCTCCGTGAGCGGTTGCAGTTGAAAAATACGGCTACGGCTCACCAACGCTTGGTTAACAGTGAAATAAGGATTTTCAGTCGTAGCCCCAATCAGGATGATCGTCCCACGTTCTACATGGGGCAACAGTGCATCTTGCTGCGCCCGATTCCAGCGATGGACTTCGTCAACAAATAAAGTAGTTCGCTGGTTATGAAGATTGCGACGTTCATCTGCGGCCGCAATCGCCTCGCGAATGTCTTTGACCCCGGCTAAGACCGCATTGATCGTAATAAAGTGGCTGCTGGTGCTGTTGGCGATCACCATCGCCAAAGTGGTTTTACCGGTACCAGGTGGCCCATAAAAGATCAGAGATGACAGTTGATCGGCCTGAATGGCACGGCGCAACAAACGGCCGGGGCCGATGATGTGTGATTGACCAATATATTCGTCCAGCGTTTGCGGCCGCATCCGATTGGCCAGAGGGGACTCATCTACAATTTGTTGTTTTCGAGCGTATTTAAACAGGTCGTCCATTGGGGCAATTATAATAGAGGTACCGGTTAGAGGGTATTTTCTTTGCTCTTTAGGGTTTGCCTGCT
>JAHDEB010000004.1 GCA_020629055.1 Chloroflexota bacterium
TTCGCCAGCGATCTAGCCGACTTACCCCCTCGGCCGGTTCCCCCCACCCCGCCCAGTGATGACCCCGAAGCCGGTGCGAAAATACGGCTCAACATCCCACTTGATTCCAATTTAGCTCATGTAGATAGTGAAACATGGACACAGGTGCAATGGAGAGATGCCGATGGCCATTGGCACGATGTTACCGGTTGGCGAGGCACACTTTACTTCAACCCACAGCTTAATCAATGGGAAACTGAATGGTGGGTCGATCAAGAACATTTTGGAACCGGCCCTTACAAATGGGTTGTTGAACTAAAAAGCAAACACCTCGAAACAGAACCTTTCCACCTCTCATTGAAAGGGATGTCGCGACTAAACTTACAAATTTCCTCGCTAAACATTAAAGAGTAAAAGTTCGAACGATTTTATAACTGAGCCAAAATAAATGTATTTAGTCACTAATTGGCGACAATAGCGACTTAAGTTAACAGCGGTTGTAAAAATTTCTTTGTTCAAAAGAAGTGTTAGATAAAAAAGTCATGCATAGTACTGGTGTACTATATGTCTAACTGTTAAAATTTAAGCGAAGAATCCTTCAAAATCTAGTTTTCTGCAGTTTACCCTCTGTATTTACCTAGATAAGGTCAATTAAAAACATCTTGGAGCCAGTCTACCGCCACTTTTCATCGAATGAATCCTTTCGACATTAAGCCGATTGGATTCAATGCAAATATATGCTTTTAACCATTGCTGCACCTAAATGATGCATTTAAGCAGGTGGGTTTTAAGTGGTTACCAGACCTGTCTCGTAAAGCAGTCGAACTTTATATAGGGATGTTCCAAATACTCTCCCAATCGTGTTAAGTTTTTTCGTAAGATAGGAATGAAACAATAAAAAAATTACGCTAACACCCATATAGATAAAACAACGAGAACCTTTTGAAGTTGTACAGAGAAAGTTTCTTAGATTAAGCAAATCGTGTGCCAGAAAAAGGAAGATTAAGAGTCGACATTAAGGTCAGTTCGTACTGTTAAAGAAGAGCATAAACAGTACACGTGCAAGTGCAGAACAAGGAAGAAAACAATGAACGTCACGCAACATAAATTTATAGCTAGCAGCTTCTTATTTAGCACCATTTTAATGGTGACTATGTTTTTGCTGCTTCAAGCAAACCCGGTGCAAAGCGCCCCTTTCGCAACCGAAATAAGCATTGGCGACGCAGCCTTGGTGGAGGCGGATACCGGCACAAGTCTGATGACGTTTACGATTTCACGTACGGGTGACACAACTGGCCCATCAACCGTTGATGTAGATTCTGTTGACATCACTGCGCTAGCAGGTGACGATTTTACTGCCCTAAATGAAACGGTTGTTTTCGCCATCGGTGAAGAGGCAAAAACCGTCTCTGTTGAAATTATCGGGGAGACCTTGGTCGAATTAAATGAATCTTTCGCACTTGTATTAAGTAACCCAACAGGCGCCACTTTAGGGACAGCTTTTTCAGGCATGGGCTCTATCGTCGATAATGATAAATCTGAGGTTTCTATTTCAGCTGCCTCATCTGCTGAAGAAAATAGTGGAGAAGTCACGTTTGAAGTTGTGATGACAAATCCCGTTGATGCAGATATTGAAATCGATATTGCAACATCACCTGACACAGCAAATAGCACAGCCACTGATGACTATACAGAAATCGCTACTACTTTGACTTTTACAAGTGGGGAGACAAGCAAAGAAGTAACTGTCTCAATTAGCGACGATACGATTTTAGAAGATGATGAAACCTTTGAAATCGAAATCAGCAATTTAGATGATGCCGGCCGCTTAGTTGGCTTAAGCGCAGCCGATACGGGAATCGGTACGATTTTAAATGATGACTCAGCCAAATTCTCGATCTCATCCAGTTCAGAAACAGCCGAAAGTGGAACCCGCGAATATATTGTAGAGCTTGATGGTGATATCCAAGGCGGGGCAACGATTTCTTACACCGTAGTGGATGGAACAACATCGGCCGCTGATTATTCCCCAGGGTCGGGCACAATTATCTTTGATGGTGATTCAGGTGAAACACAAACGATCAGCATCGATATTGCGAATGACACCGATGTTGAAATTGACGAAACATTCGAGCTAAAACTTGGCGTCCTGTCAGCACCTGGTACCGCAGCCGATATTACATTACCGATACCGCTAGAAGAGAGCATTGTTGATGATGACTCCGCCACGATTCAACTACTAGGCGATCCGGATGGTCTGATCCAAAACGAAGACCAAGGTCCTGATAGTGATGTCCCCTCTTCCTTCCAATTTACCGTCCAAGTTGACAATGCGGTAGAAGGCGGCTTTACGGTACCGATTTTGATTAGTCGCCAAAGTGGATCAGATGAATTGGGAATAGATTATACCGTTAATAAAACTTCGCTTATCTTTGCAGGAAACGAGGATGAAGAACAAACATTTACTGTGTTTAGCGTAGTCGATTCCATCGTTGAACCAGATGAAAGTTTTGAAGTGACCTTGGGAGATCCGGTACCTACCTTTGGTGGTGCCATAACAAAAGACGGTATCCCGAAAATATTTACCATCAAGAATGATGACATCGCAAAAATAGACATCGATGCTGTCCCATCTCAAGCGGAGGGAACAGGGGTAGCAGGGACGAGCACCGATTACCTGTTTAATGTTTCGGTAGACAAGGCGGTTGAGGGCGGATTTAACGTTTCCTACAAAACAATTGATGGCACCGCTATTGCGGCCGATGGTGACTATGCCCACGTTGAATCTGAAGTAGAGTTTGAAGGAACCTTAAATGAGGTTCAACAGATTGCCGTTAAAATTGCCGCTGACAAAATTGTTGAATTAGACGAACAATTTGAAGTTAAGTTAAGCACTATTCAAGACGAAGCCAATAACAATCTTTCCAGTCGAATCGAATTTTTCGATGATGACCAAGATGGAAAGATTATTAATGATGACAAGGCACGCATTAGCCTTTCTTTTGAGGGATTAACCTACGACGAAACCAATCAACTTGTAAAGGTAAATGAAGGCGATAGCGGCAGTCAAACCTACACAGTTAAAGTGACACTTTTAGAAGATGTTCAAGATGGGTTCTCAATCGATTATTCACTTGCAGGCGGAACGGCCGCAGCCGGTAGCGACTATGAAAGCAATTCTGGAACTCTAGATTTTATCGGTAATGGGACACTGCTTGAAGAAAGATCATTTGAAATTGTTGTAAATGGAGACACTTCCGAAGAGCAAAACGAAAACTTCCTCGTTGCTTTAGAGAATTTTACGAACACAAATATTCCAGAAGAAGATTTCATCTTCTTGCGAAACCCAACCACATTTGAAATTACAAACGATGACGGAACAATCATCAATATATCAGCAGAATCTGAAACGGTCCTTGAAGGGGATACAGATGTCGTCTTTACAGTCGAATTAGACGATTCAAGTTTTGAAACAATTACAGTTGATTATGAAGTCAAAGGAATCTCAGCAACCCCAAATAGCGACTTTGGAGCCCAAACCGGGACATTAACCTTTGAAGCAAACGAGACAGTCAAAAACATATCTGTTTCGATCTTAGACGACCTCCTCAGCGAAGATGATGAGACGCTGGTAGTTGAAATTAGCAATCCAACCAATGCGACTGTTGGCAGCAGCAGCGAAGCTATCTTGACAATCGTCGATAATGATGGGCTCCCTTCAATTAGTTTTGGGGCAATGGAATCAACTGTCTCAGAAAGTGATGTCTCTATTCCGGTCACAGTAACCCTTAATCGAGTCTCCAGCCGCCCAATCTCAGTGACCATTAGCACTCATGCAGGCACTGCCACGGCAACCGATGATTTCGAAACGCTTAGTCAAGTGGTTGTTTTCCCCGCTGGAACATTGATACAAACCGTTCTGATTAAACCGGTAGATGATTCCTTGTATGAACACAACGAAACATTTTCTTTGAGTATGAGCGACTTTGTTAATGGTGATCCGGGAACAACAACAGAAGCGACGATAACAATCGAAGATAACGATGTTGCCCCTCTTATTTCAATATCAGATGTCACTGCAAACGAGTCAGATGAGCTAGCAACGATGTCATTTGAAGTTTCACTAAGCAAGGTGGCTGGGGTCGATATTTCAGTTTCATTTGCGACACAAGACGGCTCTGCAAAAGCGGATGATGGAGACTATCAAACTGCAGCAGGCAGAGTGGTCATCCCGGCCGGTGATCTTAGCCAAAGCATCGACATTTCGATTAATGGCGATCAGAAGGGTGAAGGAGATGAATACTTTGAAGTTATTTTATCTGCCCCAAGTGATGGAGAAATCAATCCGATTGCAGGTGCAAATATCGGTACCGGCACCCTTAGAAACGATGACGTTTTCCAAGTTTACCAACCAAGATTAACCAATGGTCGCATCAATGCCCCAGACCTTGTTCCCACCTCAATCGAGGTTGTAGACGGCCGCCTATCGATTACTTTTTATAACAATGGACCACGGGCGGTTGAAAACGCATTCTGGGTTGATCTATTCGTAGACCCAACCGTTCTACCTACAAAACCAAACCATACAATCGACACCCTAACCGAATTAGGACTGGTTTGGTTGATCAGCGGGGACATTTTGCCAATTCCGCCACGCTCATCCGTCACAATTTCATATGGTGATGCCTATTTCCGACCAGCTGAATCAAACTTCTCTGGCAACATACCGGCCGGAACACTTGTCGTTGTCCATATAGACTCTGGTGCAACTGCAGATTACGCAGCCATTAACGAGACTCATGAGCAAAACAACGGCATCTACAACAACATTTTGACCGTCACAACAACAGACGATGTCGTTATTCGTTAATTTTTTTTTGGCCACCATTGATTGGTGACCAAAAAACAATCAATAGACAAACAATTGACGCTACCTAGGAAAAAATTCCTAGTTACCAAGTCCTCTTTTGAGAGTAGCTTATAGGAAATGCTCTTTCACGCTTCATGCTTTTCTTTGATTGCAGGCTATCAGCCTGCCTTTCATTGCAAGATCATGCGCCGTATTCTCTCCGGTTTGGGCAGCACCTAAGAGCCGAATTTTCGTAAATTGTTACTTAAGATACCAACTTTAGAATGATCTTAGGGTAAAAAGATAGAGGGCCTATCATGACACCAAGTCACTTTTCGTAACTGTCTGGTTTGAAAAGAATTTACTGCTATTTTCAAAACTCATTCACTGAAATAATTAAATAAAGGAAAACAATGATTAAACTGAAATTAGATTCACGCTTTAAAGGGATCGGGGTCCTCGTTGCACTAATTGCTTTACTCTTTTACTTTACTCTTTTTTATACGTTCAGCTTTGCTGTACCTGCCGATTGTGATGCGGACATCGGGACAGAGGGGGATCTAAATACTGCGATAAGCTGTTTTAACGGAGAAACTGGACCAGGAACTACGACGCTTACTTTTACTGCTGATATTTCTCTAACTTCAAGTTCTACCGCCATTAGCAACACAACAGGTGCCGAGCTACAAATCAATGGTGCAGATTTCACGATTGACGGCCAAAACACCTCTGGCATTCGGCCGTTAGAAATCATGACCAATACGGTGGTGCGCATTGATTCGCTTATCGTCACAAACGGCAACACCAACGGCTTAGAAGAAGACGGTGGTGGGATCCGAAATTACGGAAACCTTAGTATCTCGAACAGCCAAGTTATCAGCAACACCTCATCTGATGATGGTGGTGGGATTTATAACGGCCGGTCAGCCAGCTTATCTTTAGACACAGTTATTGTGGCAGATAATTCCGCCGCAGATGACGGTGGTGGGGTCCAAAACATCAATACGATTTCCCCCTTAACAATCGTCGATAGCTTTATCCTCCGGAACAATGCAACCCTTCTAAGCGGTGGCATCGGCACTTTAAGCCCAACCACTATTGAGCGTACAGAGATTTCAGGAAATACCGCAGGCCAAGATGGTGCAGGGGTTTACAACAATGCAACGGTTTTAACAATTACCGACAGCTCAATCTCGGATAACACAGCAACAAGAGATGGAGGTGGCCTTTTCTCTGAAGGTGCCGCTGTTTCCAATATTTACAATTCAACGCTTGACGGCAACCAAAGTACGAACGGGGGCGGTGGAGCAGTTTATTTGCAATCGACCTCTTCTGGCTCTCTAGAAAACGTCACAATTACAGCAAATGTATCAGATGATGGCGCTATAGCTAACACAGGGTCTTTGACCTTGACCCACGCAACAATCGTTAACAACCTAGGTGCTCATGGATTAGATACATCCGGCACTGTTAAGTTAATCAACTCAATTTTGTCAGACAATGCAACATCTGACTGCTCTAAAACCGGTGCAGGCAGCATCGACACCAGCGGAAGCATCAATCTACTGAATACAGATGATCCAACAGACAGCTGTAATGCCACCGGTGTCATTACCGGCAGCTCAAACCTACTCGCACTAGCGGATAACGGTGGATTCGGTGAAACGATGATGCCAGATACTGGAAGTGCGGCCATAAATGCCGGCACCAACAGCTGCTCATCCAGTGACCAGCGTGGCATTGCTCGCAGTACACCGTGTGAACTAGGCGCGGTTGAAATTGTTAGCATTTCTATCGCAGATGCGTCTGTGGCAGAGGGGACTGGATCAACCCAAACTATCTCGTTCACCCTTACCCGGACAGATGCATCTGTTCCGATGTCAGTTACAGTCAATACGACTGATGATACAGCGGCCGCAGGATCTGACTATACGGCAGTCGTCAATCAGGTTGTCGGTTTCGCTGACGGTGAAACCACTCAAGAAGTTGCTGTAAGCGTGACGACTGATAATGAGCTCGAGGCAGACGAAACCTTTACTGTCACATTGAGCAGTCCGGTCAATGCGGCTTTAGCTGATGCTGTCGCAGTAGGGACAATAACCAATGACGATTTAGCCACTGTCACCCTTAGCTCAGCGGCCGCCATCGATGAAGGAGACGCCGGAACGTCAACCTATGTCTTTACAGCAACATTAGACGTCGCTGTCAGTGGTGGGTTTGATATCGCAATTTCTGCGGCAGATGGCACAGCAACAACGGCCGACAATGACTATTCAGCCACAGCCGGGACTCTGACTTTTGCAGGGAATGCGGCGGAAATTCAAACATTTAACGTAACTGTCAATGGCGATGAGATAACTGAAATGGATGAGACCTTTACCGTCTCATTAGGCGCCGTTACACATCCAACACTCAGTGGCGCGATTAGTACAGATAACAGTCCAGCCACAGGCACGATTACCAACGATGACACGGCCGAATTTGAAATCGAGGTCGGTACAAATACAGTTGGTGAGGCCGCTGGCACCTTACCAGTAACTGTCACGCTATCGAATGCAGCTGCATTTACAACAACTGTAAATTATGCCACCAGCGACGGCACAGCAACGGCCGGTGCTGACTACGATGCCGATAGTGACACGCTAACATTTGGCCCATCCGAAACCAGCAAAACCTTCGACATCACCATTAATGATGACACCGGAGACGAACCTGATGAATCATTCGATATCACATTATCAGGTGCAAGCGGAGCATCCTTAGGAACAACGATTTCGCAAACGGTCAACATTATTGATGATGATGGTGCACCAACCATACAACTCGGATCGACAACCTATAATGTAGGTGAAGAAGAAGGGTCGTTAGACGTTGTCGTGAGTTTGTCGAATAGCTCCAGCAGCACAATCAGTGTCACGGTGCAATCAGGCGATATCTCAGCAACCGCTGGTGTCGACTACGATGCGGTTAACAGCCCCCTTGTATTCGCAGCGGGTGAAATTAGCAAAACAGTTAGCATCGCGATTTCGAACGACACGATCTACGAAGGGGATGAATTATTCAGCCTAACTTTGACTGATGAAGAAAATGTCACCCTAGGTATTAACACAGCAGCTGTGGTCACCATCACCGAAGATGAAACGGCCCCTGTTCTAAGTATCGCTGACACAAGCGGATTAGAATCAAGCGGCTCACTCACATTTACAGTTAGCCTCAGTTCTCCATCCGCAGTCACAGTGACCGTTAATTACGCAACTCAAGATGGGACCGCTTCGTCGGCAAGCGGAGACTTTGATTCAACATCAGGCACTTTGACAATCGCACCGGGAGAAACCAGTGGAACCGTCAGTATAATGATCAATAACGATGAACTAACAGAAGGTAGTGAATCCTTTGCTCTTCTGTTAAGCGACCCGACAGGCGCTACATTAGATCCATCACCAAGTGGTCAAAGTGGTACTGCAACAATCCTAGATGATGAATCAAACATGTTTACGATATTCCTTCCGATTATCATCAAATAGTCTCGATCTTTCTTATCAAGGCGACCTCAGTTAAAGGAGATTAAACCCTAAAAAGACTGAGGCCCTTAGTTGAACGAAACACAGCAGAAAGCTGAGTTGGCGAAATGGCCAACTCAGCTTTTTTTGTTTAATCAAAACGATTTTTGAGCCCAAATCCCCGTTAAAACCCTTCTTTTTCTCCATTTTATTTTTCACGTCGCCTATCACAGCTTGTAAAAAGTATTACAAGTCGCAAGTTAATTGCGCCTAAATTGTCTGCCCAATACGAAGTTTAATAGAACCAATATCCTAATCGCCAATGGGGCTGAAGGATATCTTAACGATCTAATGCTCATCCACGTTGAAAATAGTTCAAAGATTGAAACAGACAATGTTTCAGCTTGAAAATTTTCACCTTACTAACCTAATCAATTTCCTCTTCATCACTCAACTCATCAATCCTGCTGGCGGAAATTCTTAGCAACTTACGCTGATGAAAACTAAACCTTCTTCAACTTTCTATCTTTTAATTGGGCTTTTCATTTCACTTCTGGCCATTGGTACCGTGACCGTTTTTGGCAACAGTAGCCAATCCAATGTTTCCCGGTTTGTCACCTCAGACCCAAATGTGAATGGGGGTAAAATTATTCTGCATGTCAATTTAGATCAATCGATTCCAGCCAATCTAAACCAACAAAGTTGGGCTGTTGTTCAATGGAAAACGGCAGATGGCAGATGGCTTGATGTTCAAGGTTGGCAGGGCAGTTTTCATCCTAGCACCACACAAAATGCCCTCTATTCTGAATGGTGGGTAGGGAGAGACATTCTAGGAAAAGGGCCATTTCGATGGGTCATTTTCTCCGACAGCAGCCGCAAAGAATGGCTAACAACGACTCAAACATTTAACCTACCCGCGCAAAACCATGAGATCCTAACCATTTACCCGAAATTTTCTGCACCAAAACCAACCGTTATTGCGACCAGTCGATCTCAAGCACAAGCCTTGCCGGCCGCGACAAAAGCCGCCACCAACGTGCCCACCATCATGCCTGAACCAACTTTAACCGCCACGGTACTGCCCACGGTTGAACCAACCCAAGTATCAACAACAACTTTGGTCTTAGAACCTACAGTAGTAGCGGCCGCAGATGTCACGGATACCGCTCAAGCCGATGAAACGAATGCGGACGACGCAACTGATGAAGACAGCAATCTTGCAGCGAGTGAGGCCGATGACTTAACCTTTTTCGTGTCACCATTCGGAGATAATTCAGACGGGTTAAGTTGGGAAACCGCATGGAGTGAATTGGATCAAATCGGTTGGGATGTCATTAATCCAGGCGCGACTATCTTTTTAGACGGTGGGGCTTCTATCGATACCCCGGCCGTTTATAAAACCGCCCTAATTCCACAGAAAAGTGGCAAGGGCAATAACCCGATCCTGATTCAACTCTCCGATGAAAGTGGCCATGATGCACAGGCGATTTTCTACGGGGGTAACAGCATCCCGCTACCGGAATGTGGTGCAGCAAGCTGGGATAGCAGTGAACATGATTCAGCGGGAGAATCAGCCATCAAACTCGAAAATGGTGTTTCAAATATTATCATCGACGGCCGTAAACGTGGTGGAATCCAAATTCATGGTTGGGCCAAACATGGTATCGAATTCGACCCAGACCGATCTGACAACGGGGAAGATGACAATACAAAAAATATCACTCTGCAATACATGGAAATTTATAACAATGGGGGAATTGAAATAAAAGATGATGGGGATTCTGAAGGTCTTTATTACCCCTATCATGCAGGGTCTGGCATTCGGCTATCTGGTATTGGGCATATTTTCCGGTATCTAGAGATCCATGACAATGCTGCAGATGCAATCCAATCTAGTTTTACAGACCCATCTTCAGGGGTGTTTAACAATATGGACAAATTTACTCTAACGAATTCTTGGTTATACAATCAACGTGCCCATTCAGGCATTGACAATAGCCCTGCCGGAGAAATTTGTACTTTAGACAATCAAGAAGGCTGTGATGAGTTGGGAGCACCTCAGATGAGTGCTGATTACCTTAACTACCCAGACTTCCCCAAAGATCGTAGAGAAAGCTTTAACTGGTGTACTCACAATGATGGGATTCAAATCTACAGTGCCAATGATCTGAATAAAATGACCATCAAACGTAGCATCATCGGGCCAAACCTAATGAATGCATTGCTCCTTGGGGACCGAACAAGCGATACAACGACAGCTTGGGTCAACAATCTAAATATACAGGATGTTGTGGTCACACGGTTTTCCCATACGGCACTTGGGATGAAGAGCCCCCCTGCACAAGCTGGCCAAAATTGGGATATCAACAATATCACGATATATGGTCATTTCAGCAACACGCTAAAAGGGACTCTGAACCTTAATTCCACGGCGACCGAAACTGAGCATTCAATTCGGAATTCAACCATGATGTTTGGTCAAACAGAATTTCCAAATGGAAACATTCAGTTTGAAAATAATTGCGAGTTCAGCCTATATTCCGGTTCAATCGGGGGTATCTTTGAAGACCCCGAATTCGCCTATACGGCCGAAGCCGATGTGTTTGAAAATGACCTTTCTGTCGATTTTGCCACGGTGTTTAGAGATGATTACACACCACAAAATTCGAAATGCTTAACGTCAGCCTCACGGACGACATCTGTTGATGTGTTATTATCTACATTTGATTCACAATGATTCAAACTAAGAAATAACATCAACGAAATAATTTCGAATATAATTGATACCTATACCGTATTAGCTTACCTGTAATTATTTTTCATTTGCAAACTAAAATTCTTGATTTACAGTTTGGAAATGAAAGTGTCGCAATCGTCAAAAAGGAAAAACAAGATGAATCTAAGGATTAACACTGACCAACCGAACAAGATAGCAAAAAGAATCTCGCTCATCTTTATTGTATTCACGCTGTGGGTAACCCTCATTGTGACTGGCGTTTTAAGCCAGTCAACCGTTTTTGGAAACAGCGCCGCCTGTGGAGCATTTCCAGTGAATGTAGGGAATGAAACTGAATTAAACGAAGCAATCGACTGCTTTAACACCAAGAATTTAGCCGGAACATATGACATTAATCTGACCGGAGATATTGTGCTCACAGCTTCGGCATCGCCTGTGAATAACAGCTCAGCCGGAATTAAATTAGCCATTTTCGGAAACGGTTTCACAATCGACGGACAAGACATCGCAAATGTTCGGCCGATGACCGTATTTACCGATACCATTGCGAGCATCGAGGATGTCACTATTACCGGCGGTAATATGGATAACAACGATTCCGTTCCAAAAGATCAAACGAATGGTGGTGGTATTTCAAATTACGGTACTTTGACGCTGATGAACACACACGTCATTAGCAACAATGTCGAAAATGGTGGTGGCGGTATCTTTAGTGCAGAAGATGCAACATTAGTCATCAAGGACAGCCGCATCAACAACAATATTTCTAAAGATGATGGTGGTGGTATTCACAACTTTGGTACCCTAGACATCGACAATAGCGAAATATCTTATAACAAAGCCACCAACTTTAGCGGTGGTATTGGAATCAATGCTGCACTAAAACATGTCACGGTAACAAATAGTATTCTTGTAGGGAACCTTGCCAATGATGGTGGTGGTATTTACAACCGGCGCTCTCAAATGATCGTCGCCAATTCAGTTATCTCTGGCAATGTAGCCAACCATTTCGGTGGTGGTATTTTAAACAATCGTGACACAGCGATTATGACGGTCATTGATACATTTGTTACGCAAAACTCGGCCCAATTTGGTGGTGGCGGCATTCACAATAATGAAGCGGCACGTTTGACCGTTTTAAATTCAACGTTAAGTGGCAACGTTACCCAGGACTTAGGTGAAGCGAGTGGTGGAGGTGGTTTACTCAACTACACCAACAGCTATGCAACACTGCAAAACACAACGATCTCTGGTAACACCGGATTATCTGGCCTAAGCAACAGGGGAGTCATGACTTTGACTCATGTTACTGTCGCAAATAATGCTAATTCTTCTGGCACAGGTGGGTTCGGATTCACCAATCTAACTGCAACCGTAGCGAGCCAGGTCACAATGCACAACACCGTTTTTGCAGATAACCCAGTTGATTGCGCAAATCTTCAGCCAGGGGCTATTCAAGGCAATATCAATAACTTCATCGAAACTGATTCAAGTGGGGCTGAGAAATGTGGCAATAACGGGACCCTTTCAGGCAATGCACAATTGAATCCACTTCGGGAAAATGGCGGACTTTCGCTAACACACGACTTTCCAGATTCAAGCCCTCTAGTAGATGCCGCTGACCAAGCTCTTTGTAACGGCATGATCGGTGAGCAACGAGATCAACGTGGTGTACCACGTCCTGTTGGTGCAGGATGTGATATCGGTGCGATTGAGTACATTGTTGGATTGACGGTTGAAGATATCACTATCGTCGAAACAAACAGTGGCACTAAAAATGCGGTCTTCACCATTAGCCGAAATGACAATGGGGACGCTGTTAGTGTTGTCGTCAATACGGCCGACGGTACAGCAGTAGAAAATACAGACTATCAACCGATCGTTGACCAAACTGTGACATTTCCGGCCGGTGGCGCACTATCACAAACGGTAAATGTACCGGTAATTGGTGATATCGCTTTCGAAGACCCTGAGACATTCACTCTGAACCTCAGTGATGCAGTGAACGCCGTCATTGTTGACGAAAGCGCTACAGCCACAATTGAAGAAAATCAAACCATTAAACTAACAATCACATCAGCGTCTGAATCAATCATAGAAAACGACAGTGGTAGCTCAAACTACTCCTTTACGTTTGCCTTAGAAAGCGATGCAGGTGCTCCATTTAATCTAAACTATCGAACTGAAGATGATACAGCGACAGTCGCTGACAATGATTATGTGGAAAAAATCGGGGTTGTTAATTTTAGTGGTGCGGCAGGTTCTGCTGGCTCACAAACTATCGACATTGTTGTGAATGGTGACACCAAAGCGGAAAGCAATGAAGTCTTTTTGATGGTCGTTACGGCGATTTCGAATCCTGATATCGGAATTGCTCCCCTTCCGTTTGAGGCGGTTATTGAAAATGATGACGAACCGTCGATCAGCTTCACCAGTGACAGCTATATCGCTCGAGAAAGCTCAGGCGCTGCAATGGTATCAATTGAGCTCTCAACAGCGTTTAATCAAGAGATTACGATTAACGTCGCAACTTCGAGTGGGACCGCGATCAGCGGACAAGACTTTACCGCTTTCAACCAGACACTTACGTTTGCCCCTGGTGAAACTGTAAAAAATGCAGCGATCGCTGTATTGCAGGACAGTGAGATTGAAGATCTAGAGTCGTTTCAGGTGACACTCAGCAATCCTACGAATTCGTTCTTAGGCTCACCTACAACAACTACCGTCAACATCATCGACACAGGCGTTCAAGTGTTCTTGCCAATCGTAACCCGCTAAAGTAGGGCCTAACTCGACACTACTATTCAGAAATAGAACTATAAAAGGCGTCCTAGAAATATCTAGGGCGCCTTTTTTGATTTATTTACACATCCTCGCCTCTTTGTAGGATATAAAGCCTCATATCCTTTGACGATAATCATTTCTATGGGAGCCTAGCTTTTTAAGCGGGGTTGGTGACGTTAATTGAGGGTTGTGGTAGCAGGCGAATGTTAGGCTTTCATTGAGTATAGAAGGAAAAAAAACGCCCCCCCACACAGGTAATCAGCAGGCTGGTCTGCATAAGTTAAGGTTTATCTTATTTCAGAAATCTTTCGATTCACCTTTATCTATTTTTTAACGGCACAATCCGTCATTTGGGCTTTATCGGTCTACACGATATTCAGCGAAAATTGATCGGCCAAAGGGATGTGCAAAAAAAAGAGCCATTGACCGTTTGATCAATGGCTCTTTTTTAGGTTCTTACTAGGTGATCTCGATGATCTACTTCACGAGTAGCGGAAGATAAATCAGGTTGTCTGGCGTACCCGTTGTCCCATCAGAGATGCGATTTAGGGCCAGATTATCGATAAAGATAGCTGCATTAGGTGCCGCCGGATCTTCAAAAGTAATGTAGTGAATTTTGCTGCCTGCATCGAGCTGATCAAGCTCAAACTCTACGGCCGTCCACTCACCAGGGACGATTGAAACCATCGTTGACCCTACAGACTGAAAATTAGCATCCATCAAACCAAGGTCAATTTGTTGACCTTCGGCCGTCCCGTAAAGCATGACGGTCAAAGAAACATAGTCTTCAGCGAGCAAAGAGTCGTTTGCTTCAAAGTACAAAGTGCTTTGGTCATTTGCTAACGTCACTTCTAAAGCAAATTCCCCTTCAAAGACTTGAGAAGTTGAGGAAGGATCAAACGTTGTCGTTCCCCACTTGCTCAAGACCCAATCGGCCGAGACCGCATCGTCATAGACCAGCACCGCCTCTAACGGCTCGCCGGGCCCTTCAGGTGTTGCGGTTGGCACCACAGGGACTTCAGGCGTTGCGGTTGGTTCAACCGGCTCTTCTGGCGTCGCGGTTGGCTCCACAGGGACTTCTGGTGTTGCGGTTGGCTCAACCGGCTCTACCGGTGTTGCAGTTGGTTCAGGTGTTGGTTCTACCTCGTCACACCCTTCCCAAATGAGCTCAATATCATCAATCGCAAATGTAATGTCACTATTGGTAAACATCCACACTTGAATCGAGTTGGTTCCGGCCACTGTTGTCCCTGACACTTCGACCTTTGCAAAACCATCCGTTACCTCTTGAAGCTGCAAAGACTCTTCACCTAGTTCCGTTTCATTGTCTAGGTAATCTAAGCCGATACCGGTCCAACCATTTTCGATATCTCCTTCTATCTTGATATAAGCCACAAGTGAGAAATTCGCTTCGGAACCAGCTTCAATTTGTTGTCTTGCAGATCCATTTGCCACTGCAATGGCAGAGCCGGTACGACCATCGACCAATTCTAGCTCACCGAATTGAGCCCAATTGTTCAAACCATCTTCAAAGTCGCCATTCAATAGCTGCGAGCAAACTTTTTCGCTAGGCTCCTCAGGCGTTGCGGTTGGTGGAAGAGGGGTTGCAGTAGGTACTTCCGCTTCATTTATAACAATTTGGCCGCTTTCAATTATTGATTCAACGGGGTCTCCACTGGTATCAGCAAGAACGGACACTTCATCGACTGAAAAATCGCCACTTCCAGCTTTTAAAGCCTTAATTTCAAAAGAACCAAGCACCGCATTACCGGTAACACCGCTGGCTTGAATGCCGGTAATTAAAACGTTACCAGCTTCATCAATGTTACAAGCCCCGATAAAAGCGGACTGAGAGCAGCTCTCAACAGAAAACAAAGTAGAGTCGTACGACAGTTTGACAGTTGCGGCACCGATTTGATTATCGGCCGTATCGATAATCAAATCGACCGTTGTTGAGGCACCTACAAGTAAAGTCGCGCCTTCAGTTTTAACGGTAGCGGCTGCGAAGGCGGGTCCAGCTGCGGCGGGCTGAATCGACCGGCTAAGAGAGCTTGCGCCGATTGCTAAAAGCAATAAAACGCAAACAAAGATGATTCTTTTTACAGTTGTTTGATCAAATGAACTGAAATTGTCTTTTATCATAAAAGTTTCCTGCTAACGCCTAATGAGCGCGATTTACAAATTTCTAAAATAGATCAACTACCTATTTTTATGTCTGGTAAATCAATCTCCTAAACACGTATCAACATAACATATAGTCGATTGTGGTTAGATTTCAAGAAGGACGATGAGAGTAAGGCGCATGCCCCACCCCAGTATGTAGCAGCGCAGATTGATTAGTACTAAGGTATGGTAAAAAAGTTCAATTACATTGAGCCTTACATCTAGCGGTATGACTTACCACCAAAAACCAATTTGCACGCATTGTGTAAAGTCTAAGGATCTCGTATGCGCCCCCTCTTAATATCGATTGGTCATCGGCTCCAGTTTGAAATTTTAGGCAAATTCAATCTGGTTGTTTATTCTTCGGATTGTCCGTGTTATGCCTGCTTTTGTTTTACCGAAGATGGTCAAAGAAATGATGCTATTTATGAAGCAGCATGAAAGCCCGGAAAGAGGTATTTAACCTGAGTATCGATGTCGTCAACAAGGTAATCATTCTTCGTGAAACAATCATGACCTTAAGCTGTCGATTATCAATTGAATTGGTAAGAGACTTTGATAGGAAGAGAATTAGTTTGATATGGTATCTTGGATATCTAAAATAGATTTCTACAAGAATTTACTACTCATAACAGTGCAAAAGTGAGTAGCTTTTGCGATTGAGTACTTGGAGCTTTACAATCTTCAAATTATTTCAAATTATTAAACAAGGGTAAACCTCAAATGTCAGGATACCAAAAATCACATTTAAAGCAGCTTGAGGCTGAAGCGATTCATGTCATTCGTGAAGTTGCTGCACAATTCGAACGACCGGTTCTCCTCTTCTCCGGTGGCAAAGACTCTATTACAATGGCTCATTTGGCGAGAAAGGCGTTTTTCCCGTCTAAAATCCCATTCCCTTTGTTACACGTAGACACAGGACATAATTTTAAAGAAACAATCGATTTTAGGGACCGCTACATGGAGCAGATCGGAGCACGATTAATTGTGCGTTATGTTCAAGACTCCATTGATCAGGGACGCGTAACAGAAGAAACAGGCCCTTACGCCAGTCGAAACGGGCTGCAAACAGTTACCTTATTAGATGCACTTAAAGAGTTCAATTTTGAAGCTGCATTGGGTGGTGCACGGCGTGACGAGGAAAAAGCGCGTGCAAAAGAACGCTTCTTCTCACATCGTGATGCATTTGGTCAATGGGATCCGAAAAACCAGCGGCCGGAACTTTGGAATTTATACAACGGACTAAAACTGCCTGGTGAAACTTTCAGAGTTTTCCCAATTAGCAACTGGACAGAACTGGATGTGTGGATGTATACGCGTGACGAGGGGATTGAGTTACCTTCTCTCTATTTCTCGCATCAACGTCGAGTCATTAATCGAGATGGGGTCCTATTGGGTGCTTCTGAGGTTGTTTACCCTGTTGGGGATGAACTCATTGAGGAAAAAACGGTTCGCTTCCGCACAATCGGAGATATGACCAATACCGGTGCTGTTGAATCACCCGCTGCCGATATTCATGCCATTATCGAAGAAGTTGCCTCTGCAAGAATTACCGAACGTGGGGCTAGAGCCGATGACAAACGGTCGGAAGCTGCAATGGAAGACCGTAAAAAGCAAGGATATTTCTAATACCCGATACTGCATTTTTAAAGCAAATTATTATGACTATTGAACTCTTAAGATTCACAACAGCCGGTAGCGTTGATGACGGTAAAAGCACCCTAATCGGCCGGATGTTGTATGACACTAAATCACTATTCGAAGACCAAATCAAATCGGTTGAAAAAACAAGTAAAGACCGAGGTGACGAGTATGTAGACCTTGCGCTATTTACAGACGGATTGAGAGCTGAACGGGAGCAGAAAATTACGATTGATGTCGCCTACCGCTATTTTGCGACCCCAAAACGTAAATTTATTATCGCCGACACCCCTGGCCATATTCAATATACGCGAAACATGGTGACCGGTGCATCTTCGGCCGAGCTTGCGATCATTATGATCGACGCGAGAAAAGGGGTGTTAACCCAATCTCGACGTCACGGATTTATCGCGTCATTGCTGCAAATTCCACATGTTGTGGTAGCGGTCAACAAAATGGATCTCGTTGACTATGATGAAGCCACGTATCGGGGCATTGTAGAAGAATTCCGGACCTTCGCGTCTAAATTAGATGTACCGAGCATTACCTACATTCCGATGTCAGCTTTGGCAGGGGATAACGTCGTATTTAAAAGTGGCAAAATGCCTTGGTTTGATGGTTCTCCCCTATTGCATCACTTAGAGACTGTCAATGTAGGGGCAGCACGAAATTTAGTTGACTTCCGTTACCCCGTTCAATATGTTTTACGGCCGAACCAAAATTTCCGAGGCTATGCAGGACAAGTCGCTTCCGGCCGAATTTCGCCGGGTGAAGAAGTTGTAGCATTTCCATCAGGGTTAACCAGCAAAGTAAAAGCTGTCGTAACAATGGATGGCGAATTAAATGAAGCGGTTTCTGGAGACTCAGTGGTTCTGACACTTGAGGACGAGATCGACATTAGCCGAGGCGACATGATTGTGCGCCAAGGGAATTTACCACGTAAAGACAACCGGATTGATGCCACCATTTGTTGGATGGATGAAACTCCGTTTGACCCCAAAGCAAACTATCAACTCATGCACAATACCCGCTTGGTGCGGGCAATTGTCACAAAGCTAAACTACAAAATTGATGTCGACACGATGAAGCGAGAAGAAACAAACAACCTCGCTTTAAACGAAATCGGCCGTGTGCAGCTCACTACAACGCAACCTCTCTTCTTCGATACGTACAATAAAAATCGGCATACCGGCAGCTTTATCTTGATCGATATGGCGACAAACAATACCGTTGCAGCAGGCATGATCCGAGGTGCATCTCGTGAAGTTGATGATTTAGTCGAAGTCACTCAAGAGAATGCAGAAATCCGACGCCAGCGGACTGAGAATGTGGTTTGGGAAGCGGGTGCTCTCTCATTAGAGGAAAGAGAGTCATTAAACGGCCATGAAGCGGCTGTACTATGGTTCACCGGCTTATCGGGATCAGGCAAATCAACAGTAGCAAAAATCCTAGAGCGGAAACTGTTTGAGATGAATGCCCAAACAATGTTTTTAGATGGAGATAATTTGCGCCATGGTCTAAATGGGGATTTAGGCTTCTCGGCCGAAGATCGAGCAGAAAATATTCGACGGGTATCTGAGGTTGCATCTCTAGGCTTTGCCCATGGCAACATTGTTCTTGCAAGCTTTATCTCCCCCTATAACCGTGATCGCAACTATGCACGTGGCATTGTGCCTGAAGGAAAGTTTATTGAGATTTACGCTAAATGTGACATCGAGATATTGAAGGAACGAGATCCGAAAGGGTTGTATGCACGTGCCTTAAGTGGTGAAATTAAGAACTTTACCGGGATTAGTGCACCCTATGAAGAGCCAGAAGATCCCGAAATGGTGATCGAAACCGGTTCCGGCACACCCGAAGCGTTAGCGGATCAGATTATTCAAATGTTGATCTCAAAAGGGATTATCGAAGACTAAGCTAATTTCAAACTCACCGAAAGCAAAAAAGGCTAGCTCGAACTGAAACGAGCTAGCCTTTTTTTATTTTCGGGTTTACTTAAAGCCCTTATTCTAAACCGACTGAAAACATCGATTCTAGATCGTGTTTCGAATAAGTTTTAAACGCAATTAAAGTCTCAGAATCAAGGATTCCATCGACTTGTAACATGCGGCTTGTCACTAAATCTGCCAACGCATTGTTGGTCGGCACACGTAAAACGGCAACCAAATCATATTGCCCTGCGACAGAAAAAACCTCTGAAATACCTTCAAGCGCCGCCAGTTGGTCGGCGACAGAATTAATCATATCTCGTTCAATATTTAGTAAAACAATTGCTGAAACCATTGATATCCTCTCTGAATACAAACGCTAAATAATTTCAAGCCATTGATACCACATTCGGTAAATTAGTGCAGGTTGTTTACAGATTAAAAACGTAAAAGAGGCGATTCCCATTCAACAGAATGAAAATCGCCTCTTTAATTATTCAGCACTCTAACTATTTTCGACAGGTTGGCCCAGTTTTTAGCTTATCTTTCCGAAGAGCATATAACTTTTTGTCAAACTGGACCAAACTGCTGAATAATAACTATCATCTAATCGAACTGGCTTAAAGCCTAAGCAGAAAAGTCATTGGGTGCCAAGATCGGCGCTGGGCAGTTCACTACAAATCCATTGGGATGGGTATCTGGAACGCCTGCAAACTCTTCAACTTCACCGGCCGCAATCGCCTCGCGAATCTCCGTTGAATTTGTCAGGATGCGCGCTTTACTTTCGTCTTTCCAGACTAGGGTGAAATGGTCCCAGAATGGGCTCCAAGCCGCATCACCCGCTTTGTTGTCAAAGACGGCCGGTTGGAATCCCATCACCCCACTGCCAGGGATACCGTTTCCAAAGACCCAAATTTCATCTGTACCACCGGTATCTTTCAAACCTTGGGTTCTAGGGGCCGCATTAATCGCCATCATTGGTGCCATACCGGCCATCGATGTGTCGGTCACGATATAGCGGCTGCCAGGATAACATTGATGCAGCTTCATTTTGACGGTCATTTTTTCAGTATTACAAGGCTCAAACAGCTGCCCTGCACCTAAAGCTGCCACGAACTCATCATCTACCGGCAATTCGCCCCCAGGCCATTTAATAATCGGGAAGTTAACCAAGATGTTGGTTTCTTCAAGCGTGGTGGCACCCTGATCGGCACTTTCTAGAATCGCAGCGGCTGAGTCAAACGTGCGGCCGATCGGTGGTGTGACATTTACGATTTGCAGCAACGATGCAAAAGCTTCATTGCTAGGGCCATATTCAAATACGGCCGGAGAGCCATCTGAGAATACATAGAGCTTATTGGCGATGTCGGCCCCGATTGCGGTAGCCAACAACGGGACATAAACCAATCCATTGTCTGCGGCATAAGCGGAGTCCGAGGTGTCGGTGCGAATGTAGTAGATCGATTGACCATCTACTTTTCCTTCATGCAATTGGAAAGTCACAAAGCCAAAGTCACCGGTCCAATCAACCGGGGTTAAGCTAAAGTCGAGCACGTCGCCCGCCATGATCTCTACCCCTTCAGCCAAATTGCTGAGTGAAGCAGCTTTGACAGGTGCGGCCGCAACCGCCGGTGCTTCGGCCGCTGGTGCAGCTGGAGCAGCCGCGCCGCCGCATGCCGCCAACAAGACAGCACCGCTCGTGGCCGCGCCCATTTGAATAAATTGTCTTCTACTTAGGTTGTTTTTCTTTGTCATTATTATCTCCTTAAACTTTGACAGCTCACACGAATCGATCCTAGATCAACGAGTGAGACGATTGGTTATTTGCCAAAATATGAGGAAATTGCTCCCGCGCAGGCAGAACTTGACAGCAATCAGAAGGTATGACATGATTGCCGTCTGGTTTTGCCTTTTACGGGGCATTTCCACACTCTGGAATGTCTGTGTTTACCGGGAAAGTGGCGCAGACATTCTTTTTTTGTTTTGGCAGTGCTTTTGCTCGAAATCCTACCGAATTCACAATAAAATTTAACCGATAAAAACACGGTCAACTTTAATAGACGGTTGGTCCCATTCGGGTCTTACCTACCAATCGAGATTTATGGCTAAACACACCTCCCTGCCAGATTTTTTTAGCGAACTGCGCCAAACAGTCGGTGGCGACATTCGCACAGATGAGACGAGTCGAACCCTATACAGCACCGATGCCAGTTTGTATCAAGTGATGCCCTTAGGCGTCTGTTTTCCGCGCAACACGGCCGAAGTTCAAGCGATTGTCACCGTAGCTGACAAATACGAGATCCCCCTGCTACCCAGGGCGGGTGGCACCGGTTTAGCTGGGCAAACGGTAAATGAAGCGTTGGTTATCGACTTTTCACATCACATGAATCGGCTGCTGGAAGTTAACGTCGAAGAAAAGTGGGCAAGGGTAGAGCCAGGACTTGTCTTTGCCAGCATGAATGACCAGTTATGTCAGCACGGGCTTATGTTTGGCCCCGACCCTGCCAGCGGAAATCGGGCGGGATTGGGCGGCATTGTGGGGAACAATGCGACCGGCAGCCATTCGGTTTTATATGGGATGGCGGCCGATCATGTCATGGCGGTCGACGCGGTGTTGGCCGACCACACCATTGTCAATTTTTCTACAACTCTGGAAGCTGATCTACAAGCCCGTGCAGCGCGACCAGGGATCGAAGGGGCCGCCTACCGGAAGCTGAACGACATCGCCCAAAATCATGCGGCCGTCGTGCAGAACGGCACACCCAAGCATTGGCGACGCTGTGGGGGTTACAATTTGTTTCGTTTTGTGGATGGGGTGGCTGAAAGCCCGTATGCACGCCGAGACATCGGGCAATTTAATTTAGCCCAGCTGATGACCGGATCTGAAGGGACATTAGGGATTATGACCGGGTTCAAACTCAACTTGGTCCCTACACCTAAAATGACCGCGCTTGCCATCATCCATTTTGATGATGCCTATACCTGTTTAGATGCAACCCAAGTGGTTTTGGAAACAAATCCTTCAGCGGCCGAACTGCTCGACAATTTGACGATGGGGCTGTGCCGTACACAACCGGTCTTTGAAAAATATTTAGACAGCTTTGTCATCGGACATCCCAACTCGATTTTGGTCACAGAATATTACGGGGAAAGCTTAAGCGAACTAAAAGACAAGATCGACAAACTAGAGGCGCATCTAAAAAAAGCGGGGGTAAATTTCAGCGCCATCGTGCCCCTGATGACCCCGGCCGAGCAAGCACCGGTATGGAAAGTGCGCAAAGCCGGTTTGGGGCTTTTGCTAAGCCGTCGGGGTGATTTTAAAGCGGTCGCATTTGTTGAAGACACCGCCGTTCCGGTTGAACATTTGGCCGACCATATCACCCGCTTGGTCGATTTTTGCCACAGTCTAGACGTTGAGGTCGCTTATTATGCCCATGCCAGCGGTGGCTGTTTGCACGTACGGCCGATGGTGAACACCAAATCCCAAGACGATTTAGACAAAATGGAAAAAATCAGCCTGTTTACTTTAAAGTTGATGCACGAGTATGGCGGCTCATTTTCGAGCGAACATGGGGACGGCCGGGCACGTAGTTGGTTAAACGAAGCGTTTTTCGGCCCCGAGCTGTTCAATCTGTTTAAAGAGGTTAAACAGACGTTTGACCCGAAGAACCTGATGAACCCGGGCAATATTACAGACGGCCAGCCGATGGCTGAAAATATGCGCTTTGGGGCCAACTATTCGAATGTAACCCTGCACGAAAATCTCGACTTTTCAGTTGATCAAGGGTTCCATCGAGCGGTCGAAATGTGCAACGGTGCCGGTGTGTGCCGCAAACATTCTGGCACGATGTGCCCGCCTTACATGGCGACAGGGGAAGAGGAGCATAGCACCCGCGGCCGGGCGAATATGCTGCGCGCGGCACTAACGGGCAAAATTCCGGCCGAACGTTTAACTGGGGAACGGATGTATGAAACGATGGATTTGTGCGTCAGTTGCAAAGCGTGCAAAACCGAGTGCCCGTCGGCCGTAGACATGGCGAAAATCAAAATGGAGTTTTTGGACAACTACTACAAAGCGAACGGCACCCCGACCCGGGCAAAACTGTTTGGCAATATCCATAAGATCAATCGGGCATTTAGCGGCACCTTGGCCCCGGTGGCTAATTTTGTGGGAGGACTAGGAGTTACAAAACGACTCAACTCTCGATTTTTGGGCATCGGTGCAGATCGGCAGTTGCCATCTTTTGCCAAAACGCCGTTTACCCAGTGGTTTAGCACTAGGGAAAGCAAAAAAGCGGCTCAAGCGAAGGGGCAAGTGGTTTTGTTCCACGATACGTTTAACACCTACAACGACCCGCATATTGCGATTGCGGCGACGCAGGTTTTAGAAGCGGCCGGTTTTGAGGTGATTTTGCCCGGTCATAACTGCTGTGGGCGGCCGATGTTGTCAAAAGGTTTGATCGATGGGGCGCGTGAGTTGGCAAGAGAGACGATTGAAAAGCTGTATCCTTATGCTGCAAAAGGGGTTCCGATTGTCGGATTAGAACCGTCGTGCCTGCTCAGTTTCCGAGACGACTACCATTATTTATTGTCCGATGACGAGCGGGTGCGAACAGTGTCTGATCAGGCTTTTTTATTTGAGGAGTTTATTGCGCAGTTGGCCGAGAATGATGAATTAGGGCTTGATTTTGACCCATCCCTACAAGGAAAAGAGCTGCTGCTACACGGCCACTGTCACCAAAAAGCGTTAGCCGGAACCGATACGGCCAAGGCGATTTTGGCACTCCCTGGCTATATCGTGACTGAAGTTGATTCTGGTTGTTGTGGGATGGCGGGGTCTTTTGGATACGAGGCTGAGCACGTTGAAATTTCGCTCAAGATGGGTGAACGGGCGCTATTCCCGGCCGTGCGCGCCACATCTGAGCAAACGGTTTTAGCCGCGGCGGGCACCAGCTGCCGTGACCAAATTCGGGATGGAACGGGGCGAAGGGCACAACACCCGGCCGAAATTTTGCGGGATGCTTTGATTTAGGGATTCGACTCTATTTCGAATCGTTGAATTAGGATGATTGCCGTGTTGGTGAAACCGTTTTTTATGCTTTTGTCGATTGTTTAGGACACAGATAGTGGTGAGCGCTGACTTTTTCAGTCCTTTATTATCGCTAAAGTTCAGAGCGAATCGCCCATAGGTCTGGCCACATCGGTAGTAGGGTTGACTCTAAATATTTCACCCCGGCCGATCCGCCGGTCCCCATTTTGGCCCCAATGGTTCGGGCCACCATCTTGACATGCCTATAGCGCCACTCTTGCAGCCCTTCATCTAAATCAACCAAGCGCTCGCACAGGCGGCTAATCCACACGTCGTTACGATAAACATCAAGCAACACCTTCTGAACTTCGGGGGATGGTTGAATGGTGGCGGTAACGTCCCGCTCTAGCACTGAATTGGGTAGAGGATGGCCGTTTCGATGCAGATATCCTAGAAAATTATCCCACAACGAGGGGGCGTTAAAACGATCAAAGAGCTGTTCACGGCCGTGAAGTCCTTCGGGAAAATGGTCGATCATCGATTGCCGTTTATACCCCAGTGCAAATTCAATCTCGCGGAACTGAACCGATTGAAATCCGCTAGAGTTGTCTAAAAACGAGCGGAACGAGTTAAATTGAAGCGGGGTCATCGTTTCAAGAATATCCACTTGTCCCACAATGGTTTTTAGAATGGTCAGAATTCGGCCTATGGTGGCTAACGCGGGTGAAAGCTCATTGGCCTGCAATAGTTCATTGACGCGATCTATCTCGTGCAAAATCTGCTTAAACCAGAGCTCGTATACTTGATGAATGACGATAAAAAGCATTTCGTCATGTTCAAAGGTGCCGTCTGGCCCGGCCGATTTTGGCTCTTGTGCCGTTAAAATTTGATCTACTTTTAAGTATGAAACGTAATTGAGTGATGAGTTTTTGTTCATAAGTTTGTGGTTGGGGCAAAACAATGTAGGGGGTCGACGGGGTCGGAGCCATCTCTGATCTTCGGAGCCAATAATTTTCCGACCCCGTCGACCCCTACCCGAAGTCTACCGCTTCCCGATTAAATCCCGCGCAATGACGATGCGTTGCACATGGGATGAACCTTCATAAATTTGTAGTCCCTTAATGTCTCGATAAAGTCGTTCGACAGGATATTCGCTGCTGTAGCCACGGCCGCCGTGAATTAGCACCGCATCGGCCGCCGCTTTACACGCCATCTCTGTGGCAAATAGTTTTGCGGTCGATGTGGCACGGGTCGTTGGAATCCCCTTCTGCTTCATATCGGCCGCCTTGTAGACCAACAGACGGGCCGCTTCAATGTCGCACGACATGTCGGCGATGTTGGCTTGGATCATCTGAAAATCACCAATCCGTTTGCCAAATTGCTCACGCGTACGCACAAAATCAAGGCAGGCGTCGAGGCAAGCTTGGGCGATGCCTACCGCCCCAGCCGCGACCCCTAACCGGCCGTGATCGAGCGCGCTCATTCCCACTTTGAACCCTTCCCCCACATCGCCCAACATGTTTTCTTTGGGCACTCTCAAATTATCAAAGGTGATAAAAGCGTGATCTGAGGATCGATGGCCCAGTTCTTGTCCCCCCATCGGCACCGGATTAAAGCCGTCCCATGCGGTTTCAACGATAAAGCAGCAGATGCCACCGTGCCGTTTGCTGCGATCAACGGACGCAAAGACGAGGGCGATGTCTGCGATGCCACCGTTGGTGATCCAATGTTTGGTGCCGTTAATCAGATAGGAATCGCCGTCATCGGTCGCCGTGGATTCCATGCTAGCAACGTCAGAGCCGGCGTTCGGTTCGGTGAGACAATAGCAGCCGATTTTGTCACCGCTGGCCAATTGGGGCAGATATTTTTGTTTTTGAGCCTCGGTCCCCCAATCATTGATACACAGCGAGACTAAGCTGGCATGCACGGCCAAGAATCCCCGCACAGATGAGTCGGCCCGGCCGAGCTCTTCCGAGATGAGGGTGAAGCTCGGATAGTCCATGTCAGAGCCGCCATAATCGGCCGAAATTGTCGCGGCCAAGAAACCGAGATCACCCAGCCGTTTCACCAAATGCATCGGAAATTTGCCGCTTTCATCGGTTTCCCGCGCGATGGGTGCGACCTCTTCTTGGGCGAAGGTTCGTACCTTTTCCTGGACCGCCTGTTGTTGTGGGGTTAGTTCAAAGTTCATGGGTTTAATTTTGCGGTAGGGGCTAGATACGCCCGAACCATCTACCAAATGAAATCAATTTTCAGGCGGATCTCGCCCGACGCCGTTTAAAAAATTGGTTTAAAACAAGAATAATTTTATGTCGTCGGGCAAGATCCCCTACGTTGATTGCGAGAGTATCGTTTGCAATTAAGCGGGTATCTAGCCTCTACCGAAATCAATCCAAATAGGCGATGCCTTCGATTTCGACCAAATTATGGTCTTGATAAAAGCCGGTAATTTCAAACAGCGCTGTCACCGGATAATATTTGCCAAAATGCTTGCGATGCACCACAGAAAGCTCTTTCAAGTGGGCACGATAAAGCTTGGCATCGCTCACAAAAATGTTCATCTTGACGATGTTTTGCAGCGTGCCGCCCGCTTCGACACAAACGGCTTTTAGATTCTTGATGACCTGTTCGTATTGCCCAACAATGTCGCCATGGCAGACGATATTGCCTTCAGCGTCACCGGCATCTTGGCCAGCCAAAAATAGCGTTTTGCCACCTTCGCATAAAATTCCGTGGTTAAAACCACGTGGTGGGGCGAGTTCTGGGGGTGTGATTATTTTTTTCATATGTTTTTATTCGATAGGGATAGAAGATAGGGAGCGGTGCTTATGCCAGATGAGGCGTTCAACGAAAAGCTTTTCGTCTCGAACTTCCCTATCTCTATCTCTTGTCTCTATCCTAGCGCCCTGTCCATTTTGGTTTTGTCTTGTCTCTAAACGACTCAAAAAAGATGCGGTGATCTTCACCCATCATCAAGATCGTTTGGGCTTGTGCCTCTTGTTCGATGGCGCTGACCAAATCCATGTTCCACTCGTTGTTGATCATCCGTTTAGTCATGCCATAGGCCAGTGTCGGCCCTGTCGCTAATCGCGCAGCCCATTCTTGGGCTTTGGGCAACAGCTCTTCTGGTGGCAAGACGCGGTTGACCAGCCCCATGTGCAATGCATCGGCCGGATATATTTTGTCGCCAAACATCAAAATTTCAGTGGCGCGCCCTTGCCCAACGATGCGGGGCAGTAAAAACGCTGCTCCCATATCTGCCCCGGTCAGCCCCACTTTGGTAAACAAAAAGTGGATGCGGGCTTTTTCCGACATCAACCTAAAGTCAGAGGCGAGGGCGATGACGGCACCAGCCCCGGCCGTGGTGCCGTTGAGGGCTGAAATGATCGGCTTTTCGAGCAGGCGCATATTTTGCACCAGTGCGCCGGTCATCCTGCAAAATTCAAGATGGCCGCGTGTGTCTTTGGCCAGCATCTCTTCGATGATTTCGTATACGTCACCACCAGAACAGAATGCAGCCCCTTCGCCGGTAATCACCACAGATTTCACCGCGTCGTCATACTGCATCGACGCCATTAGGTCACGCAGTTGGGCGTAAATTTCAAAGGTCAGCGCGTTTAAAACGTCCGGCCGGTTTAGGGTGATTGTGGCTACCCCTTCTTCTACTACATAATTAAAGTCATACATGGGTTACTTTTCCATTAATCATTGTTTGTTGTACGTTGCCCATTTTCCATTTCAACTTTGGGCTCTGCGACAGATGGTTTCCGAACAGGCTTTCTGGCCGGAATGATCAATAAACAACGTGCAATGCTCAATGATCTATCGACTGACCTCCGGTCAGAACATCACCGCCCCACCATCTATATTGATCGATTGCCCGGTCATACCGCGCCCAGCATCACTGGCCAAAAGCAAGGCGAGCGACGTGATCTCATCACATTCAACCAAACGCTTCAGCGGCGTGTCACCAGCTAACGCTTGCACCGCATCTTCATGGCTCATGCCGGTGCGCTCAATAATATTTGCAATCGTTTGATCGGTCATGGGGGTGTCTACATAACCGGGGCAGATAGCATTTACGGTGATGTGTGGCGCAAATTCAATCGCTAACGAACGTGTTAGCCCCAAAACACCGTGCTTAGATGCGTTGTATGCCCCGATATATTTTCCACCCACTTTGCCCGCAATCGATGCGATGTTGATGATCCGGCCGGATTTCTGGGCCAGCATAGGCTGTACGGCCGCTTTGGTGACGTAGTACACACCGGTTAAATTAACGGCGATTGTTTTGTGCCACAATTCATCTGGATGGGTTGCAAATTTATGACTACCCGAAATTCCAGCATTGTTGATTAAAACATCCAACCCACCAAGCGCTTCAAGCCCATTGGCAACAAATGCATTAACCGACTCAACATCAGCCACATCTACAGTAAAAGCATGGGCTGTGCCACCATTTTGGTTGATGCCATCCGCCACGGCCGAAATTTCACCCTCACTACGAGAGCCAAGAACCACGTGCGCCCCCGCTTTGGCAAAGCCTTCAGCCAAGTCTCGGCCGATGCCGCGCCCTGCCCCTGTTATCATTACTTTTTTGTTTTTCAGATCAAACATGATTCATTTATTGTACGGCCGTTAAATAAATGAGGCAAATCGAACGGCCTTTTTTCTCCTTTTTCAAAAATTCTGGATCTATTTTCTGCTCATGTAGCACGTAGGCGGCTAAAAATCATCTATGCAAAAAGGTTTATACGCTGCCCTTCATGACGATAAATCCGGCCGGTGTTTCTTCAAATCCAGCCCCTTTCAAAACGGCCATAGTCGACTCGGCCGAAACCGGGAATAGGCAGGCCAAACTTGAAGCACCACGTTTTTTGCCTTCAGATTTAGCGAAACGTAGGCAGGCGGCTTCGTCGCCACCAAATAGGCCGATATGCTGAGACACATCTGGCATAAAACGTGCCCCAAAGGCGATGACACTGTTGCTGGTTGGGTCTGCAAAAATCCGGCCGTGGTCGACCAAATAGCCGCATAATTCTGGCGTTAATCGATAAAACGTTCGGTTCATCACCATGAAGCCGTTCCATTCTTGGCTGAGGGGCATCAGCAGATCTATCGCCTGAGAAACGTCGGTTACCGGCTTAAAATGATGATCATCTATCGGAACAGCTGATTCGAGCGAATAATTTGCACCATAAAATGAGGCTTCAAGTGCAAAGCCGAAATGTTCGGCTAGGCCGCGACTGACTTTGTTTTTCATTCCGGTGTACATCCGTAGCGTATCTACGTTCTGTTCCTTGGCGATTTCGAAAAAACGTTTGTAAAGCGCTTTGCCGATCCCGCGCCCCTGAAAATCAGAGTCAACGCGCAAGGTTTCGACCCAAGCGGACCCTTCAGGCATCACGGTGAATTTGGCGCAGGCAACGACCTGCCCATCTAATTCTGCAAGGCTAAATTCCCCGTTTGGATGGCTCATAAACTGATCAAATACCTGTTCGACGTATCGCCAATGGGGCATTGATTTTCCTTCTACAGCGATCACGGCCGCGCGATCTTTTTCTTCAACGGGGCGAATGGTTAAATTAAGTGTCATAGATCAACTTTATAAATGATTTTGAAAGATCAGATTAGACAACAGAGATCACAGAAAATCAAACGGCCGTGTAGGGTATGAAACCTAACACGGCCGCTAAAAATCAAACTACAAGAAAATGGCTATCTTAAAATTGAAGGGAGGAAAACATTCCTTAAAGATACCGTCACTTCAATTGTGGCATCGCTTTGCGTTGTACCGTCGCTAACGGTATAAGCGATTTGCTCGATGCCCGCAAAACCGGCATTTGGCGAATACGTAATTGTGCGATCTGTAAATGAGACGCTGCCATTGGCAGGGTTATTCACCGAGATGATACGCATGCCTTCCGGACCAGCATCATTCAATAGAGGATAGATGACAACACTTTGACCAACGTTTGTTACGGACTCATCATTCGAAGCGTTTGAGGTCACATTATATGGATGGCCCAACTCACACGGGGTCAGGTCATCAGTCCGACCCAATCGATCAGTCACAATGTAGTCAAGAACCGTATGGCTGCTTTTATAGCCGAATGTCGACTCTTCAGTAATTGAATAATAATAGGGTGTGATCCGATATTCACATTCTTCGTACCACGTTATGACTTGGGATTCTGATCCTTGTGGGAAATCTTTAACCCAACCACCAATTTCAAATGACTCGCCCCAGCTGGATGAATGGGTCTGCTCGGTAAAGATACCGGTGCTAAATTCTTGTCCTCCACCCGCTTGAATCTGAGCCACTGCTCCACCTGAAAAGTCGATTTGGTACCCAACGCTCTTCTTTTGCGAGATGCTTGAAGAAGCAAAGCTGGTACTAGATTGGCTTGTTTGACGAGACCAAGCCGCATCAGAGTCCCCTTCACCTACATCGAGTTCAATTCGCGAATTGTCGTTTTTATGTCCGGCCCACAACAACTCCCCCCGCACATCAATCCACTGGCTGGTCGGAGAAGGTGTGTATGGATTAAATAGTAGCGCTTGGAACATGCCGTTTGACCCTGAACGCACATCAAGCGGATATCGGTTTGGCTCTACATGGTTGGTGCCAAAGATTTGTACCTCAGCAAGCTGTAGCTGAGCGCTTGGCCGATCAATCTGAACCCGCACATATTGCCCTTCGATGGGGCTTGTGCCTGAGATGGTTGATTGAAGGGTCAAGAAGGTGCTCACACGCCCGGCCGGAAAGTCTGTGCCTACCGTTGGCGACAAGACCGAGCTAATCCTGTCGAGCGAGTAGGCTTTGACGTTCGGATTGGCAAGCAAATCGGTCGGGGTATCTGTCGCTTGGAATGGCGTCTCCGAGACAAAGACATAGAAGTTCGACAAGTGAGCATCACAGCTATTGGCCGGGCAAGAAGCTAGATCTTCCCGATTCCAAACCCGAATTTTGGTGATTTCTTCTAGCTCTCCAAGATTCACTTCCCACCATGGATAATTCTCGACATTGGTTGAGGTCATCAAGCTAGGCTCACCGGTTAAATCACCATCGACCGCACGTCCTGCTGTTGCACCACCACTCGTACTACTCTGAGCCGTACAGGTGATGCAGAACAAAGGCAAACTGGCCCAGTCTCGGGTCGTAGGGATCCATTCGAGCGTTTTGTTCAGATTGGTTTCACGCACAGCCGCATTCACATCACGCACATCTAAGCTTGTATTATCGGTGATTGAATCAACCAGCTCGCAGCTCCTAACCGAAGATGAATCACCAGTCGGTGTTCCGTTTTGGGTTATGTTGTAGCTGTAGCAAAAGTAGGTTGATTCATCCCCCACTGCAAAGTTGCGCCCCGCGCCATATTCAATTAAATCGGTCGTTGTTGTCTCACTGATTGTGCCCCTTCCGGTGCTGTGGGCATATTCTTCTGCAAATGTCGCTTTAGCGCTGAGTTCAACAGAAGCTAGTTTGTAATCGATGCTAATCCCTGCCCCGATGTATCCAGAAGTTGCGGTGCTACGTTCGGAGCCAAGCCGATCTTCTTCCATTTCTGACGCTGTGGTGCTAAAGCCAACAAAACCACGGCCGTATAAATCAACCGGATCTTGGATGTTTCGCCACAGCGGCGGCCGGAAGTAAACACTGGTCACATTGTCTTCTTGAATCTCAACACAATTTCCCGAGTAAGAGGCTCTCAGCGAATCATCATCATGATCCCCCATGGCGATTGAAACCGGAGAGTTCAACATTTGCGGATCGAGGTCTAAGGTGCCGGTGAGGGTATTTGAGGTGAGGTTGTGCCAATCGACATAGATCGCTTCCAAGCCACGGCTATCATCATAGGCGGCCACAACCTCATCCGCCCCATCATTGTTGAGATCGCCTACGCTAACGTCCAAGAAATCAGCTTCAGCCGTATCCTCGGTCCAGGCATAGCTCCAAGTTTCGAGCGTACTCAACGTTCTGGTCGGTGCATCTAGATTGATTGCACCCAAAATTTCAATATTGAGGCTGCTCTCATCTGGGTAAACGATGGCGATTTCATCACGTAAGAAATCCCCGTTGATTTCACCCATCCCTGCACCCATTTCAAATTTTCCGGCCGCAAATGCAATTGAGTGATCAAATTCTGTGAGGTGATCTAAAGTTAGATTGATGGGGTCGTATGAGTAAGACCAAACGGTAATCAAATGATCATCTACATTCTGATTGTTGAAAACGACTACCGCTTCATCTCTGAAGTCTCCATTGACCCGGCCGGTTAAAAGTTTGATTTCTGAGGGAATACCAGGACTAAAACTGGTTGATCCCCCGGCAAATGGCTTGAGCCTATATTCTGCATTTGCCAACGCTCCCACATCATGATTTGCATCGTATTCTAGCAAGATCAGCTCCAAGCTCTGATTGTTACGCAACATCAAAACCCCGATGTCATCTTGACCGTCTCCATTAAAGTCCCCAACGGCCACATCCAGCAGCGAGGATAGCTTCCGATTATTGGTGTTTGATGACCATCGAGCTTCTACCCCAAATGAGTTCCGCACAACCACATTGACATAACCATCTGCGCTGCCGGAGCCTTGCTCAACAGCGGCAATAACAAGCTGCTCCTCAGGTGTGCCTGAACCGATAATATTACCCGATGCTGTAGCTAGATCTGCGTACGGCCGATTACTCATCAGAGTGTATGTCGGTGCACTCAAATTTGGATCATCATACGTCAGTAAATACCATGTGTTGTTCCCATTGATAATCGATTGGAAAAATTCTGTATGTCCATCTCCATCGATATCGGCCGCACCGGCCGCATGTTCCGCAAGGTTCTGTCCGTTTGGATCAGTATCACCGTAATAACCGCCAGCTTCTAAAAGTTGGGATTTTCCTTGAGCATTGTCCCCTTCATTCAGCATGGAGGCGGTGACATCTGGGTCAAAGCCGCCTACGGCCGTAAAACTTAAAAAGACCTCGTCTTCTAAAAATAGATCGTGTACGTTTCCGAATGGATTGACAGCACAATCCAATACCCGTTCCGGTTCTCTAACAGACTGACCTACTGGTTGAGAGACAACTGGATTCAAATCGGCCGATTGAATGTGCAGGTCGAATCCAGATTGTGTTTGAGAGGCGGTTGCAGGGGGCATTAACAATCCATCGAGTAAGAAAAACAGGCAAATTAAGTTGATTCCAATAAACATCAAAGCTCTAACTTTGAACCTTGCTTGATTAGCAAATGACGATCTCTCTGTAAATGGCTTTTTGATATGCATAAAATTTCCTTCTTTTGAATTCAGCCCTATTTAAAGGGTTATTTTGGCTCTTAAGAAACAAAAACGGTCATAGCGTAGGCAAAAAGATTATTTGGTTGTATTGTCAGCGAGGGGCAAGGCAAGGGCTAGAATGGCCAACTAAAAATTGTAGACAGGCATTATAAGTATTTTAGAAAAAATTAGAAGCATAACAGATGACACTTTGGAAATTTGCTCGGTTCATTTTTTTCTATACCATTTTTCAAGTAGATTAGTTTTCAGTGTATCAGTAAGCTAGGTTCGCCTCATACCGATTCACAAATTACCGACTTACAATATATCTAATTTGCAGGAGAACCGATGACAATTATTGATAATCGTGACGAGTGGCTGGCTGAGTTTAAAGCTGGCTGGCACAAAATATATTCTGAAACAGGTGAGCTTAATTGGAAAGCTTATAACCTGCCCAAAAACACAACCACAGTGAGTGGCCCGGCCGTGGATCTTTCAAAAAGCAAGCTGGTCGTCATCACAACCGGTGGTTTTTATATCGAAGGTGAACAAGAACCGTTTGATGAACCGGACATGTACGGCCGATATGATATCCGCCTGCTGCCCAGCGATATGCCGCCTGAAGATTTTTCGATTAGCCATACCCATTATGACCACACGGCCGCCAACAAAGACCGTCAGGTCTTATTGCCGATGGGCCATTTGCAAGAGATGGTTGATGCGGGTGAGATCGGCTCGCTAGCCCCCAACATCATCAGCTTTATGGGATATCAACCGGACATTACCCGTGTTGAAGACGAGACGATTCCGGCGGTGCTGGCAGCGTGTAAAGAGATGGAGGTGACGGCCGCTTTGTTGGTCCCTGCCTGACCGATCTGCTCTCAGTCCGTGGGACTGATCGCACGTGGTCTAGAAGCAGCGGGAATCGCAACAACATTAACCAGCTGGAATGGGGGCCGTACACGGGTCACAAACCCACCCCGCGCCACCTTCACCAAACTGAATCGAGGATCTACCATGGGTGCCCCAGGTGATGCGGAGCAGCAAAAACGTATCCTAAAAGCGACCCTTGACCTATTAGCCACCGATGCACCGCAAAAACCGGTGATGATGAACGAGACAATGGAGTGAGAAGAAGAGAGAGAGGATAGAGATAGGGAACGTGCTCTAGCGAGGCATTACTCTGAAACGAAGATTCTAACATTGCAAACGTCCCTATCACTATCTCATGTCTCTATCCCAAAAATATCATGGATTTTAAAAACAAAACTGTATTCATCTCTGGTGCTAGCCGAGGAATCGGCAAAGAAATCGCTGTACGCTTAGCACGTGAAGGTGCCAACATTGTCATCGCTGCAAAAACGGAAGCACCGCATCCACGGTTGCCGGGCACCATTTACACGGCCGCCGATGAAGTTGAAGAAGCTGGCGGAAAAGCGTTACCGATCAAAGTTGATATTCGGGACGAAGAAAATGTTGAGAAAGCGGTTGAAAAAGCGGCCGATCATTTTGGCGGCATCGATATCTTAATCAATAATGCCAGTGCGATCTTCTTAGCAGGTACGCTCGAAACGCCGATGAAACGGTATGATCTGATGCATTCGATCAACGGCCGGGGAACTTATTTGTGTTCGCAAAAATGCTTGCCTTACTTAAAAAAGGCTGAAAACGGACATATTTTAAATATTTCTCCGCCGCTTAATTTTGAAGAACGTTGGTTTAAAAATCATGTCGCCTATTCGATGGCAAAATACAACATGTCACTGTGTGTGTTGGGGATGGCGGGAGAGTTCCGTGGCAAGGTAGGGGTCAATGCGCTATGGCCACGCACCGCAATCGCAACGGCGGCCGTACAAAACCTGTTAGGCGGAGACGCTATGGTGAAAGCTTCGCGCTGGCCGACGATTATGGCGGACGCCGCCTATTATGTTTTACGCCGCAACAAGGCTGACTGCAACGGCAATTTCTTTGTGGATGATGAGGTACTTGCCTCTGAAGGGATCACAGATCTAGAAAAGTATGCGGTAACACCCGGTGTCGACTTAGCCCCTGACTTTTTTGTGTAAGCCTCATACGATTTAAAATTGCAAATCTGCTGCCCTGCGACAAGCGTTCGACTGAGCTCACGCCGGAGTCTTAGGGTGCAGAATAAGTTTTTTATGATGTCGGCCGGTTTTCCGGCCGACACACGCCTTCTTCTATGATCCTACTTGACCTCGATGACACCCTAATTAATCACACAGCCGCACAACGGACAGCCGCCCAAAAATTTGGGGCTCAATTTGCGTCTCACATCCCTAACTATTCAAAACAAACATTTGCCGACGAGTGGGCATCCGTTGCGGCCGTCTATTTTCGTGCTTTTACAAAAGGGGAGCTGAGCTTTCAAGAACAGCGCCGTCGTCGTATCCGAAAGATTTTTCAAGAACCAGGGCTGCCTGCGGCCCAAGCGGATGAGATTTTTGCCAACCACCTTGTCCATTACGAAGCGTCATGGGCCGTTTTTGAAGATACGTTACCCTTTTTGAACGCCCATGCGGACACTCGGCTGGCGATTTTGACCAACGGAGCGCAATCGCAGCAAGAGCTTAAATTGAAACGAACCGGTATCGACCATTACTTTGAATTTGTAATAACGGCCGAAAGTGCCAAATATGCAAAACCGGATGCGAGGATTTTTGAGCTTGCCTGTGAATTCGCTAATCTCAAACCGGATCAGATCACCTACATCGGGGATAATCTAGAAAAAGATGCGTTTGGTGCACAAGCGGCCGGGCTAAACGGCATCTGGCTAAATCGAGACAACTTGGTTGCACCCGATGAGGTACAAATGATTACCAGCCTGACAGATTTTTAGCAACGGGCCGATGCTTATTGAGACAGCCTCGCCGACTTTAATTGATCAACTTAGATCTCCTGTAACGCCAGTGTAACGGCCGATTTGCTAGCTTAACCTCCTTAATGGATTGTGTGATTGTTTCCCTACAACGAATCACATTACAAAACCTAATTGGAGGTATGTTAATGAAACAGAAATTAGTCGGACTATTTTCGGCTGTGGCGATCGCCGCAATGAGTTTCTGGTTTTTCTCGGGGGCGCTGGCGGCCCCGGAAGCGATAGATCTAAGCTTAAAATTCAGCACGTCAACGGTTTCTATCGATAACCCTGAATTGAATGCGAATATTGTTGTTGAACGGACCGAAGAGTCAGGAACGCCCCCCTTTACGGTGCAGTTCTTATTGCCTCAAGGGATGGCTGTTAACGGGGATGAGAGTGACATCCTGATAGAAGGGGTCGACGATGCAAAACCCTCGATTGATTCAGACATCATTACCATATCAGGTACTGACTTAGGCAGCGGCCGCTTGCGCATGCAGGTACCGCTTAAGTTTGGCGGATGCCCAGAGAATGCAAATAGCTGCACGCTGACCGGTATGCTTCGTGTTACCGATAGTGACGGAAAAGAGGCAAGCACGTCGGCCGATATTGAAGGGAGCAACTTCAAAGCGATTATTGCCGATGATTTGGTGGTCAATGTAAAACCGGTTGAAGGGGAATCGAATGAATATCGTGTTCAAATGATCTATGAACGATCAGAAGGAACATCGACTGACAACGTGATTTTAGGGTACCGAGGAATTCCTTGGAAAAATATTAGTGATCCCAAAATAGAGCTTAAGGATGCTGAAGGATTTACGCCTGAAGAGACAAAAGATGGAGACGGGATGCAGGCAACGGGTCAAATCGCTGAAGGGGGCCAAGTTATTCTTGGCTTTAATATCGGTATGCCACCCTGCGCAAACGGGGCTGAAGCCTGTACCTACACCCATCAAGCGTACGGCTCTGATGCCAATGGAAACGTGGTTGTTTGGGAAAATGAGTTTAATTATACGACTCCAAAAGATGAGATAGGCGAGTTAGATCTCGGAATCTTGATGATTGGCGAGCAGCTTAATCGGACTGTCGAGCTTAAATTTAGTCGCGATGGCGGTGAAGGAACGTTAGATGGGGAAATTATCATGATCATCCCTGAAACACCGATTCCACTTATGCCAACCAACTACAAAGTTCAAGCGGTCAATGGTGAAGTGGGTGAAGGGAAAATCGACGGCCGGTCGATTATCTGGCCCGTTTCTACGGGCGCAGATGGGACAGCAAACTTCTTGCTGCCTGTTGAAATTGACCCAACAAAGTGTGAGGATCCTGAATGCAAAGATTTCTTGCTGGCCCAGTTTAAATCTGCCCAAACAGAAACAATTGAAACCAAAGCGGAATTCACCTATTCTGACAAACCGGATCCACCCGCCGGGGAAGAGTTCAAGGCGTCGTTAGAGATTGGAACGAGCCAAGAAATAAATCATCCAGGTGACCCGATTGAACTAAACTTTCTTTTAGAAGAACTTTCCAAGAAGCGTGCACCTGGCACATATGGTTTCCTTCTCGAGGTTTCAGGTCTGATTCCAACAGGGAAAACACAGGCTGAATTTACCGACGCAGGGCCGGAGAAAATCATCTTTTCAGAAAAAATAAACGGCTTAAAGTGGGAAGGTGAAATCGGCTCTGGTGGCCAAATCGACGTGAAAACCCTGTACAAAGCGGATAGTTGCTCAAATGGAGGCAGCTGTTCGGCCGGGGCACGTTTAACCATTCTTCTACCTGATGGAACAGAAATGGTGCTGAAAGAAACGATTTTAATCGAAGATGACAGCGGCTTTGACCCGGATTTGGTCAATTTTAAAGCGGCCGTGTTCTCAAACGGTGCAGATCGGCCGGAAAAGATCGAAGATTTTGATTCGCTCCCATTCGAGGCGGCCTGCATGACCCAATGTGACAACATTCTGTTGGGTATCAAAAACAACAATGAAGAAAAAGCGGAAGTTTGGATTGTTGTAGAGGCGGCATCAAACATCAAACTTGGCCCCCCAGATGGGTACAAGCTTCAAGTGTTAAGCGAAGACACAGAAACTGAGCTAACGACTTATCGTATGCGCGTACTTGCCGGAGACAGTTTGCAGGTGCTAGGTCTAACCGCTCAAATTGACGGTGTGGTGGAAGATGATTCCCAAATCCCCCTTTCAATCGACTTCTGTGCTCAGCAAGTTGGGTCACAAACTTGTCTACAAGAGGATGAAAATCGTGCTCCTGACAACTTATTCCTCTTATATTTAATTTGGCGGATGCGTGATTTTGGTGATGCACCTTCAAGCGATAACCATTTTGGTGTCATCATGAACGCCTATGGTCCTGGAACAGCGATGGCACGCTACCCATTGGCCCGTGACCCAAGCATTTTACCGGCACCACCCTTTCAAATTAAGGGTCCGGCCCATCGACTTTCGAATTTGTTCCATCTAGGCGCAGGCGTTAGCCCAGAATTTGCCATCGACCGCAATTGGGATGCAGATGGTTCAAACAATATCGAGCCATCGATTGGGCCAGATGAGCACAATCTTGATTTGTTTGATGATGGGGTTGATCTAACAGCGATCTCTCTACCGGACCAATGCAACATCGATGTTGAAATCCCTGTTGAGGTAACCATCACGCCGCAGATCATCACGTTCTTTACAAACAATGATGCTGATGGATTAGCACATATCAATATTTGGCTAGATAGTGACAGAGACGGGAGATGGGGCAATGGACCAGGCTTGTGTTTCCCTGCTAGCAATGATCACGAACACATCGTCATTGATCACACATTTGACCCTGTCGCTTTAGGCGTAGGGACCCACAGTGTGATTGTCACTTCTCCACTGATTAATTGGCCACAAGCGTTCGGCTTGCCAGATGAACCCGCTTGGATGCGAGTGATGCTGACAGCTATTGAATCAAACAAAGATGCCTATTCAGGTGCAGCGATTCCATACGGTGACGGCCGAGGAGAAGATTTTGTCTACTTTGCGGGTGAAACTGAGGATTATTATTTTGTTGCATCCGATGCGGTTGCAAATGCTGACAATGGGTACGATGCCGATATGGCCATTGACGTTGACCTTGTCCGGCCGGGCACTCATGCGCCCGCTGAAGCGCAAAACTTCCCCGGTATCAAACAAGTCGACGGGGAAATGGTGATCCGCTTCCGGAATGAGGGATACAAAACGGCTGAAGATGTCGAAATCACAGCTGATTTACCCCAATCGCTGATTGACTTTGGCAGCTTTAGCCGACTGAAATGTGACGGGTGCGACAAAGAACTTAATCTAGAAGAAGGATTAGGGACGTTTAAGATTGACCGTCTTAACCCCGGAGAATTTGGCGAAATCGTGCTAGGTTGGACCGGCTGTTTAACCTGTGTCCGGGGTGTCGAAGGTGCTCAGGCTATCGCGACCATTTCTGTGAAGAGCAAGGCTGATTTCCGGCTAAGCAACAACAATCACTTTTATGAAGCTTGGCCAGTAAAATCCCGGTTGGCGCCTCAAGTCAGCTTGGGCTGGCACGGTTGTTTAACATGCGTTCGATCAATTGAAGATGACACCATTCCAAGTGCGTACAATTTCATTTTTGAAACCAACGATCCTGATGTAACCCACTTCCGCATGTATGTAGATGGAAATCAGGTCGGTGATGACATGGAAATGTGCGATGGCATCCCTTGCAAAGATTTAGGCTTTGTGATTGGTGATGGGATTCAGATGGGGTCATGGACATTCACTTATGTGAATAAAAATGGGAAGGAAAGCCCCCCATCCAAGCCGATTGATTTGAGCTGTACCAACGACATCGTACGTGGGTCGCTTGTGTTTGAAAACGAAGCAACAGGCAAGCAACGAAGAATACCGGCCGAGGCCCATCAAACAGATATTTTGTTAAACGAGTCTTATAAATACCTGCTTGAACCTGGTGCCAGCTACAAAGCCGCCATCATGTATTGCGGCGAGGATGAAAATCCAACTCTGTCGATTCAGCTTGGTGGTGAAACTTACAACTTCAGCACTCCTGTTGATGAAATTTATCAAGTTGTCGTGCAGGTTCCAAGTAAAGCCAAACGCGCCCCGTCGTCAATGATCGTATCTGTTGAAAGCGATGGTACAACCTATGAAGATACGTTCACGGTTGAAGAACCAACCAGTGGCATGGTAAGTGATGCATTGACCGGTGAAGGTGTGAGTGGCGCACAAATGCTCATCTTAGCCGAGCAAGCGACCACTTTTGGCGGTGAAACAACGACTGTGATGGCCCCTTGGGATGGAAGCGCAACAGGTCAGAGCAATCCGGTGACAACAACCGGGGACGGTGGTTATTCACTAACGATACCAAACGGAAAGTACCAACTCGTGGTGGTTGCTGATGGGTATCAAACATACCGCACAAGCGTCCTAGAAGTAACAGACGGACAAATCGCCAGCTCGATTAATTTGATCGAGGCACGACCTGCCCCATCGAATATCGATATCGGCATTGGCGAAAGCGGCTTCGAGCAGTCATTCATAGAAGTTGAAGCTGGATGGGTTGTGAAATTCATCAACACCGGCAGCGGCATGCATGGTGCAGTGAGTGATGAACTCGGTGAGTCGAGCGGGCTGATGGCACCGGGTGAAAGCTTCAAGATGGCGTTTGAAACGGCCGGGACATTTACGGTCATCGATCCTGCAAATAGCAACAGCACGTTGACCGTTCAAGTAACCGGCTCGACCTCAGAACCAGGGGGAGATGGCACAACCGTATTCCTACCGATTCTGGTGCGATAAGTCACACCTCATCGATTTAGATGTTTTTAAAACATCTCTGTTGATATTCAAACAGGGGTCAAGGTGTAATGCCTTGGCCCTTTTTATTTGCTCATTTTCTACGCTCTAAACAAGAAAAGTCTAAATGAACTCTGGAAGCTACTTGATTTTCAAAGACTTTTCTTGTCTTTGGCGAGAATGCGCGTAACACCAATTATTAAAACTTAGGCTTCGAACGAATGTAAGCGAAACACCGCTCCTCCCCAACCAAACCATATTGCGTAAATCCTTTTTGTTTGGCAACTTCGCAAATAAACAGGAGGCGTCACATTGACAGACTTCTCTGATTCGGTACCATTCGAACCTCAACCACAACGGCCTGCAGTAGGAGAAAAGGATGGAATATCAACCGCTTGCTGACGTTCGCAAAAGCCTGCGTGTCAAATGGTATCGATGCCCGATCGATTTTAAAGAGCTAAAAGAACTATCTAAACGAAGTGATGCACAAGGTTGGTTTCAAGCTGGTGGCCATCTGGCCCTGTTTGCAGTGACGGGAACCTTGGTTTACACCTTTTGGGCACAGCAAAACTGGATTCTATGCGCCATTTCTCTCTTTCTCCATGGCACCATTGCCAGCTTTTTTGTCGGTGTGGCTCCCCATGAATTGGGGCATGGGACGGTGTTTAACACCAAATGGCTCAACACCGTCTTTCTTTATTTGTTTAGCTTTTTAAGCTGGTGGGATCCGTTTGACTATGCTAGCAGCCATACCTATCACCATCGTTACACCCTACACCCGGAAGGGGACCGGGAAAATCTGCTCCCCCTTGAACCGACGCTGGCTTCCACTTTTATGTTGCAGATGTTTACGATTAATCTGCTGACACAGCGCGGCCGGGTATTTGGAAAAGGAGGACTGCTATCAACAATTGCGGTCACCTTCTTGGGGGCATTTGGCATTGTCGGTGATCCGGAAACGCCGATCAACGAATGGTTACACGCGCTACATGCGGACCAGCCGGATGAGCATCGCAAGTCGATTTGGTGGTCGCGCATCTTGCTGCTGGGGCATGGGGCGATCACGGCCGCCGCCATCTGGTCCGGTCAGTGGGTCTGGATTTTGATTTTGCCCGTTGCACCGTTTATCGCCAACTGGTATGCCTATTTTGTGGGGCTAACGCAGCATTGTGGCCTGCGTGAAGAGCTGCCGGACTTTCGCAAAAACACCCGGTCGATCAAGCTAAATCCCCTTGGCTCCTTTTTATATTGGCGTATGAACTGGCACATCGAGCACCATATGTTTGCGGGAGTCCCCTGCTACAATTTGAAGAAACTACACGAGGCGGTCGCACACGATATGCCTGAGCCACGCACATTGCGCGAAGCGTGGCAAGAAATGCGAGACACATGGCAAAAGCAGCAAACTGATCCTGACTATTATTTTGACACCCCGCTGCCTGCAACAGCCAAAAGTGAGCGGGAGGATACTCCGCCCGACTTAGAAGGATCTATCGGAGATTTAGCCCCTAAAGGGTTAAGATAAAAAACCCCCAATTCTAAGGAAATAAAAATGACAATCAATTTAAAACAAGTAGATGGTGTCGATATTCAGCCAAAACACAAAGGGAGCTGCCATTGTGGCACCGTGCAGTTTGAACTGGATTTGCCTGATGGTTTGATTAATGTGCGACGCTGCGACTGTTCAATGTGCAGACGCAGGGGTGCGATTGCGGCATCGGTGCCATTGGCTGGAATCAAAATTCTGTCGGGCGAGGAAGCTTTAACCCTCTATCAATTTAACACCAAAACGGCCAAACATTATTTTTGCAGCAACTGCGGCATTTATACCCATCATCAACGACGGTCTAACCCGACCCAATACGGATTTAACGTCGCCTGCCTTGAGGGAATTAACCCATTAACAATTGAAGGCATCCCGGTCAATGACGGAGTTAATCATCCTTCGGACCACAAAAAATAATTTTAGGAGACAAAATGGATAAAGCTAAACTTCGGGCATGTGCAGACCGTGCGTATCGGGATGCCGCTGGGGCAACAACAAGCGGGCTTCTGTATCTTGGTGTACGTACCGGATTATTTAATACAATGGCGGATAAAGGAGCGATGTCGGTAGAGGATGTGGTGAGTGCCAGTGAGTTAAACCACAGGTATGTTCAAGAATGGCTACACGGCATGGTCGCGGCCGAATATCTCGACTACGACCCTGAAGCAAACACCTTTGAGCTTCCGCCGGAACATGCGTATCTATTCGCCTCAGAAGATACAGATCATTACGTGGGTGGTATTTTTCATGGGATGCCCGGCTTGCTACAAGCGGCTCCGGCGGTTGTGGAAGCATTTCACCACGGTGGTGGACTGCCATACAATGAGTTTCATCATGAAGTGCATGAATCTGTTGATCTGATGAACCGGGGCATTTATGAAAAACGTCTGTGTGAGGATTGGTTACCCGCTGTACCAGGGTTGGTTGACAAATTGTCGGCCGGTGGGACCGGGCTCGACTTGGGGTGCGGTGCAGGGACAGTGACGATTACGCTCGCCAAGGCGTTCCCAGCGGGAAGTTTCTCAGGTGTTGATCTGCATCCCCCCTCAATCGCAACGGCCAGGGCTGCGGCGCAGGTCGCGGGAGTTGCAGATCAAACGATGTTCTTCACAGATCCAATCGAAACTTTACCCAGCGACCAACGCTTCGACCTGATCACCGCCTTTGATTGTGTCCATGATTTAGCAGATCCGGCCGCAGTTCTTAAATCGGTTCATCAACGGCTCAAGCCAGGCGGCACATTCTTGGTGCTAGAAATACGTTCTGGAGACAATTTAGAAGACAACATTCATCCGATCGGCGCCATGTTCTACGGATTCAGCATGTTTCATTGCATGACTCAGTCTCTGGCCCAAGGCGGCCCTGGGTTAGGCTCTTGTCTTGGCCCTGCGCGGACCGAAGCGCTGATGCAAGAGGCGGGGTTCACCCGCTTTGAGCCGATCAAAATACGCGGCCCTTTCAATCTTCTTTATGCGGTTGGTCATTAAATTCTAGCCCGAATCCCCCCAAATATCGGTTGGTTCTGATGCTGCTGTTTCGGCCGCGCTTTTGGCTAGGGGCAACATCGTTTCAAATTTGTATGTCTGTTTCGCGTCTTCAAGCTGGGCCGCAATCTCAGACTCGCTCATATCAAAGTGAGCGGCCAACAAATCGAACTGTGATTTCCCACCTTCTATCGCTTTTGTCCAATCTGGAATGTTGAGCTGATCAACAAACAGGCTCAGGGCAGCCCCGGTTGAATAAAATCGGCCGAAGGCCAATGAATCACGTACATTGCTTTGTGGCACCGGTTCTAAAGCGGTTTCAAACGTTGATAGATTGGTGGTGCCATATTCAGCCAAGCTCCCTAAAGTGTGCTCAATATAGCGTGCAGAGCCTTCCATTTGCTCTTGCGGCAAATCTAAAAGCCGAACCGCGTCCCAACGGTTTATGCGTGTTTGTCGGATGGCTACAATTTGTTTTATCGCCCCTTCTCTGGCAGCCGGATCTTCTGCCTGCAGGGCCGCTTTAATCGCCGCGTCTTCAAGCATGATCAAAGCGATATGATCGGCTTCAAGTGGATACCCGGCCGTGTCTTGTCCATTGCTGGGGGCCTCTCTCCAACTATCTTGAGCATCATGGAGCCCCTCATGCGCCACAAACAATGACCAGTCGAATGTGATTGGGGATGAGAATTCATCAATCTCAGCTGTTGTATATTTCATGACATAGGTTTCAACACCGTCAATAACTGCATTAAAGTCAAAATTCGGAACGTCGGCAATGGCAGTTGCATTCGGAATCTTGTCAAAACGATAAACCTTCGGCAAATTCAACTCGGCCGCGAGAAGTATCGATTGAGCATCAGCCATATTCTCGGCGTTTGGATGATTCAACAGATACGCATATTGATCACCTTCACCGTTTGTACGAACCAACATCAATGACATCTGATCCAACCGATAATCTTCGTTCCAAATATCTGCGCTTCTTTCTCTAAAAAGCGCAAACGTTTTGGAAAGTTGTTGAAACATTTGACCGTCGATCTCATCAAGCTGACCATTGGCGGGCTCAGCTACCATTTCGGCTGAACTCCCGGCCGGTTTCACAGCCGCAACCGGCGCTTCTGGCGCTGATCGAGCCGGCTGGCAGGCCGACAAGATCAGAACCAAAAGTGAAAAAATAAAGCTATAAATAAAATAATTCCGAACCTTCATAATCGTTTTCCTTCTAACTTACCTTTGTCAAAAATAATCTTGTGGTCGCGGATATTGATAAAGGCGACCGCAGAAATGAATTGGTTTGATTGTTAGAAGGAGAATAAAACGATATTGTGGCAGAATTATGGCAATTGACGGAGGATAAAAAATGAAGAAAAAAGTAGTTGTCCCAGAAAATTTTAAGGGAACGTACGAAAAATGGCACTACGCTTTGGCGGTTGAAAGCGGCGGCTTTCTTTTTGTATCCGGCTGCACCGGTACTCGCAGAGACGGCACTAACTCGGATGATCCGAAAGAACAGTTCGAGCAGGCGTTTTTAAACGTCAAGGCGGCCCTAGATGAGGCAGAGCTAACCTTCGATGATGTCGTCGACATGATCACCTACCATGTTGGCCTTCAAGGACACCTAAATGATTTTAAAGAAATCAAAGATCGGTTTATCAAAGAACCCTATCCGGCGTGGACGGCCGTTGGGGTAACTGAACTTGCTGTACCCGGTGCGATCATCGAGGTAAAAGTGACGGCGAAACGATAATGGATATCGATTCAATTCTCTGACCCAGATCGGAATCTGGTTGAAATCAGCAACAAAATTTAAACAACCAACAAAAGGTAAAAATGATTAGCAACAATGAATTATTTGAGCAGGCGAAGGCGCTCTCGAATGAAAAACAATTAACGGCCGAAGCTGTGCTCGGGTATGTGGGTGCAGCATTGTTAACAGAGACGGGCGTTGTGTATACCGGCATGAGCTTTTCGGGGGCATGTGGCATCGGCTATTGTGGCGAAACAGGTGCGATTCTTGAAATGCTAAAGAATGGCGAATCGAAAATAAAAAAGATCGTAGCGGTTAGTAACGATTACAAATGTATGCCTCCATGCGGAAGATGCAGGGAAATGATGTATCAGGCTGATCGTGAAAATTTAAACACCGAGATTATTCTAGGCAACGACAAGGTTATTACCCTGAAGGAATTATTGCCCGAAAGATGGCAAGAGCTGTGGGAATAGACTAGGCAAGAATAGTTCATGGTTAGATAAAAATGCAAAAGGGAAAAATCATCCTCATCAACGGAGCGTCGAGCGCCGGAAAATCAACGCTGGCAGCGGCCGTGCGCGACCAGCTGCCAGAACCTTTTTTGCGCTTTTCATTTGATCTTTTTATCGATTCCTACGCCCTACCAAAAGTTGAAAGATCAGAGTGGCAACGGATCCGTCCGGCCGTCTTTGCAGGGTACCATCGCTGCTGGCCCGCCTTAGCCGGTGCAGGAAACAACTTGGTCATCGACCACATCATCGAAGAACAAGAATGGCGAGATGATTTACTTGATTTATTAACCGGCTTCGACGTCTTCTGCGTGGGGCTGCACTGTTCGCTTGAGGAGTTGGAGCGACGTGAACTAGCCCGAGGAGATCGTGGCGCTGGGGATGCGCGCAGGGATCTTGAAATCGTTCACAAATATATGAGCTATGATTTAGAGCTAAACAGTGAGGATCCTTTGGAACACAATAGGAACTCTTTAATTAAAGCATGGCAAAAGCGATCCGCCCCTAGCGCGTTTAACAAAATGGCAGCCACGGCGTTTTTAACCCCAATAAAAGGACCCCATATGATACCAATTTCAACCAGCAGATTGATTTTCAAAGAAGCCAAGACGACCGATGCCCCCTTTTTCCTCGAGTTAATGAATGAACCAGGGTGGCTTAAGTACATCGCACAACACAACATCCAGTCAACCGAAAAGGCGATCGAGTATATCGAGACAAAAATCATGGCAGCTTATGCTGCGCATGGCTCTGGGCTATGGCTAATTGCCTTAAAAACAACCGGCCGACCGATTGGGATCTGTGGCTTTGTAAATCGGGATCAGCTAGACCATGCTGATATCGGTTTCGCCTTTCTTGAGGCGTTTGGTGGTCAGGGGTATGCGTTTGAAGCGGCTGAAGGGGCCCTTAGCTTTGCCAAATCCCACTTGAACGATGCCAATATCTTGGCGATTGTTTCGCCTGCAAATCACAGGTCCATCAGATTGCTAGAAAAACTAGGATTTACGCTTAAATCTGACTTCTTCTATCCCGACTCGTATGAAAAACTGTATTTGTTTTCAATAAAAAATAGTTAGACCAAACCCTATGACAACTCAAAAAAACATCCTCTTTATCATGACCGATCAACTTCGCTGGGACTATCTATCTTGCTACGGCCATCCCCATCTGCAAACCCCACATATCGATGCCCTAGCCGCACGTGGTGTCCGGTTTGATCGGGCGTATTGTAATGCACCGATATGCGGCCCATCCCGCAGCTGTTTCTATACCGGGCGCAGCATGTTTAGCAATGGGCAATATTGGAACTCATTCCCGAATCGGGCCAGCGAATCAACCATTCCTGATTACTTACGGCCGCACGGCTATCGGTCAGCCGTCGTCGGAAAACTACACGCCCGGCCAGACAACGCAGAGATTGAGCGGCTAGGCATCGACCCAAACTCAACGGTAGCCACGCGGCTGGCCCATGCAGGATTTGAACCGTTTGAACGTGATGACGGGATCAATCCTGACCATCTAGTTTCAAACTTTGGTCTAGCAAAAAACTATAACAACTATCTGCACAAACTGGGGTATGACACCCCTAATCCATGGCAACAAAATGCCAACAGCACCGTCGGGGACGACGGCACCATTCTGAATGGATTTTACATGCAACATAACGACAAACGAGCCAATATCGCTGAAGAGCATTCTGAAACCCCTTACATGACAACACGGGCGATGGAATGTATCGAAGCGATGGGAGACACCCCGTGGTGCATTCACCTGAGCTATATCAAACCCCATTGGCCCTACATGGCTCCGGCCCCGTACCATGACATGTACAATGAGTCGCACTTTTTACCCAGGGTGGCCAGCGAAGTAGAACTCGAAAATCCACATCCGGTCTATCAAGCGTTTATGGACATTCGAGGATCGAAACATTTTGTTCGGGACGAAGTGCGTCACACGGTCATGAAAGGGTATATGGGATTGGTCAAACAGATTGATGACCAGATCGGCCGGTTAATCCGATGGCTGGATGACAAAGGGTTAACTGACGAAACTATGATCGTTTTCACCAGCGACCATGGTGATTACTTGGGGGACCATTGGCTAAGTGAAAAAGATATTTTCCATGAGCCATCGGTGCGTATTCCGATGATTGTGGTTGACCCCTCTGCTGAAGCAAACGGTACCCGTGGCACCGTTTGTGACAAATTTGTAGAGGGGATCGATTTGGCCCCGACTTTCTTAGAGCTAGCTGGTGGAAAAGCGATACCGCATAAGCTAGAAGGGCGATCATTAATCCCACTTTTACACGGTCAGCAAGATGTCGCTTGGCGAGATCACACGGTGATCGAAACCGGTTACGCCGGCCGGGAAGCACGTCAAAATCTTGGCCTAGCCCCGTCAGACTGTCGCGGCTACATGGTGCGAAACGAACGCTGGAAATACATTTTGTGGGATGGCGGGTTTCGGCCGCAGCTGTTTGATATGATCAATGACCCGAACGAATTTGTGGACTTAGGTGCATCGGCCGAATATGAAGATGTCCGTCGGGACATGCATGAAAAAATCTTTCTCTGGATGCGTAAGCGGCAAATGGGAACCATCAGCGATGAAGATGCGGCACGTGTGATTGGATCACACAATGAAGATCGGGTCGGTGTTTATATCGGCTATTGGAGCGAAGATGAAGGGCCGTTCTTGGATTAAGTGGGCCGAGACTACCCCCCAAACCGATCTATAGGTTCTGAAAGAACTCCGGCAACCCTTCATTTAATTTCAGCCGGTAAGCGGTAAATAACCGGCGAGCATCAAAACCGGGCCAATCTTTTGGCAATAAAATCGTCGGCAAATTCGGATCTTGACGCGGGAATGGCTGGAACTCAAAGGTCAGCATAAAGCGGGTACGAAATCGCTCTTCGGCCGACATCGTCGCGATTTGCGCATCGCGCCCCTCAAAGCGAGTTTCCCACCGCGAAACAAACTCCGCATACGCTTGCTCAAGCGTCTCTAGATCCCAACATTTCGCCACAATTTCATTGTCGGTCATCAGCCCAACCCGACGGCCGTTAAAAAGCGACACCTGCGCCCGAATCCCCATCTCTGTCACGATTTTCTCAAGCTCCACCTGCCGATTATGGGCACCAATCCAAGTACCAGGGGCCAAATTGCCAAAGCCGAACCAAACCAGCTTTTTACGTAGTTCGTTGCGCAGCGGTCGTTTTTCCTCTGGTAACGAGTAAACCACTACCTGCCAATCCCCATCCCAATTGTCAATCGGTGTTTCAAAGATCCGCTTGCCACCTTGCGCAATAATCTCCCGCCCCTGCGATGTAATCTCATACCGGCTACGTCGGCCGTCTTTAATCGTTTCAAACCACCCCTGCTGCTTCATACGGGACAAGGTTGTGCGTGCCGCCCGGTCGCTCACCCCGAGTAGGTTGAGCAAATAAAGCAGCTCATGCGTCCATGCCCACCCATCTTTGTACGGCAAAATGTAGTCAGCAAATAAATTAAAGACAAAAAATTGGGTACTGCCTTTTGTCTCGGTCACGGTCTGAAGATCTGGAAGCATGGAGCGAGTATATCAGGAATCGATTCAATTTCATCTTGACAACTCTGATATTTTTGATAACTTACATCACATATTATTTACGACCGTTTCAAATATGCGACATGTCAAGCTGTGACGCAGATGCACAATCGACACGACTAATTCTATGAAAATTTCTGTGATAGGTGGTGGCCCCGGTGGGCTCTACTTCGCCCTTCTAGCCAAAAAAGAATGGCCCGAATACGATATTTCAGTCTATGAACGGAACCGTCACGACGATACCTTCGGGTTCGGTGTGGTTTTTAGTGACGAAACGCTCGGTGTGTTCCAAGAATATGACACACCTTCTTATGAAGCGATTCGACGCAATTTCGCCTACTGGGACGACGTTGAAATCGTTTTTAAAGGTGAGTCGTTTGTCATTGGGGGGAACGGCTTTGCAGGCTGCTCGCGAAAATCATTGCTGTTGCTATTACAAGCGCGCTGTCGTGAATTGGGGGTGCAGCTGAATTTCGAAAGTGAATTTGATCCCGCAATGCTTGATCAGCCCCCGTTTAACGATAGTGACCTGATTGTCGCGGCCGATGGCTTAAACAGCCGCATCCGCACAAACAATGTTGATCATTTTGGCACCCAAATTGATCGGCGCGAAAACATCTTCTGCTGGGTTGGCTCTACGCGTGAATTTGACTCTTTTGAATACCACTTTCTCGAAACAGAACATGGGCCGATGGTTGCTCACTGCTATCAATACGAAGCAAACGCCAGCACTTGGGTCATCGAAACTTCGAAAGAAACGTGGGCTGGCTTGGGGTTTGACAAGCTAGATGATTCAAAAGCCGAGCACCTGCCTCTGCTTGAAAAACTATTCGCCAAACGGCTAGATGGGCACAAGCTCATCGATAATCGATCCCATTGGATTCACTTTCCGATGGTGCGCAACGAAACTTGGGTCAAAGACAACATCGTTTTGTTGGGGGACGCCAAAGCAACCGCCCACTTCTCTATCGGGTCGGGTACAAAACTGGCGATGGAAGATTCGACCGCATTGCTCGAAGCGCTTCGGGCGAAAAACTCTGTGCCAGAGGCGTTGGCCAAATATGAAGATTTACGCCGTGATGATGTCGGCCGCTTGCAACATTCGGCCGATGTATCCCTCAAATGGTTCGAAGCGATGGATCGGCATTGGCACCTGGATCCAGAACAGTTCGCCTTCGGGGTAATGTCCCGATCGAAGCAGGTCACATACGAAAATTTAATCATGCGCGATGCGACTTTTATCGAACGTGTTCAGGGGTGGTTTAACAAAGATTTAGACGTACATCCCAATACGCCGCCGATGTTTACCCCTTTTCGCCTGCGCCAAATGGAATTAAAAAATCGGGTCGTTATGTCGCCGATGGCCCAATATTCGGCCGAAGATGGCATGCCGACCGATTGGCACTTGGTCCATTTAGGCAGCCGCGCGGCCGGTGGTGCCGGTCTAATCTTTACAGAGATGACTTGTACCAGCCCAGACGCCCGCATTACACCCGGCTGCCCCGGCATTTGGAACGAAGCGCAGACGGCCGCATGGAAACGAATCGTCGACTTTGCCCACGCCAACAGCGATGCCAAGATGTGCATGCAGTTGGGCCATGCCGGGCGCAAAGGGTCGACCAAACGGGCTTGGGACGGGATTGATCAACCCCTAGACAGCGAAGCTGAACCGAATTGGCCGCTGCTTTCCGCCTCTGCCATCCCCTATATCGATGGGGTCAGCCAAACGCCCAAAGCGATCGATCAAAACGACATCGACCAAATCGTGGCTGAGTTTGCCCGTTCAACCCGATATGCGGATCAGGCCGGGTTCGACATGCTTGAAATTCATATGGCCCACGGCTATCTGCTGGCCAGCTTTATCTCCCCACTCACCAACTTACGCACAGACGAATACGGTGGCTCTGTTGAAAATCGGATGCGCTTTCCACTGCAGGTGTTTGCCGCCTGTCGCCAAGTTTGGCCCGACCATAAGCCGATGTCGGTCCGCATTTCCGCATCTGACTGGTGGGAAGGTGGTCTGAGCGAGGCTGATTTAATCGCCATAGCAAAAATGCTCAAAGCGGCCGGGGTCGATCTCATCGATGTCTCTTCGGGGCAAACGGTGAAGTTTGAACAGCCGGTTTACGGCCGTATGTTCCAAACCCCCTTTGCCGACACTGTCCGAATGGAGGCCGATATCCCCACGATGTCGGTTGGAAATATTTACAACGCCGACCATGTCAACACGATTTTGCTGCAAGGTCGGGCCGATCTGGTTGCGCTGGCTCGGCCGCATCTGACCAGTTCATCCTTCACGGCCGAGGCGGCTGCGTGGTATGACTTCAGAGGGCACGACTGGCCCAAACAATATCATTCTGGCCGCAATCAGGCGTTCCAACTGGCGGAAAAAGAGCGCGAAGAGTACGGACGGATGCGGGCCGCATTACGGCCGCCGACGCATGAGGTTAAAAGTGATGAGTGACCGGTGGGTCGGTGTTCGGTGCCCGTCGCGCCGGTGAGCAATCATGATAAATGCATTCATAACAACCAAAACAGTTCGCTTTGAACATTGTGATCCGGCCGGACTCATCTTTTATCCGCGCTATTTTCAACTGTCCCATCAGGTGATCGAAGATTGGTTCAAAGATGGCTTAGGCCACTCACACGCCGATCTGGTCGTCAACCAACGCATTGGTATTCCGACGGTGCATGTTGAGGCCAGCTTTTTAGCCGCCAGCCGTTTAGAAGAAATTCTCGAGTACACATTACAGGTTGAAAAACTAGGCAACAGCTCGGTCAAATTAAACATCGAGGCGCACCATAACAATGAGCTGCGCTGCCAAATCAAACAGGTGATCGTGTTTTCCCAGCTCGATCCTCAAGACGTCAAAAGTATGCCGATTCCTGATGAGATTCGGACACAAATGCAAAATTTTTTAAGAATAGAGTGAAGAGACTAGAGAAAAGAAGTCTGTGAGCAAATGCCTTGCTTATCTCTTTTCTCTCCCCTCTCTTCTTCTTATGGAGAGAAAATGAAGGCTTCAGATTTACCCATTCAGTACAACGCGATTGAAATTCTGGAACATAATTTGGCAGAACGTGCCGATAAACAGGCGCTGTTTTCTGACCCACGCACGCTGACATTTCGTGAAATTTCGGCCGAGGCAAACCAAGTGGGCAACGCCCTGAAAGCATGTGGTGTACGGCCGGGTGAATATGTGGGGCTGCTGGCGCATGATTCGGCCGAATGGGTCGCCTGCTTTTTCGGCACCCTGAAAATCGGGGCGATCCACATCGGCATGAACACCCTGCTGACGGCGGCCGAGTACGACTATATTTTAAAAGATAGTCGGGCACGGGTGCTGATCGTGAGTGAAGCGATATGGGACAAAGTAGACGCAATCCGCGAAGCAAACCCGCAGCTTGAGCACATCATTGTGATCGGCGAAAAGCCAAGTGTAGGGGAGGAGAAGCCACTATCCCCTAACATCCAACATCTAACTTCTTATGTTGACTGGATTAGCGGGCAATCGGCCGAATGTGACACGTTCACGACCCATCGGGAAGATATCGCCACGCTCAACTACTCCAGCGGATCGACCGGCCAGCCTAAAGGGATTTTGCACGCCCACAAAGATCTGATTATCACCGCCGTTTTGTGGGGGCAAAACATCATGAAGCTGACAGCCAACGACCGGACGTTTGCGTTGGCCAAGCTATTTTTCACCTTCGGGACGGGCGGCAACCTGCTTATGCCATTCTCTGTGGGAGCCAGCACAGTCTTATTTGCTGGCTCTCCCAGGGTTGCCACCGACGTGTTGGCCCAGGTCACAAAATTTAAGCCAACGATTTTCTACAACTCACCCACCGGCTACGCCATGAGTCTGGCACTGCCTGATCTATTGACCAGCTATGATTTATCATCATTAAGATTGTGCGTGTCGGCCGGAGAGGCGCTGCCAGCACCGATTTGGCACCAGTGGAAAGAGACAACGGGGCTAGACATCATCGATGGCATCGGGGCGACAGAGGTCTACCATATCTTCATTTCTAATCGGCCGGACGACATTAAACCTGGGGCCAGCGGCAAACCGGTTCCTGGATTTGAGGTACGGATTGTTGACGAAAATTGGAAAGATGTAGCCCAAGGGGACATCGGAAATCTGATCTTAAAAGGAGATTCGATATCACTCAGCTACCTGCACCAATATGAAAAAAGCAAGCAGACGTTTGTCGGGGACTGGCTGTTTACCGGTGACAAATATTTTGTCGATGAAGACGGCTATTATCATCACGCTGGCCGCTCTGACGACATGATGAAAGTGGGCGGCATTTGGGCATCCCCCATGGAGATTGAGAGCACGATTATTAGCCATCCGGCCGTGGTTGAATGCGCCGTCGTCTCAAAAACAGATGATTCTGACCTGATTAAACCGAAAGCGTTTGTGGTCCTGATGGCGGATCAAACCGCGAGCCCAGAACTTGAAAAAGAACTAATCGAATATTGCCGAGAAAAGATGGCAGGCTACAAACGACCGCGCTGGGTTGAGTTCGTGGATGCATTGCCGAAAACAGCTACCGGCAAAATTCAACGCTTTAAATTGAGAGGGTAATCAAAATCGGGGCGAGACAATTTGTGGAAATTGATCTCATTCCGACAGGTTCGCCATCAAATTGCCGTAGCCCCTACGATTTATTGCGTAGGGGGCTATGGCATTCGCACGGTGAGTTTGGCAATTTCAGTCAATTCACAGCGAATGTCTCGCCCCGAAATGGCAACAACATGGCTAATTTCGCCCACATGTCGTTGACCTGGGCAACTTCTGATTTTCATCTATATTTGCCAGCATGAAAATCCTAATCATCAACCAGACCGAAGTCGGTCAGCTTCTCCCCTATGACGAAGCGATCGGAGCGATGCGGGGGGCCTTTACCGCCCTGGCTAAAGGCAAAACAATTCAACCACTCCGGCCGATTTTGTGGCTACCTGAAAAAGTCGGTGCTTTGGGGATGATGCCCGCTTACCTAGAACCGATTGAAGCGATGGGGATCAAAGTCGTGAGCGTCTTCCCCGACAATCACGGCACTGAATATGATTCACACCAAGGGTCTGTGATGCTGTTTGAAACCAAGCACGGCCGACTGCTTTCCTTGATGGATGCGAGCGAAATGACGGCGATCCGGACAGCGGCCGCAACCGCTGTAGCAACCGATCTGCTGGCCCACCCTGAAGCAACAGACCTAGCGATTTTAGGCTCCGGCACTCAGGCCCGCTCCCATATTGCCGCGATGCTTGAAATTCGGCCGACAATTGAACGGGTCAAGGTGTGGAGCCGTAACGGTGACCATGCGGCCGAATTTGCGAGCAAAGCGGCCGCCAAATTCGGTGTGCCGGTCAGCGTGGCCGATTCTGTCGCGGAATGTGTCAAAGACACCCAAATCATCTGCACCACAACCGCCGCCCCTGAACCGATCCTCTTCAGCCATATGCTTGACCAAGGCACACACATCAACGCGGTCGGCTCTAGCGTGCCGTTTGCACGTGAAATCGACTCGGCCACGATGCAACAAGCCGCTTTGTTCGTTGATCGTCGCGAATCTACCATCAACGAATCAGGGGATTTTTTGATGGCAAAAGCGGATGGTGTCATTGATGAAGACAGCATCGAAGCGGAAATCGGCGAACTCCTAATCGGGCAACATCCCGGCCGGTCAAGCTATCAAGAAATCACCCTGTTTAAATCATTGGGGCTAGCGATAGAAGATGTCGCGGCCGCGCATCACATCTATAAAAAAGCGGTAGAAAAAGGTGTCGGCACTTGGGTAGAACTGGGTGGAGAACGGCCGGAATTTTAAAATTTTACCGTAGGGGTCGAAGGGGTCGGGTTCAACTGGGCTCCGAAGAGAAGAGATGTTTCCGACCCCTTCGCCCCCTACGAAAACAATTTACTGAGGAAATATAATGTCAAACGAACCAGAAGATCTAAAACAATATGTAGAAAGCCACGGCGGCATTCACGCCGTGAGGGGTGGTGGGCCAACCAATCGCTCTTGGAACGGTATCCGCTACAAAACCGGTCTATCCGGCAAAAACGTCGGTTCACAAAATCTATCGATGAACGTCGCCACCGTCCCCCCAGGTGCCATCGCCTATGCCCACATCCATGATGGGTTTGAAGTAATGCTGTTTATCCTAAAAGGAAAAGTACGTCATGAATACGGCGAAGGGTTGGTCCATTCAGTCGATCATGAAGCGGGTGACTTTATTTATATCGAGCCAGGCATCCCGCACGAGGTGTTTAACATCGGTGACGGTGAGCTACAGGCGGTTGTCGCTCGCTCGGCCGCAGATGAATGGGACAAAATCGTTGATTATCCATCACCTAACAGACCTGTAGACTAGTAAGCCGGTAATCGGTAGGCCGGTGGGCTTCGACAAGCTCAGCCACCTACTGACCTACCGAATACTGAATACTGAATACCGCCCCATCGAACCAATGAACATTCGCAAAAAATTCCCAATTTTCAAGAAGAAAGCCTTTATCAACAGCTGTTCTAAAGGGGCATTGTCAGATGAGGTTCGCCAAGCCTACGATGACTACTTGACCGACTGGCAAGAGCTAGGGTCACCGTGGGATTTATGGGTCAACAAGCTTGAAGAACTCCGTGGGGCGTTCGCGACGCTAATCCACGCCCACCCCAACGAAATCGCGGTAACAACCTCAGTTTCTGCCAGCGTCAACGCCATTGCGAGTTCAATCGACTTTAGCGGTGAGCGCAATGAAGTCGTCGTCGATGACTTTGCGTTTCCCACAACGGCCCAGATTTGGCATGCCCAAAAAGGGCGTGGGGCGACAGTTATGCATGTCCCTGAAGTCGAAAACTCGATTCCGCTATCTTTTTACGAAAAAGCGATTACCGAGCGAACCAAGATCGTTTCACTGACCCACGTCTGTTATCGGCACGGTGTTATGCAAGATGTGGCTGAAATTATTAAAATCGCTAAGCAAAAAGGGGCACTCGTCATGGTTGATAGCTATCAGTCATTGGGCACGATGCCGCTTAACATCAAAGAAATCGGAGCAGATTTTCTAGTCGGTGGCACCCTAAAATATCTGCTCGGTTCTTCTGGATTAGGATTGCTATACACAAAGCAAGAGCTGATCAAACAGCTAAACCCAAGCAGCAGCGGCTGGTTTGCTCAAGCAGATATTTTTGCGATGGACATCTATGCCAATACCCCTTCTCCCACGGCCCGTAGATTTGAAACCGGCACGCCCCCAAACCCCAATTTATATGCGGCCTTGGCCGGTATCGAGCTGATCCAGTCGATCGGACTTGAAAAAATCGATGCACAACGGCGAGAAATAACCGGCATGATTAAGGAAGGGGTGATGCAACGGGGGTTTCATCTTGTCTCACCCATCAGCCCAGACAAACACGGACCGATGGTTTCGGTGCGATCGAATAATGTTGAATTATTGGTTCAATTGCTTGAAGAAGACCAAGTTATCGTTTCCAGCCGAGATGGGAATTTACGGATTTCGCCGCACATTTATAACAACGCAGACGATATTGACCGGCTAATGGATGGGTTGTCGAAGCATAAGGATCTGCTGATTTGAAGAATAATGAGACGATGAAAGGTCAATATTTAGGGACGGTCAAAGCACTTTTTCGCTATCCGATTAAATCGATGGGTGGCGAGCCGGTCAACGAGCTTGAGCTTGGACCGTTCGGAGCGCTGGGTGACAGGGCTTTTGCGTTACGAGAGAAAGACGGCCGCATTACGACGGCCAAACGGACCGCTCAGCTATTAGAATGCCGTGCGGTCTTAAAATCGGCCGATACCACCAGCGAAACAATTCAAATCACCCTGCCAGACCGATCTACGTTTCACGCTGACGATCCAGATGCATCACAAAAACTGTCTACATTTTTAGGTCGCGACGTTACGCTAGAAAGGCGAGATTCTAGTCAGCAAAATTTTGGACAACTAGATGCCAAGACTATTTTCGCCGGAGTCCCCATCCAAGAAGCGTTGGCAGGCAAAAAGCGGCAGCTGCCCGAAGATGCCGACCGATACAGCCTAGAGCCTGGCACCTTTTTCGATTCGGCCCATTTGCACTTACTGGCAACCGGAACCGTTGACCACCTAAAAACGCTGATCGGTCCAGATGTGAACTTAGACGTGCGTCGTTTCCGGCCGAACATTTTAATCGATACCGTGGCTGAACTATCCGGCTTTATCGAGGATGATTGGGTTGATCGCAGACTGCTCGTTGGGGATCAGGTTGAAATCGGGGAGATTTGGCCCACATTACGCTGCGTCATGACCACGGTCAAACAAAATGACCTGCCGAAAGACATTCGCATCTTGCACACTGTGGTCAAGCAGCATGAGACCCATTTGGGCGTATTTGCTAAAACGAGCATCGCTGGGAAAGTAAGAGTGGGTGACCCGGTTTATCTCTTGTAACCGGTGTTCGGTATTTGGTGTCCTGCGGCCCGGTGTTCTGACCTACCGGCCACCGGCCCACCAGTGTCACACCGATTAACCGTTTTCCAAACGCTCGCGCAACTCTTCACCGGTCGGGTCTGCATCTTCAATCCACTGCAACATCGCTTCGAATTGGGCCAGCTCTTCGGCCGTTGGTTCATTGTTTTCAACCATTAAGGAGTTATTGGTATCAACGATCAATGTGTCACCATCGGCACTATTTTCTATCGAGCCGATGACAACAGAGCCGTTTAGCTCAACATCTTCACCCCAACGTGGACCACCCAAATAAACGGCGGTATACATAATTTTCGCCTGCTGTTCTGGGACCCCGCTGGTTAAAAGTGCTTCGTAAAACATATAGTGAACATACTGCCAAGTTTCAGTCCGATAGATGTCTAATGCAGCATTATCAGTTTGGCAATAAGCATCGTGCACCACGGCCGCATCTAAATAGTCCCCATCTAGACGATCACCGGTCGCTGACAAAAATGCTTGGGGGATCGATGCACCATCGGTGATGGTTCCGGCCGGGGCAACCCACTCTTTTCCAAATGAATCGATATAAACAAAGTCTTCTTCAAGCACCCAATTATCTCGGTCCGATCTTATGACACGGGCATGGGTCGATAAAAACTCACCTTTGGGCAGCGGGGTATAAACCGGGTCGGGGATAGGAAAATCAGGGATTTCGATCGTTGGAACAACAACAGCAGCTAGCTTTGCATCAAGCTCTGCTTGGAGTTGGTTTTGGTTATCGATGATAATTGCTTGAGTGATAATTCCCAGAGTGATTCCGAGATAAAGTAAAATGCGTCGTGCCATTTTTTGATTTCCTTAATTGAGCTAAAAAATTGATCTATGGATGTATTACGACAACCATATCAAAAAAGTTCCCCTAATTTTGCGATTGGTTTCGCCCAGTGGATTGGCGTAGAAATTCCGTAGGTTGCGCGTATAGTTATAAGATTATACAATACAACAATACTCATGATAAACACACTCAGACCCGGACTCAATACCGCTGCACTCGTTGCAGATGCACTGCGAACCGCGATCATGCAGGGGGAGATACGCGGTGGGCATGCGCTTCGCCAAGAAGAATTGGCAGAGCAGTATGGTGTCAGCAAGATTCCGGTGCGAGAAGCTTTATTTCAGCTGCAATCAGAAGGGTTGGTTGACTTCCCTCCCGGCCGGGGAGCGGTAGTTTCTCAGCTATCAGCGGCCGAAGCAGGCGAAATTTATATCATGCGTATCGCGCTCGAGCAGGTCGCCCTGCGCACCGCCATCCCCAATCTAACGACCAGTGATTTTATTAAGGCAGAAAGTGCGCTAAAGCAAATTGATGCCGGACCTGATCCGATTGATTGGGGGGCGTTGAACTGGGAATTTCATACAACTTTGTATAAACCGGCCGGAATGCCGAAATTGTTAGAAACACTCAAAATGTGGCAAACCAATGTGGCTCGATACTTTTTTGTCTATCAAAAAGCGGTCTTTAGAGAAAAATCGAATCAAGAACATTGGGCTCTCGTAGAGTCGTGTCAGCGTGGTGATATTGAAGGGTCGTGTCAGATTTTGGCCGGTCATTTAGAAAAGGCATCGGCCGAATTGACCTATTTCTTAAGCCAAGTGAAATAAAGTATGATGTTGAGCGCAGAAAAAATTTCGATCAAAGGAACCAGTCTTATGCACACAATCAATAAAGTTCTAGACGGCCTCATGGGCCGATACAAATCTCGCGTCCCCGACGTTCAAGCGATTCTTGACACCATGTTAGAAAACCAGCTCATCTCTTCAGTCGATGAGATTGAAAATGACCATATCGCCTTTCGTACGATGGGTGTTCCGCTTTTAGGGATTCAAAGTTTAGAAAAAATCTTTACCCATTTTGGCTACCAGCGAGAAGATTACTATTATTTTGAAGCCAAGAAGCTAGACGCTTACTGGTATTCTCCCCCTACTCCAGAGTTGCCCCGCATTTTTATTAGCGAACTTCGTGTACGCGACCTATCCTATGAAGCACAAGCGATTATTCGTACCTACACCGATGAAGTGACGGCCGATCCTGTTCTCGCCATCGACCTAGATGACGCGGCCGCGGTTGATCATTTTCTTCACAGCCCGCTATGGCGGCTGCCAACCTACCAAGACTTTAAACGGCTACAGGACGAATCGGAATATGCAGCCTGGGTGATTTATAACCGATACTATCTAAATCACTACACGATATCCGTCCACAACTTACCCGCACCATACAACACAATTCTCAACTTTAACACCTTCTTGAAAGACAACGGCTTTAAGCTCAATAGTGCCGGGGGCGAAATGAAAACGTCACCCGACAAACTTTTGATTCAATCTTCAACAGTCGCAGAGATGATTGAAGTTGAGTTTGCTGACGGCGACACGCATCCGATTTCCGGATCGTATGTTGAATTTGCCGAACGAAAAGTAAAACCGGAATATTCTCACTTGCCGCTGGCAGAAATCGGCCGGCAACATCGTCGCGATGCGTTCGAAGCAGCAAATGCTGACAAAATATTTGAAAGTACCTACAGCGAACAAACCAAAAAACGAAATTTATAGTTGTCAGTTATCAGTCGTCCTGACGACTGATAACCGGCCGCTCAAGAAAAAGGAGTAACCAATGGCAAAACCAACATTTAAATGGGCAGATCCCTTTCTGCTGGATGAACAATTAACCGATGAAGAGCGGATGATTCGCGATGCGAGCCATGACTATTGTCAAAGCAAGCTTATGACACGCGTTTTAGAAGCGAATCGGCACGAAACCTTTGATCGCGAGATTTTTAACGAGATGGGGTCAATGGGTCTACTCGGCTCAACTATTCCAGAGAAATATGGAGCGGCCGGGCTAAACCATGTCTGTTACGGCCTAATCGCGCGTGAAGTAGAGCGCGTTGATAGCGGCTATCGCTCCGCCATGAGTGTACAGAGTTCGCTAGTGATGCATCCGATCCATGAATATGGCACCGAAGAGCAACGGGAAAAGTATTTGCCTAAATTGGCCAGCGGCGAGTGGGTTGGCTGTTTTGGTTTAACAGAGCCAAACCATGGGTCAGACCCTGGCAGCATGGAAACAAAAGCGACCAAAACAGACGGTGGCTGGATTTTGCATGGGGCAAAAATGTGGATCACCAATTCACCGATTGCGGATGTATTTGTCGTTTGGGCGAAAACTTATGGTGGTGAAGATCATGGCCAACCGGATGGTGCGATTCATGGGTTCATTCTTGATAAAGGGATGAAAGGGTTGTCTGCCCCGAAAACAGAAGGTAAATTCAGCCTAAGAGCCAGCATCACGGGTGAAATCGTGATGGACGAAGTGTTTGTGCCAGATGAGAATTTGATGCCCAATGTGAAGGGTCTTAAAGGGCCGTTTGGCTGTTTAAACAAAGCCCGTTATGGCATTTCTTGGGGTGCGTTGGGTGCGGCCGAATTTTGTTGGCACGCCGCGCGTCAATATACATTGGATCGCATTCAGTTCGGCAAACCTCTAGCAAGCACCCAATTGATCCAGTTAAAACTGGCCAATATGCTGACTGAAATCAGCATCGGGCTACAGAGCACATTACGTGTCGGCCGACTGCTAGATGAAAAGAAAGCGGCCCCAGAAATGATCAGCATCGTCAAACGGAACTCCTGCGGCAAAGCACTCGATATCGCCCGTACAGCGCGTGACATGCACGGTGGCAACGGAATCTCGGACGAGTTCCATGTGATTCGTCATGTGATGAACTTAGAAGCGGTCAATACGTATGAAGGGACCCACGATATTCATGCGTTGATTTTGGGTCGTGCACAAACCGGAATTCAAGCATTCTTCTAAAGTAAACCCAAGATAGTTAGAATTTTCACACAATAGGTCAGCCCAGGCTGGCCTATTTTTATTTCTGATTCCCGGCCGCAGCAGGTAGCCCGCTTAACTGAAAAAGCGTTCAATGCTTTCGAATACAAATTCGGTTAAACATTGTAGGGAGGATTTAAGTTAACACCAAAATCTTCTTTTCCCAGAGGGATTTTATGCACATTGCCCATTCTCCGTTGTTTATTGCCCATTTCCGAAACGCCCTCACTCTTCAAACAATTAAGGTGCTGCCTTTCAAGGTACTGCATTTCCGCATCAAATAGTTTTTAATGGGCAATGTGCAATCCACAATGGGCAACAAACAATGACAGATTTGCCTAACCCAACTTTGCCCACGCTTTTTGATCGAACGCTTAAAATACACGCGGGTAGCCTACAAAAACAAAATGAGCTATACCTTAGTAGATTCAAATGCGCTGCAACAACAAAAAGAACCATCCGTAGCATGTGTACAGACTAAAGCCTAAATCGAGACAAAAAGGTAACGTGACGTGACACAATCTTCTATAAATTTACGCCAACAGCTAATTAATTTTCTTGCCTATTCAGAACGAACCGTTCGTTCAGTCTCAACCGTCTTGGTTGGGGCAAGCACGCTGCTTACAGAAAACCTCATCCCTAAATCATTGCGTAAAAGCACCACCTATCGAGTAACTTTGGGCATGTTACAGCAATTCCTAATAGAAAAAGTTGCAGAAATGAAAGTTCAAAATGAGCAATTCGAGGTGAGTGACAACTTTGCCCAGCGCAAGGTGGTCGGTACCGCAATCGAGGCGGCCGGATTGCTCTCGATCGGTTTTTCTCCCCTCTGGGTTTTCGCCATCATCGGTGACGGCGTCGGCGGCAGCAAACTGTATCTGAACAGATTGGTAGAGCAGCTAAAAAAGGATGGCTTAATCGAAAGCGAAACCGACATCACTGAAGTTGCAGATATGTTTGATGCGATTGAAGCGGCATCTAGCCGCAGCGCCACCGCCCTAGACATGCCCCCATTATCGAGAGAAGATTTTTCGAAATTAACGGCCGACATGCGCACCGGATACGGCGACGCCTTTGACAAAACATCGGCCGTCATGCCGGAGCTAGACACGATGTGGTCAAGTATGGAGGCGCTGACCAAACGAGAAAACATCTCGATGGAAAGCCTTCTGGGCTACATGACGGTAGATGCGATGAAAAGAGGATCGAACATCGCCTGGTCGGCAAGCAAAACGGGCGCCAAGCTTTTTGATGAAAAGATCATAAACAGCTACCGAGACACGATTGATAAGGTGTCGAATGAGGGGGCAGACAATTATCTAGCCAACCATATGCGGCCGTTTCTTGATGCGGCCAGCGCCCATTTTGATGCCAGCAAAAAAACATGGATCGAAACGAAAATGGGTGGCTTTACAAATGAGACGCCCCCCGAAGCTTAGCTTTTAAGCAGGCAACTATCAGTCGGTGCCACAATCCGCTTCCCACCGGGTTAAGATCTGCATAATTTCGACTGAATCTTGAATGCTGGGTGCAGGGCGCTCTAGCGCTTTTTGCCCAGTTTCAATCGCTTCCCGAATCTTTCTAACCTGATAATAAAATGCATCACCCTCGGCCGTGACGTTGACCTGTTCCTCGGTCCCCTCAAACGGGGTAAAGGTCATTTGATTAGATGCTGTTGGCAGCCACGGATTTGTATCAAACCGCAAGCTGCCTTTGTCCCCCACAATCACAAAATCTGAAAACATACCGTATGTTTCGGCCGTATGAACCGTAGCCAACACCCCGTTTGACAAACGCATGCTCAATACCGCCTCACAGATATTGCCATCACCCGTTGACCGGGTGCCATGCCCAGCCAGCTTGACGTCGGTCCAAATATCCCGGCCAAACGCAGTTTGCAGCACCAAATGAACCAAGGAAACCGGATAGCAACCCAGATTGTAAAGCGCCCCTTTGCCTGCGGGATTCACAAATTGAGCGATATCTGCTTGATAATGGGCTGAAACAGCTTGAATCGTACCAAGTCGATTCTCGTTCATTAACTCGATCAGCTTCTCCATCAATGGATGGTGTAAATACATCAACCCTTCAATAAAAAATCGATCTGAGGCTGCAACCGCCTCACGAATCTGGTTAGATTTCGGCATATCGATAGACAACGACTTTTCACTCAGGACGTGTTTATTGGCGGCGAGACTTTCGACGATGAGTTGATGGTGTAGATGGTTGGGCAAACCGACGTAAACGATATCTACATCTGGATCATTGAGGAGCAGGTGATAGTCTGTGTATTGTTGCGCGGCCGGATACTTTCCCGTGAAGGCCTCCACCGTTTCTATTCTCCTGCTGGCTACCGCCTGAATCTTAGACCCAGGATCATCTAAAATCGCTTGAGCCATCGTTTCCGAAATAAAGCTTGTACCTAAAATACCCCATCTTAACATCTGTTTTCACCTGCTTTCCCACACACAAAATGACACGCAAACCACGTCAATAATTAAATGAAATGCGTAGCTCTTACTTCAAATCAAATTCGTCCACAATCGATCCCGTTGAAACCAACTTAGAAAAAAGGAGTGTATCAGGCTTTAGGCAGTTTGTGACCATTCTATTTTTCAGGTTATTGTTCAGCAGTTTGGTCCAGTTTGACACAAGGATCTGTGTTCTGCGGAAAGCTAACTTAAGAACTGGGACAATCTGGCTAAAATAGTTGGGATGCTGAACAATTAATTTTTCAGTTTGTTTGATTGTCGGTTTTAGGGAAAACTTAGCCAAACACAATCACCAGCCAGCCATCGGCTCAAACGCGATTTTGCCGCGATTTTACACAGATTTATGAACCACATTTTAGTCATATCAAGCAACGATCTTGAAACCTATCAAGATCTCTTCAAAAATATCGATCTTTCCCAAGCAACCGCCCATTTTTCAGATGGCAGCGATGCGGAACTCGCCAAACGATGCAATATCTGGTTTGGCTCCCCATCTCTGATCGCCCCCCTTTTGGCACAAGGCATTGTCCCCGAGTGGATCCAATCGACTTGGGCCGGTGTTGAGCCGCTTTTACAGGCCGAAATGCCTACCAGCTACACACTCACCAATATGCGAGGGATCTTTAACCGGCTCATTGCCGAGTATGCGGTGGGGCATATTTTTAGCCATGAGCTGAATGTCAAAAGCCATCTCAGCAGCCATGCAGAAAAACGTTGGAACCCTATCACCCCCCGTTTGGTCAAAGGCAAAACGGCCGGCATTTTGGGGGTTGGTGAAATTGGGGGAGAAATTGCACGCCTCTGTAAAGCTGTGGGGATGAACGTATGGGGATACACCCGATCCAGCACCGATTGTGAGGCTGTAGACCGGTATTTTCATGGTGATCAATTGGGAGAATGTGTCGCGGGTGTCGATTATTTAATTAGTATCATGCCGAACACTGCGGCATCCACAAACCTGTTAAACAAAGATGTTTTCACAAAGATGAAACCGGCCGCTTTGCTGATTAACGCCGGACGAGGTACCGCCATTGTTGATGACGATCTTTTATGGGCCTTGCGTTCAAGAGAAATCGGTGGGGCTGTGCTCGATGTCTTTCGGCAAGAGCCACTCCCCCCAGACAGCCGATTTTGGGACGAACCGAACCTGCTTGTTACCTCTCACACGGCCGCCCCAACGCTTCCGGCAGATGCAGTCCATGTATTCGCAGAAAATTACGAGCGGTTCGCCGCTGGGGACCCGTTAAAGTTTGTGGTCGATTTTGCTCGAGGGTATTAATCGATGGGAATGAAGCTTGTTTCAGTCGGAGAAATTACGGCCGACTATTACCCCCGCATCGACAAAACCTTTGTTGGCGGCATCTCGTTAAATTTCGCAGTGCATGCCAAACGATGCGGCGCTGATCAAGTCTCCATGGTCAGTGCGCTTGGGGCGGATGAAAATGGGCAAATGATTTTGGCTCGGCTAGCAAAAGAGCAGATCGACACCAGCCATATTTCAGTGCTGCCTGGCAAAACGTCTCACTGCGAAATTGTTGTGTTCGACAACGGCGAACGGTATTTCCCCCCCAACAGCTATCATCAACACGTTTTGGCCAGCTATGAGCCATCTGCGGCCGACCTTGAATTTGTGCGCCAACACGACATTCTCGTTTCTCGCTTTGATATCTCGTATACCAAAACCACCTTTAATCGGGTCATGTTAGACGATGACTTCACTGGCAAAAAAGTAGCAGATTTTGGCGATTGGTTTGATTATGAAGGACGTCATCCGGCAGTTTATCCCTATCTAGACCAAGTCGATGTCGCGTTTATCAGCGGTGATGACACCACAATTGAGACCTTTTTACCTTTTTCAAAAAACAGCCGTGCACAGATTATCGTGACCCTTGGGGCAGAAGGCAGCGTTGCCCTAAAAGATGGGGAAATCATTCGCCAACTGGCCGTTCGTGTTCCTCGGATTGTAGATACTACCGGGTGCGGCGACGCGTTTCAGGCCGCCTTTACGGTGGCTTATTTTCAAGGCTTAACGCTTAAACGATCTCTAGCGGCCGGTGCTGAAAATGCGGCCAAGGTATTACAACATTATGGTGCAAGCTAAAAGGCTAATTCCAGCCATTCATGTGTTGAATCTTGAACAAGCAAAACGCAATTGTGAGCTTGCATTTGCGGCCGGTTGTGACGGGGTGTTCTTAATCAATCACGAAAATGAAGCCGGGGTGCGCGAGCTGTTTTTCAATGACTTATTAGACATCCATGCAACCCTCGCGGAACAGTTCCCCAACCGTTGGATCGGCGTCAACTGTTTAGACTTAGCTGCGGCAGATCTGTTTCAACACCTTGATTCGACCGTTAGCGGCCTATGGGTCGATGATGCGGAAATCGATGAACGCCGATCGGAACAAACCGCGGCGGAACAGATCTTAAAGGCAAAAGCCGATTCAAACTGGCAGGGGGAATATTTCGGTGGGGTCGCATTTAAATACCAACGTCAGGTCCAGGCTCCGGCCGATGCGGCTCGTATCGCGACAAACTATATGGACGTTGTAACCACGAGTGGGAGTGGAACAGGGACAGCCGCACCTGTTGAAAAAGTAAAGCAGATGAAGCTGGCGGTAGGGCACCGGCCGTTAGCGATCGCCAGCGGCATTACGGCCGAAAATGTAGATCAATTTTTGCCCTGGGTCGATGTTTTTATTGTAGCCACCGGCATCAGCCACAGTTTTTATGAGCTAGACGCGGACAAGGTTCGGCAGTTGGCTGACATCATTCACACATGGCGCGCGGGATGAACCCCACGGCTAGCTTTTATCCCAGCCGCTGGATTCATCCTGCAAAATTTACGGGGTTAGGAATTAACGATCTAATTCAGAAAACGCAACATCAAGCGCATTCACAATCACATCGATCTCTTCGTTATTAATCGTTAGCGGTGGCGACAAAATGATCTTATGGCCCGATGCCCGCACCATCGCCCCCTCTTTTTGGGCAATCGCTGCGATCTGTTGCCCAAACGCTGGATCTTGTGGCGCTTTGGTCTCTTTATCAGCCACCATCTCGATGCCAAGCATCAGCCCTTTGCCGCGCACGTCACCAATCGATTTAAAACGATCGATAAATGGAGCCAACTTATTGTAGAAATATTCACCACGAACCGCTGAATTGGCCGGGATGTCTTCATTTTCAACGATTTCTAAGTTAGGGATGGCGGCCGCACATGCCACAGGGTGGCCCGAATATGTATAGCCGTGCATGATCATACCGAAGGTATCCTCGTTTTCGAGCAACCCCTTTTCAATCTTTTCATTGATCATGGTGGCACCCAACGGCACATAACCACTATTGATTCCTTTGGCAAAGGTCATCATGTCTGGCTTAACGCCCCAAGTACGTGCTCCGAACATCGTTCCGGTCCGGCCGAAACCGGTTACAACTTCGTCAGATACCAGCAATACATCATATTTGGTGCAAATTTCGCGGATCCGTGGCCAATAGTTGGCCGGGGGTACAATCAGGCCGCCAGCACCCTGAACAGGCTCGGCGATAAATGCCGCCACCGTGTCTGGCCCTTGGAACAAGATCTCTTCTTCAAGCACTTTGGCACAAACTTCACCCAGCTCTTCATGGTCGGTAATGCCATAAGGGTTACGATACAGGTATGGGTTTTGCACATGGAAACAGCCGGGCAACATCGGCTCAAAGTTACGCCGATAAATCGTATTGCCATTAATGCTGGCCCCACCAAAATGGGTGCCATGGTAGCCCCCTTTTAACGAGATAAATTTATAGCGATCTTTTTGACCAACCGACTTCCAATAGACTCGGGCCAACCGCAGTGCGGTTTCAATCGCGTCTGATCCACCGGAGGAGAAAAATGTCCGTTTCATCCCTTCAGGGGCAGCCATTTGAGCCAACTTGTGTGAAAGTTCGATCGCGGGCTCATTGGTCATTGTGCCGAACAAGCTGCTGTAATGGATCTTATCCAACTGATCCATGATCGCTTGTTTAATTTCCGGCCGGTTATAACCCACATTGACATTCCACAAGCCACCGACACCGTCAACCATCTTGTTGCCGTCAACGTCGGTGATATAAACCCCTTCTCCTTGACTCACAATTTTCGGCCGATTTTTATCCTGTAACGGCGCCTGATGCGTCATCGGGTGAATCATGTGCTTTGCATTATGCTCTTTTACAAATTTTGGTGTTGCCATTTTTTCTCCAAAAGATAGGGATGTGGGATAGCGATAGGGGCTTGTTTGCAAGGGGCGTGTTTGCGCGAAAGGGCAGAATTCGCTTAACCATTCTCCCTATCCCTATTTTCTATCTCTATCCTTGTTATTAAAATACGGGCTGCCACTCTTCCCCCCAAACCTGTTTCCAAAACCATGGTTTGTCAGAGTTGGATTTAACACGCCCACCTTGCCAGAGATCCCATTTGGGGTCACCCCACAGGGAAAATTGCTGGTCAAGCATCGTTTGTAATTCTACAACCGTTTGAGCGTAGTGCATATCATCAATCAAGTTGATGCGTTCGGCCGGGTCATTTTCTAAATCAAAAAGTGCACTGGGTAACGGGTGGCGAGGATTCGCCCCATACCGTGACATATACAACCATTTATCGGTTCGCACCCCTCTCGTTTCTTCTTGCTCCATCAAAACAAGGTTTTCCCAATCCGTTGTTTGGTCGTCTTCTTGATCGTTTTCAATGATCGGCCTTAGGTCTTTTGCAATCGATGGGGTCCCAGCGGTTCTATCAGCATCTGCCAGCCCCAATAAGGTGGGGAAAAGATCAATTTGGCTCACAAGTTGCTCGGCCGATCGGCCTGGTTGGATCTTGCCGGGCTGACGCATAATGATGGGAATATGGAAAGATGCTGCGTGTGTATTGGCTGGCCAAGTCGCCTGACCATGCCCCCAATAACCGTGCGCACCGGTCGAAAAGCCGTGATCCACCGTGTAAATCACCAGCGTCTCTTCAGCCAAGTTCTGCTGATCCAATGCATCTAACACTCTCCCCACTGAATCATCTACCAAAGTCATTTGAGAATAGTAGTTGCGCAGCGTTTCCAAATTATTCGGCATCCGCAGCAACGCAGAATAATCTAACCCATGCCCACTATTTTTGTGCTGGCTCATCACCTTGGCGATCGCTTCTCTGGAAAGCGGTTCTCGTGGAGCGCTGTCCATCGGGCAATCATCATACATCTGCCCATACCGATGTTGCGCCTGCCCCCCAATACAGGGCCAATGACCATATGGCCCGTTAAAAGGTAAAAACAAAAAGAACGGCTGGTCGGCCGACTGCTGTTCTAAATAGTCAATCGCCTTATCCGTAAAAAAATCAACGCTGTGCCCGTCCGCACGGTATGTCTCCCCATTTTCGATGATCGTATTTCCCCAAAAATCAACCGTATGCCCGTGTGGAAAAGTGACCCAATGGTCAAAGTCATTTTTTACTTGCCGGGCATCCCCCAAATGATATTTGCCGATCAAAGCTGTTTTGTACCCATTCCGTTTAAGCAATTCTGGCATCGTCTGAAACTCTTCAATCGCGTTCCAACCGGCCGGAATTTTGTCTGGGGTCCGGTCATCGATCCATGTATGAATCCCGTGCTGCGACGGCATGAGCCCGGTCAACACACTGGCTCGGCAAGGAGAACACATCGCGTTTACACAATAGGCTTGGTTAAATTTCAACCCTTCAGCCGCCATCTGGTCAAGTCGCGGGGTTGAAACTTCACTATTCCCGTAACAACCCAGCATACCGGCCGCGTGGTTGTCACTCATGATGAGGATGATATTGGTCATAATTTTTGCGAGTCCTAAAGAAATTTACGTTATAAACTCATGTTACGCGCTCTAAACAAGAAAAGTCTAAATTACCTCTGGAATAAGTGCCTCACTTTTCGAAGACTTTTCTTGTTTTTGACGAGAAAGCGCGTCACACCAGTTATAAATTCAAAATCCGATTCGCTTCTCTTTCTCCAGACAAGTAGGCCCCATGAACCGTTGCAGGATAATTCGAGCTGGTTGCTTCACCTGCAAAGAACAGTCGGTCACCAATCGGTTCTGCCAAAATAGAGCGGGCGTCGGCCGGGGCACCGACTTGCGGGAAAGAGTAAGAGCCACCGGCGAAAGGATCTGCAATCCATCGAGTGATCTGCACCGACTGTGGATCAGGGCTTTCTTCACCGAACATAGAGCGCAAGACCGCCATCCCTTCAGCCACAATCTTTTCATCACTCCATCCTTCTAAATGGGTGCCAAAATCAGCGGCATTAAATGCCAACAAAATCGGTTTTTTAATATACGGATACAGGTTAAACCATTCCGACCATTCGCCTCGATTATCGGCCAATCGAGAAAACCACTCGGGCCGTTTTTGCCAAAACGCTTCTTCAAATCGGAAATAAACCTTGTTCAAGACGCCAACCCCCAGTTGTTCGATAACAGCTTGCTTTTCTACAGGCAGGGGTGGGTCAAAACTGACGACATTTTGTTTCAGCACCCCAAGCGGCAAGGTGATGATGGCCCGGTCGGCCGTATAGCTTTTATCCCCTGCAATCACAGTCACGCTAGCTGCATCATGGCTAATCTGAGTCACCATTTCATTGAGCCGAATGTCCAGCCCTTGAGACAAATAGTTTGGAATCGCGCTATACCCCTCGGGGAAAATCACATCTTCTCCACCAAAACTAGCCCCATCTTCGATATTAAAACTCGACAACCGGCTGACACTCCCAGACCACTCTTGCTCTAGCGAAGAATTAAGCACTAAATTCAGGTGGCGCAGCTCATCGGCCGTCAATGAATCGGTATCTAAATATCGATCAACCGCCTCTTCGATTGAAATATCTTCGTCTAATTTCCATGCTTGCCGAATCGCTTTTTGTATTTCCTCTTCAACCATCTCGTATTTATTCCAAACACGATCTGGCTGAAGGGTTCCATCTGCCCCAAACAGAATCCCGTCATCGTAATCGGTTTCCAGCCTTGGGGCATCGATTTCGTCCGCCAGTTTCGTGATCGGGTTACGGTTTATGCCGTGGATCCAAGATGCGCCCAAGTCCATCGGGGCATCAGGCCACTGCTCGCTGGTGTGAATTCGGCCGCCGATGCGATCGCGCCCCTCTAAAATCGTCACTTTGTGACCAGCCCCATGCAGCAGCTTTCCGGCCGCAAGTCCGGCCATACCAGCCCCTATAATTAAAATGTTTTCAGTTGAATCGGTCATTGTGTTTTGACAACTTGGTAAAATCAACGCAGCGGCCGATGCCGCCGAAAGTTGAATGAATTTTCTTCGAGAGGATTGGTTTTTAGAAGTCGTCATTTATTTTGACCTCCTATCTTGTCATTTATAATGGAAAACGACAAATCGACACCCACTATTTACCACCTTACGCAAGCATTTCTGACGGCTTTTTCGAAGAATGCCAAGTTAACTCCCTTTATAGGGGGTGCCAGATCTTAAAGATTTAGATATGCTTACGCACATCAATTGCAAATCGATACCAATTGATGGCATCTAATCTTAATAGGGGCAGCCAAGAATAAGGAAAAATATGCTAGACATCGATGCGGGGAAAGTAGAAGATAATCAGGCTCAAAGTAAAATTGCCGCCATCGGGACCGCAGTCACAAACGGCGTTACGATTGGCCTGCTAGAAGTTTTGTGGTGGGTGTCTATGCTTGCACTCATTTTTGCCGGACCACTGTCTATTTATATCGGCCGAGCAGCGGTATTTATCGTTGCTGGCGGAATCGTCGCATCGACCATCATCGCATTTCGCTCATCTTGGCGCGGGTCTATCGGAATGCCTCAAGACGTACCGACAGCGATTCTGGTGGTTGTTACGAGTCGAATAATCAGCACCGCGACAACGGGGCAATCTCTTGACGTGATGTTTGCGACCATCGTCGCCACAGTCGCCATTGCATCTATTGCCACTGGCGTTTTTATGTATTTTCTAGGGGTATTCAAACTGGGCAATCTTGTCCGCTTTTTACCCTTTCCCGTTATCGCAGGCTTTCTAGGTGGCACCGGCTGGTTGCTCGTCTTAGGTGGTTTAAGCAGTTCATTGGCCTCTGGCCGCACGGCCGATATTTTGCTGCCACAATCTATTCCATTTTGGATCCCAACCATCGCCGTGGCTCTCTTAATCTATTTAATCGGACTCAAAATCGAAAGGCCGATTCTATTGCCCGCGCTGCTTGTCCTCGCAACCGGGATCTTTTTTGGTATCACGGTTGGCATCATGGGGCATTCATTAACAGAGCTAACGGAAGCAGGTTGGTTAGTCGGTGCACTACCGGCCGATTTACAACCACAACTGCCTAGCCTGGCAGAATTTAGAACAATTAATTGGGGCATGATCTTGGCCCAAGCAGGCAGTATCGCTGTTTTAGTTGTCGCCTCTTCCATCGCCATGTTGCTAAATAACAGCGGATTTGAACTGGCCCTTCATGCCGATCTTGACCCCAACAAAGATCTTCGAGCGCACGGCTTAGCCAATATTTTTGCAGGGTTGGTCGGGGGCTGGCCAACTTACATTACGCCAGCTTGGTCATCTATCAATTCAAAAGACAAGCGGCAGCATCCCCTAACCGGGTTCATTGCCCCACTTATTTCTGGTATCTTACTGTGGTTTGCAACCGGATGGTTCGCATACTTACCACGATTTATCGTCGGGGTCTCGGTTGCCTATTTGGGCATCATCTTTTTAATCGAGTGGGTTGTAGAACCAGCCAAACGCTTGCCCCGCCTTGAATATGGCATCTTGCTCATCATTTTGCTGATCATCGCAATCTTTGGTCTTCTAGAAGGGGTTGCCGCAGGCCTTTTCCTCGCCGTGGTCTTGTTTGTGGTCAGCTACAGTCGCATTGAAGTCGTGCGTTATGTTATGTCTGGTTTGCATCAACAAAGTCGAGTTACCCGGGTTGCAGATCACCGCAACTTTCTTCGTACCGTTGGCGATGAAATTCAAATTTTACAACTGCAAGGGTATATCTTTTTCGGCTCGGCCAATCGTTTGCTCGAGAATGTGCGCGAAATTGTTGCCGAACAGGAACTCAGCTATTTGCTGCTAGACTTTGAGCGGGTTTCAGGGATCGATTCCACCGCGTTACTCAGCTTTTCGAAAATGCAAAAGCTTTTAGAACGGCAAAATACCGCGCTTATGCTGACCAGTGTTTCGACCGAAGCCCAAGAAATGATTGAGCAAGAAATTCCACTAGAGCTAACCACGAACTTAACGCTACATAAATCGTTGGATGCCGCATTACAAACGGCCGAAGATCAACAGCTCATCAACCACGGTTTTGATCCGGCAACGCCCGTGCCTTCTTTTGAGGAGCAGATCTCAAAAATCTTGCCAGATGCTAAAAACATCCCACAACTGCTAGAGCTCCTTGAAGTCCAAGAGTTAGAACATGGCCATTATTTAATGCATGCTGGGGATGAAGCGAATGATATGTTCTTTGTTAAAGAAGGGGGGTTAACCGCTCAGCTTGAACGGGAAGATGGCAGTGTGGTCCGGCTAGAAAGTATGAGCATGGGACGCTCTGTTGGGGAGCTCGGCTTTTACTTGAACCAAAAACGTACGGCGGCCGTAGTCAGCAGTGGCCCCTCAGTCGTCTATCGGCTCACAAAAGACAATCTGGCCAAAATTGAGCAAGATCATCCAGATGTTGCCTCGACCATTCACCGCTTGATTGTGAATCTGCTTTCTGACCGGGTGACCCATTTGGTTGGGGTTGTAGACGTCTTGCACCAGTAAATGCTCGGCCGATGTATGTTGATGCGCACACTCATCTAGATCATTATTCGGCCGATGAGATTAAAGAGGTTTTAGCCCAGATCGCCCACATGCCGTGCAAGACGTGGGCGGTGTCAATGGATTTAGAATCTTGGGAAACGACACAGAGATTGACGAAAGGGGAGCCGAACATTCTGCCGACATTCGGCATTCATCCGTGGAACGCTCACACCTACGCCCATCGTCTCGATGAGTTAGATCAGGCAACGGCCGAATCTGACCATATTGGTGAGATCGGTTTAGACTTTTATTGGGTTAAAGAAAAAGAACGTTGGCCTAAACAAGAGGTGGTGCTAGATTATTTTTTAAAGCGGGCGGCCGAGCAAAACAAAATTGTGAACCTACATACAAAAGGGGCGGAAGAGCTAATCCTAGCAAAACTGCAACAACATAAGATTCAAAGGGCCATTATCCATTGGTATTCGGGGGATATCACCACATTTGATGCGCTAGTTAGTTATGGCTGCTATTTCACATTTGGTGTTGAACTGCAGTCAAACGAGCTTATTCAAGCCTGTGCGAAACGCTGTCCGGCCGATCGGCTATTAACTGAAACGGATGGACCAGGCGGCCTTGAATGGCTAACGGGTGAACGTGCGTTCCCAAAACATATTTCAAACGTTGTTGATTTGATTGGGGCTTTGCGAGGGCGTCGGTCTGTAGAAATACGTCAAGTTTTGTGCGGAAATTTTTCAACCCTCACCGACGATTGATGCTGATATCGTTGATTTAGATCAGTCAGCATGACGAGTATTTATGCGAGCTTTTTAAAGCTAGATGGCTAAAGCTTTCCCTCATTTGGGTTTCAGCTAAAATCTGAAAATCTTATGCGGCTAAATCTGCTAATTCAGATTTATTCTCTTAACAGAGGGGATCAACCCTCGGGAAAATGATAATGACTACGACCCAATCGATTCTAGAAAAACAACAAAAACATTTGTGGCCCAACCACCTACTCTATTACAATGACGCCCCCCTCCCCCTTGCGAAAGGGGATGGCATGTATGTGTGGGACAGCGACGGCAATAAATACCTCGATTTTTTTGCCGGAATTTTGACAACCAGCGTGGGACACAACAACGCAAAAGTCAATCAGTACATGAAAGATCAGATTGATCAACTGTTGCATACATCCACCCTTTACCCCAATGCGGCCCATGTCAACCTAGCCGAGAGCATGGCGGAAATCACCCCAGAAGGATTAGACACCTTTTACTTTGGTGCCAGCGGTACAGATGCAGATGAAACGGCGGTTATCATGGCCCAAGTCTACACTGGCAATACAGAGGTGATCGCCCTGCGTCACGGTTATAGCGGCAAATCGCAAATGGCGATGTCGTTGACGGGGCAAGGGTCTTGGCGGATGGGTCCGGTGCATATCGGCTATATTCGCCATGCGATGACCCCCTATACCTATCGGAGTTTGGGTGATATTCCGGCCGACAAATACGCACAAGCCTGTCTTGATGATTTGGAAGATGTGATCGCCACAATGACCAGCGGCAAGCTCGCCTGCATGATCATGGAACCGATTCAGGGTGTAGGCGGATTTATCACCTTGCCCCCAGCTTATTTAGAAGGGGCGGCCGAAATCGTACGAGCCCACGGCGGCTTGATCATTATCGATGAGGTTCAAACAGGCTTCGGCCGGACAGGAACCCACTGGTGGGGTCACCAACATGCCAATATCACGCCAGACATTATGACGATGGCGAAAGGGATCGCCAACGGCATGCCACTTTCAGCCGTAGCCACCACCCAAGAGATCGCAGCTGCGGCCGTCGGCAAAGGGTTAACACTAAGCACATTCGGCGGCAACCCGGTTTCATGCGCGGCCGCAATGGGCACCTTGGAAGAGATGAAACGTGAGTTCAACCCGCAGCGCTGTGCCGAGATGGGGGCTGTGCTCAAAACGGGTCTAGACGCACTCTATGAAAAATATCCGATCATCGGAGAAGTTCGCGGACGCGGCCTGATGCAGGGCATAGAGCTAGTCACCGATCGTGAGAGCAAAGAACCGGCCGCAATTTTGGCCAACGCTGTGCTCAACGAATGTAAAAAAGCGGGGATGTTGATCGGAAAAGGCGGTCTGTACGGCAATGCGCTCCGCATCGCCCCACCGCTTATCGCCGATGAAAATCACATCGCAGAAGCGCTCGAAAAGCTCGATTACGCCTTTGGGCAAGCGATGGAATTGGCCTAGATCCTCATTTAATCAGCTATTCAATAAAAAAAGCGCTCACCATTTAAAATTTGGTGAGCGCTTTTTTTATCAGGTCTCGACTTCGTTTTATTGAGAATAAACCGACACTTTGGTGTCTACATTCAGCTGATCCCCAACGTATTTCAAATCTTCTTGAACCGTCTCCAGATCCAATGCAGGGGGTGCCATCACCACGGCCGACATCGTAAATAAAAATCCGCCACTCATCGGCGCAGGTTCCATACCGGTATCCATTGTTTCGATGCTAATTCCTTCCTCAGCCAAATGGTGGGTGATTTCATGAATAATGCCCTCATGATCCGCCCCTCGAACCTGAATTTCAAACGAGGACCAGCCGGCAAATCGTTTCGAAAAGCCCCGTTTCGTCTCTCGGGTCACAATTTCATATTCCCTTTGCCGTAACCCTGTTACACCCTTTTGAAACTCCTCATAACGCTCGGCCGGGATCGAAACAAGCATTAACATTGCAAACTCACCTGCGAGCCTGGCCATCTTACTAGAGTCAACATTTCCGCCAACACTTAAGACAAAACCTGTCACCTCTTCGACAATTCCCACCTTATCATTTCCAGTAACCGTCATCACCAAATTCATACGCATCTCTTCACCTTACCTTTGAACATTCTCTTTTAAATAGCAAACTCAACACTATTTTATCCACCAGCATCAATACGACATTGGTTATTCCAACCTATAAACCAAGGTTGAATTCTCCTGAATCAAGTTCAATATGCGGTGTTTCTGGTGGGCGGGGCAAAAAATATAGATTTGCGAAAAATTACACTGCCCCCTTTCGCCATGCAAAGTTAACGCCTAATGGAGGATTATTTTCTGTATGCTCTAAATCTGCACAGAAATTGCCAACGTTGTAAGCCAGTTCCTTGATATGCAGCAGTTGCAGCCGGTTATCGATTGCGGCCGTCAAAATATCGGCCATCGAATGTGGAAACGAATAGTTTTCTTTACCATCATATTTTTTGTACGAGAAATAGTCTAAGCCGTCGCTTTCAATAAATGGCTCTTTACGAAAATAAGAGCCGTCGATGTTAGACGGATTTCCTTCCTCGTACATGTTTAGGATCGGATGTAGCTCTTCAATCAGCAAGATCCCCCCATCCTTCAGTAAAGAGCTGCATATTCCCATAAACCGCGTGAGGTCAGGCATCCATCCCAACACCCCAACGGTGATCATGGCGATGTCAAAGCTCCCTTGGAAGACGTCAGGTAAATCGTAGATGTCTGAATGGAAAAATTCAATGTCGTCATGACCGGCCGCTTGCGCTAACCCGATCGCTTGGTCCACAAACGCCTTTGATCCATCGATGCCTAGGCAGCGGCCCGCCCCTTTTTTCTTCACCGAAAGCAGATCGATACCGTTGTTGCAGCAGACCTGAACGACTGATTTGTTGGATACCTCAAACCGATTGACCAAAGAGTCAAAATCTCGGTTCAGATTATTGAAGTTTGGGTCAGCCACTTTCTCATGCAGTGCTGCGTTAATCGACGCGTGAATCGGTGCAGCTTCGTCCCAAGCTTCAAGGGTTCGTTTGGTATAAAAATCGGTGCTCTTCGACATGTTTATCTCCTTGGCGGCCGTTCAATCGACCGGTTGAAACTATTATACCGTCAGCCTATTCGACAAATCAGACTCGGCACGTTTAAATTAATAAATGGAAACGACATCAGAGACAATTCAGATTATCGGGTACGGATCTTTGCTGCTTGAAAAATCAGCAAGGCTAAGTGTCCCAAACCTAACCGGGTTCCGCCTTGTACGCGTCCCAAACTATATTCGAATATTCAACAAAGTAGGCGTTGTGTTTCACACTCGCCGGCCGATTGCCCACAGCGATGTTCGCCGCGCCTCTTGCGCCACCCGCAGGCGGGATGGCGCTGAAATCATATGCACCACATTCGAATGCCCCAAAGATGAGTTTCCGGCGTTGTTTGAACGAGAACATCGCTTCCGCTGGATTGAGGTTGATTTTGTGGAAATGAACGGGGAGGTTGGCAAAGGGATCATGTGTACCGAATGGACCGATCACGAATATAGAGCAAATCGAATCAAAGATGATGCTGACTATTTCAACCGAGTTGGGCAATACTATCAAGGCAAGCTATGGCGGGATGACATCTTGCCATTCCCCGAATATCTGCAATTATGTCTCGATGCTGCCCGTAGCCACAGCGATGAGCTGGTTGAACATTTTCTTCAATCATCTTATTTAGCAGATGGTGTCACACCGCTTGGGGATTATTTAAGATCTAACCCAGATGCTTTAATAGGCGGTTGAAAGCACAGCTCGCGGTGATAACCGTGGCCTTTCATCAATTTTGCAGATGTACAGACTCATCCTTTAACAGCAAATTAAATCGGCCGCTTTTTCAGCGATCATCATCGTAGGGGCATTGGTATTGCCACCCACAATTTCAGGCATCACCGATGCATCCGCCACACGCAGCCCCTGCACACCGTAAACGTTTAACTGCGGACTGACAACGGCCAGTGGATCAACGCCCATCTTACAGGTGCCGCAAAAATGCCAGTTGGTCCCCAGCTTTTCACGCAGGTAAACAGACAGTTCTGCGTCTGACTGAACGGCCAAACCTGGAAACTCCTCGACCACTTGCGCCTGTTGATACGGTTCAGTTTGGATCAGCTGGCGCACCATTCTGACCCCTTTCAAAAGGGTTTGAACGTCGTCATCTTCTTCAAAGTAATTGGGCTGAATGATCGGAGGCTGTAGCGGGTCGGCCGACCTGAGTGAAATCGTGCCGCGGTCTTTCGGCCGCATCAGGCTAACGGTGATATAAAAATCAACATTCTCTTCCGCTTCATAGTCGATAACGCTTGAATAAAGCTGAATGTTGGGGATTTCTCGGTCCGGCTCAGTTTTGATAAACGCCCCCACTGACCCCCAACTCATCCCCAACACACCACCCCTTGATCGTGCATACTCGGCTTCAGCATCCGCCATCTGTTCGGCCGTGACCCGCAGCGAAGGCTTGCAGTTAAAGCGCATCACAACCTGGGCATGGTCCTGCAAGTTTTGCCCGACGCCGGGTAAATCAACGACGATGGGAATATCGTGATTGGTTAGCTCTGCGGCCGGACCGATGCCGGAATTCAGCAATATTTGAGGTGAGTTGATCGCCCCGCCAGACAAAATCACCTCTTTGCGAACATAAGCATTTTTAAGCTCACCTTGATGTACATAATAAACACCGGTTGCCCGTTTATCTTCGAAAAGAACTTTCGTCACCATCGCGAATGGGATAGCGGTTAAATTGGGGCGAGACAAGGCCGGTTTGAGCCAAGCATCTGCCGCACTAAAACGAGCGTTGTCTTTGCGCGTATATTGATATCGGCCGACCCCCTCTTGCCCCACGCCATTAAAGTCTCGGTTGAAAGGCCATCCCAAAGCCCGGCCGCCAGCGATAAAACGCTCGATGTTTATCGATACCGGTGGCACAGCTTCTAAGTCGGACACATACAGCTCTCCATCGGTGCCGTGATACTCCGATTCGATGTGTATCTGCTTCTCAGATTTCTTAAAGTAGGGGAGCACGTCCGCATACGACCAGCCTGCATTCCCCAATTCGGCCCAACGATCATAATCCCAGCGATGCCCCCGAATATAGATCATGTTATTGATCGAGCTAGAACCACCCATCACCTTGCCACGCGGCCAATCGATCTGGCGGCCGTTGAGCTGTGGTTGAGGCTCTGTTTGATAGCCCCAATCCACATCAGACCCAAAATGGTCTTTCCAACGCCATGGCACTTTTAGATCCGGTTTGTCATCAGGCCCCCCGGCCTCGAGCAACAGCACTCGGTTGTTTGGGTTTTCAGAAAGGCGATTGGCCAACAGACATCCGGCCGAACCCGCCCCAACAATTATATAATCGACCATTGCACACCCTGTTTTTCTAACTGTTTTACTTAGTCAAGAGTGACTATATTCTAAATCGACGCAAAGTGTTAGCGTTGAGATTGATTCAAGTGAGGAGTAGTGGGGGATTCGGCCGAATCCAATACAATCCACTGAGCGCCTATTTACAAAATTTCGAGTAATTGTTCAGCGCCCCAGCTATTTACGCCAGATTGGGCCAGTTTTTAGCTCGGCTTTCCGTAGAATACAGATCCTTTTGTCAAACTGGACCAACCTGCTGAACAAAAACAATTTCGATTTATTTATCAAGGAACTCCCATGACCACCCAGGCACTGCCTTATATCATTTTACTCGGCTTTATGTATGGCTCGACCCTCATCGCTTCACGCTTTAGCGTCGGCCAGTTCGAGCCACTCACCTACATCGGTCTGCGGGTTACCTTGGCAGCTATCGCCCATCTGGTGATCTACTATTTCTCACGCAACAAGCAGTGGCCTACAGACAAATGGCTTTGGATTCACGCGCTCATCTTGGGCGTTTTCGGGACCGCCCTACCAATGAGCGGGATGGTTCTATCACTCACCCACCTGTCGAGTGGCGTCGCCTCTATCCTAATCACAACCGGCCCGGCCGTCACCGTCTTGTTTGCCCATTTTATGCTAGATGATGAACGTTTAACTTGGCGGACAATGATCGGTATCGGGCTGGCTTTGGCCGGGGCCATTTTGCTTGCACTGCGTGGAGAAACCGGCCTGGCAGATGGGTCTGGCAGCTTGATGGGGTACGTTTTAGTGCTGGGGGCGATGCTGATGGGCAGTGCCAGCACCATTTATGCCCGCAAATATATGAAAACCTATGATTCATACGATGTAGCAAGCATTCGGATGTTTGCGGCCGCCCTGATGATGATCCCCTTATCGCTGCTGTTTGTCGGCTTTGATCTAAGCGCCGTCACCAACATCGGGTATGGGGCGTTAATCTATGCATCGATCATGGGAACCTTTGGCGGCATGATGTTGGCGTTTTACAACATCAAACATTTTGGGGCAACCGCCTCTTCAATGGTTGCCTATGTCGTCCCAATAGTGGCCAATATCGGCGGTATCCTTATTTTAGATGAGGTTTTTACGCGCGGTATGCTGTTCGGGGCCGCCCTCATCGTCATCGGAATCTACATCATTAATCGCAAAAGCGTAGAACCGTCTAAAGCCATCCCCCCTGTGCAAATGCCGGCCGGAAAAGCGGGTGATTAACCTCGTCGCACCTTGCGTCGTAAAGCGAATCTAGGTAAAAAGAGTCGGTAGGTCTTTCAAAATTTCGCTAGTCCCAAAAGTAAAGAGTTAAAGAAATGATAAAACACATCCTATTTATCGGATTGATTTTAATGCTGACCGGCTGCATGCAACCGAAACATCCCAGTACATGGTCAATTGTGGCGGCTGACCCCACCACGGGTGAAGTTGGCGTCGCGGCCGCTTCTTGTGTGCCTGTCGCCATCGATGGATTGGCCTCGCTTGTGCCAGGGCAAGGGGTCGCGGCGACTCAGGCGGCGTTTGATATTAGCAATCGAGACCGTGTCTTTGGCTTGTTAAAAGATGGCATGTCGGCCGATGAAATCGTGCCGATGGTGACTGGTGATGATAGTGGGGCCGCTACCCGTCAATACGGCATCATCACCTTTAACGACGACGGAGAGCAGTTGGCAGGCTTTACGGGCGATGAAAATTCAGCCTGGGCCGGTGATAAACAGGCTGATACGCCGTTCCTTGTGACCGCTCAGGGGAATATTCTTGAAGGGGAGGAAGTTGTTCAAGCTGCACTTGATGCCTTTTCTGATGAATCTCTCGGTCCTGTCACCCTTTCAGACCGATTGATGCGGGCGCTAGAGGCGGGCTCGGCCGCGGGTGGAGACACGAGATGCAACCGTGTCGTACACCAAACCGCCTCGGCCACATTTATCATGGTTGCCCAAGGAGATGAGCAACCGTTCGCAGCACCTGATTTTGGCCAATCGGCTTTGGATTCTGCTGCAGTCCCGTCATTGTATTTGAGTGTTTCAAATGGGGTTGGGGGGCCAAACCCGATCATTGAACTACGAGCCGAGTATGATCAATGGCGGCAATCAAATTTACCCAGCTGTGCAGATTGTGACTTAGCAGCGATTGAAGTCCCGGCCGGGGGTGGCACACTGACCTCTGTTT
>JAHDEB010000105.1 GCA_020629055.1 Chloroflexota bacterium
GACTACCAAAAAACCGACAGCAAAACGACGCTCGACAACCGCTAAAGCAAGTGCCACAAAGAAAGTTGCCCACAAAATCTCAAACGGCCACCATCCTGTCGATGCTCAGGTTACTGTACCGAGTGTAGCACCAGAAGCTACCATGATTGAGTCTGGACCGGCTCCCGTACCGGAGCAAGCGCCAGCAACCGAAGCGACAACTCAGATCCAACAGACCGGTGCCGCGATTATGGGTGGCATCAAACAATTTTTCTCATTCGGAGCAGCTGAACCGAACGTGGTCAGCGACCCGAATATCGCAGACCCTACGGCTCAAGCGGAGTTTGCCCCCCTTCAAAAAGAAGGTGGCTCGGCCGAGCCAAGCATTCTGCAACCTGGGCCACAAGCGGAATTTCAAGAGATGCAGGCGGTTACACCGGCATCAGCCCCTGTCGTCGCAACCGTTGACCAAGCGGAAGTGGCCCCACCGGCCGAAACTGAGCCGGAAGCCGAGAAAAAGCCGGTTCATGTTGAAGAAGATCTTGAATATGTGCGGGTGATTCGAGCGATGGCGATGGTTGTCATTGTGGCAGAGCATCTCGCATTTCCTCTGATCTATCGCTACAACGAACTCCAATTTTCTGAATGGTGGATCGGTACAGGCATTTACCTTTTGGGCAAAGCGGGCTCCCCATTGTTTACCATGGTCAGCGGATTGTTACTCTTAAATCCGGCCAAAGATCAAACGCTTCAAGTATTTTTCAAAAAACGATTTATGAAGGTGTTAATCCCCTTCTTGGGCTGGTCGGCCATCTATTTAATTTGGCAGATGTATTGGATCGGGGTCGAATATACCCCGTGGGAAATCATGGTCAAGATTATCGATGGCCCTGTGTATTACCACTTATGGTTTATCCAAATGATCTTAGGGCTGTATCTGGCCACACCGATTATGCGGGTCTACACAAAGCATACGACGCGTAAAAACATGCAGTACTTTCTTGTGGTCTGGTTTGTGTCGACCGCCTTGTTCCCCATCGTCAGAAGGTTCTATGGCTTTGAAATCGGCATCGATGTGTATGTCACCGTCGGGTTTATGGGCTATTTCATGCTGGGGTATTACCTACGGCCGATCAAGCTGAACCGAACCCAAATGATGTACTGCTTAGGCGTTATGGCTGCATTTGTCCTGATTACGCAGTTCTTGACACACTGGATGACAGTGCGCGCAAACGGTGCCTTTGACAACTTCTTCGCGTTGAACACCAGCTTTAACATCATGATTTTAACCACCTGCTTCTTCTTATTTATGAAGTCGCTCGACTACACAAAGATTTATGCACGTCATGCATGGTTCCAGTTCTTCATCAAATATGTGGGCAAAACCAGTTTCGGCCTCTATTTGGTGCATGTACTGATCATTGAAGATTTCCGTTCAGGCCGGCCGGGCATCCAACTACACGGTATGACTTGGCACCCTGCGATCGCCATTCCGCTTTTAACTCTAGCGACAATAGCGGTCTCCGTCATCATTGTCTTACGTATGCAAAAGATCCCCTACGTCAAAAACATCGTGCCATAACCGGCTACCGATTTAGACAAAAGAGAGACACTGAACTCAGATTCGGTGTCTCTCTTTTTTGTTTCAATGGTCATGCGGGTGTGTGCTTTTTGATAATGCGGATTAAAATCTACCCTCAAAGAAAAAGATCTATCATTTTTGAGGAAACATGTCCCAAGACGGCTTAAGAATTGTCACGTTTAACTTTCTACCACCCGCGTTTACCCTTGTCTCTGATTGGATACGCCAAAACAACCACCAGCATGTCTTAACGGTGACCACCCCAGGGCCAAAATCTCGGCCGACCCCATCCTACATAGACGTTGTTAAAGCTGCCCCACGTGATGTCGATTTACTTGTGTCTACAAAAATGAAAACGGTGATCACACCCGTTGTGCGTGAGCTCAATCCAGACCTGATATTTTGCTTTAGCTTCCCCTATCGCCTAACGCCTGACTTATGCGAAATCCCCAAATTTGGGGCGATTAATTTGCATCCGGCCGTCTTGCCCGCCTACCGAGGCCCCAATGTCTTTCGGCCGTTTTACGACAATGCACCGATTTATGGCGCCACACTCCACTGGATCTCGCCCGAATACGACACCGGCCGCATCCTAAGTCAGAAATCCGCCCCAATGCCCGATACATTTGATCTCTCTTCAATTTACCCCGCGTGGGGTGCATTAATGGCTGAAGCGATGGCAGATGGCGCGGCGAAGGCGCTTGCTGGTGACCCAGGTGTAGAACAAGACGAAGCATTTGCCACCTATGCAGCCCCATTCACAGAGGAAGAAACAAAAATAGATTGGAAAGAATCAAGCAAAGACATTCAACGGAAAATATTTGCACTGAATTTTTCGACGGGGACGATCTGCAAAGGGATGATCGACGGGAAAGAATATGAGATTACCGGTGCAGTGTTCTGCAATAATGCCAGCTATCCTCCAAGCCTACCCGGGACACTTTTAGCCGTTGAGGACGAATTTATGATCATTCAAACAGGGGATGCGGCTTTAAAGGTTTTGGTGTCTGAGATCGCTTAGATTTGCACCGGTCAAACCGGAATCAAGTAAGAAAGTTAGGGGGTTAACTGTCATGAGCAGATAAACGATTTAACAAAGCGAGGTTAAAAATGGCAAAGCAAGTATGGACCTGGGAGCCTTCACCCCGTTGGGTACGAATTTATGACAACGGAGAATTGATTGCAGATAGTAAACGGGTTATGTTGATGCTAGAAGGTGGCCCTGACCAAAATTATTATTTCCCACTCGAAGATGTCAAACAGGAGTTTCTCGTTGAATCAGATTACACAGAAAAATCTGGTTACAAAGGGATAAAACGTTTTTGGCATATTGAAGCCAATGGGGAACGGACAGAAAACGCGGTAGCCACCTATGACCCGAAAGAGAAGAGGCCGGATTTCAGCAACTATGTCGCGTTCGACTGGCACAAAGTGGATAAAGTCATGGAAGAGGATGAGGTTGTTAAGCACCATCCCCGAAACCCATACCATCGTATCGATGCGGTTCCCAGTTCACGCCACGTTGAAGTTTTCGTCGATGACCTAAAAATCGCAGACACCAAAGCACCCTTTCTACTCTTTGAAACCCATCTACCCGTACGCTACTACATACCGGCCGAAGATGTAGACACCAACTATTTAAAACCAAGTGAAGCGAGCACACACTGCCCCTACAAAGGAGATGCAAGCTACTATCACTTAGTTGTGGGAAAAGATCGCTTTGAAAATACCGTTTGGTATTATCCTGACCCTGTGCCAGAAGCCCCGAAACTAGAGGGAACGGTCGCTTTCTGGCCTGAAAAAGACAAGCGAATCAGGATTTTGGTCGATGGTGAGGCGGTTTAAGTCGTCTAAGGTTTAGCACATTGATTTCAGGGTGAGGGAGCCCGTCATCGATTAAATTTTGTTCATAAACCGTTTTTGTCGTAAAAGCCGTTGGTTTTGTGCGTCCCATCACAAAAAGGTTTATTGGCCGATTCGCCACAGCGACACAGCGCTGTCTTTTCACCCCGAAAGATTTCAGCCCCGGTCTGGTCTTGGATCTCGAAATTGCCTTGGAGCAAAAGTGGGCCAGGAGCCATCACGATTGTCAGCGGGCCGGTCGCTTCAAATGTCGCGGTTTCGGCCGAGTTGTCATGCACCGTGCTCTCAGCCGTAAAACGGGCTTTTCGATGGCTATTATCACAAAAAGGCTTATTGACTGACTCTCCACAGCGGCACAATGTCAGGCGAGATTCTTCTGCAATTATTTCCCCGTCCATTTTGGTCAGTTGGATTGTGCCTTTGACTCGATACTCTCCCCCTTCTGTGATGATGATCGTGTTTTTGTCAGCAGGTTGTTCCGCTTGACCATCATGCCGAATGTATTTCAAAGCACCTGAAGGACAATGTTCGATAACGGCCGCTACTGTGTCTGCATCCGCATTATCCGGCTGCGCCCACGGCCGTTTGGATGTATCAAAGACTTGCTTTAACCGTTTTCCGCACTCTGCCACGTGAATGCAACGGCGTAAATCGAAAGTAACATCTATATCCTGACCCGAGTATGTTTTATCACCCATTGTTTCCTCCTGTGTGTCATATCTGCGATTCGCATTCGAACCTTACTGCGATTTTTCGCCTCTGTCGAGCGATTCAATCAATGCGGTTTGTCAAAACAGACGAAGGTGGGTACCTTTGCTTTTTATGACTTTACTCAATATCAACTCCCCCACTCTTTTTAATTAACCACATTCATCAACCTCGTAATTATATAAAACATTATGGCGATATTTGTATTTGAAACGAAAGAAGAGCTGGTCGTCTCTACGGCCGATCGCATTGCGGCCGACCTTGCCCAGGCGATTACTGATCGTGGAGAGGCTCACCTTGTCTTGTCAGGTGGCGGAACCCCAAAACCGGTTTACGAGCGGCTAGCCACGGTTGAGCTAGACTGGTCGGCCGTGCATATTTGGTTCGCTGATGAGCGCATGGTTCCGGCCGATGATGATGGCAGCAACTTTAAGCTCGCCCTAGACTCGCTGCTTTCAAAAGTCGATTGTTTACCCAAACATATCCACCGGATGAAGGGTGAAATTTCCGGCTCAAACAGTGCGGCCGAATACAGCATCGAACTACGCGAAGTCTCCCCTTCTTGGGGTCTGTGGCCCCGTTTTGACGTCTGCATTTTAGGGATGGGTGGGGACGGTCACACCGCATCGTTATTCCCCGGCCAAATGAGCGATGATGAGTTTAACCAACCAGCCATCGCTGTAACGGCCGATTATGATGGCCGTCCGGCCGAGCGGGTAACCCTAACGCCGATTGTGATCAATGCATCACGCAATATTGTTTTTATTGTGACAGGTGGAGGAAAAGCAGAGGCTCTCGCCGGTCGTTTTGGGGAGTTTGATCCAAACAATAAGCCGACCCAGCGAATCTTACCGATAGATGGAACGGCCGATTGGTATGTTGACCAACCGGCCGCAGCCCACCTAGAAACAGCAACAGAATAAGGTCATATCCTATTTACTTACTCTCATCCAAGTCTGGATGAAGAATGAGCATCGCCACATCGGTCCGATGCATCACCTTTTCTGTCATGCTTCCCTTCAGTAAATGTTGTAACCCTTTGCGGCCGTGGGTTGTCATCGCAATCAAATCACACTCATTATAGATAGCGATTTCAGCCAATTGCACATCAGGGCGACCATAGGCGACGTCATAATCGACCTTGATATCGATTCCATCTAGCTGACTGATAAATCGTTGACGAATGCTATCGAGATATATTTCTGAGCGGCCGCTATGATTGGCCACAATCACATCAGCAAGTTCACGGTCTATCGAGCGAATTCCATCTAAATCACGAGCAGATATCACATCTTTAGGCACATTCACTCGGGCTAACGTCACATCAATTTTCAATTGAGTGGCCAATTTAATCGCCGGTTCAAGAATCTCTTCAGCAAAAGGGGTGCCGTCCAACGCAATCAACATATGTTTCGGCAAGTCGTCATCCCGAATAGCTAATACAGGGCAAGGGGCATCTCGAATCACCTTTTCAGTGACACTGCCAAACAAAATCCGTTCGAAACGATCATATCCGTGGGTTACCATCACAATTAAATCGACCTGCTCGTTTTCGGCAATTTCAACGATTTTGGGGGCCGGTGGGCCGACCAAACTGTAGCCTCGTACTTGGGTCGCCCAACTGCCGGTCCGTTCTTTCATCTGGCTGATGTATTCATCATTGCGCATTTTTTTCACTTCTGGCAATGGTTGAATGTATCCGCTGTGGCCGGCCGCATACACGGGCATCGGCTGTGTCATGTCACCGGTTGTTTCTAGCAAGATCAACTCGACGTCAGCAAAGTAATTACTGACAAGTGCAAGGGCTTGCTCGGCCCGCAAACTGCCATCTAAAGGCACTAAAATCTTGTTATACATGTTTTTGCCTCCTATTTTTTGCAAAATCTATCAATCATCAGCTGGCACAACCAGCACGGGGCAGGTTGTTGCACAGATCGTTTCTGTGGTCACACTTCCTAAAATCCAGCGGCGCACGCCGGTATATCCATGAGACGTCATTAAAATGAGATCGACTTGATGGGCCTCAGCATAATCGGCAATCATCTCACCGATGCGGCCGGTTAATTGCAGCGTTGCGGTTTCGACATGTGGCACCTGCATACACACATCAGCCTTTTTCTCACGCAGATAAGCTTCAGCCTGCTTTTGGGCCGCCTCGGCCGTTACCACCAGATGATAGGTGTCTAGCCGTGACGATGGAGCCGCCAAAGCCTGTTGCGCCTCATAGACACGAAATAAAGTTAGTGAAGCTTCATTCTCGACCGCAAGCGCTACCGCCTTTTCGAGGGCCTTCTCGGCCAGCATAGAACCATCCAAAGGAACAAGAATATGACTAAACATTGGGTTTCTCCTTTGACTCTGACAAAATATCAAAATCAGAAATTAACATAACCGTTCATCAAAACGTCCACTGTGTTATCTGGTTGTCTAGATCAGGTTGTGTCTACTTGCTCCCATTATCTGTGCTGGCCGGAAATGACATCAGTAACAAATGTCACTCCCTGCTTGATAAGCTGTCATATTTTTATCGGGTACAGACTCAGCCATGCGTAATCGCATGAAGTTATCCCCTGTAGCGTTCTCTCTTAAATTGTGTTCGCCTAACTTGATGATGCTTTACATAGGCAGCGTCAGCTCGATGATGGTCCCTTCCCCCAACTCAGACATAATGTTTAGATCTCCCCCTAATTCATCTGCCCGCACCTGCATATTGTTTAGCCCGTGCCCAACCGTCACATTCCGCTTCGACAAATCAAAGCCGACCCCATTATCTTCTATTTTTACTGTAAGACGGGTTGGTTCTCTGGTGACACTGACCTTCGCTTGGGTCGCTTTGGCGTGCCGAGCAACATTGGCTAGCCCATTTTGCACCGCTAAAAATATCGTTCGGCCGATTTTCGGCGGCAAATTCTTGATCTCTTTAAGCGGCAGTTTTAGCTCTAAATCAACCATCGAATTGGCTTGAAATTCCTGGGCCAGCCGATTGATCCCCGCGGTTAGGTCACCATCATAACGGGATGGGCGCAAATCTAAAATAAAGTTTCGAATATCCCGAATCGTGTCGTTTAAGCCGACAATCGACTGGTCCACCAGCTCTAAAGCTTCCTCCGGACCATCTTCTAACGAAAATCGGGTGTTTTCCAGCAAAAGCCCCACCCCATAAATCGATTGAATAATTCCGTCATGCAGGTCCATACCGATCCGAGTGCGTTCATCCAGCACCGCCAGCCGTTGAATCTCTTCGTCTAGGCGAGCATTTTGGATGGCTACAGCCGCATGGGTAGCAAACATAACGGCCAGCTCTTCATCATCGGCCGAAAATTCAATTGTTTCCTGCTTGTTGCATAGGTACAGATTCCCCAAAATCTCCCCATCCCCAATGATCGGCACCCCTAAAAAACTCTGCATCGCCGGATGATGGGTCGGAAAGCCGATTGATCGGGCATCGGCCGAGATATTGCTCACTCGAATCGTTTGCCTCTCGATCATAATCGCCCCCAGCAACCCTAATCCCTTGGGCAAATGGTCCATCAAGGCAACGTCTTTAGCAGATATGCCGCTATAAATAAAAGCATCGAGCAAATTTTTATCATTTGGCACCCCCAACGCAGCAAATTGGGCCCCCAACAAATCACAGGCGACATCTACAATTTTTTGTAAAACTTCGTCTAAATCCCCGCGGCTAGCAACGGCCAAAGTCGCTTGGTGAAGGGCATCAAGGGCGTTATTCATCTTCTTGCTCTAGCCTGGCTAAGTAGTTGGGCAATTTGTGGCGAATCGCGTAGGCGGTTGCTTCTGATCGATTAGACATTTGTAATTTGCCTAAAACATTGCTGACATAGTTGCGCACGGTCCCATGTGACAAAAACATCTCTGCACCGATCTGTTTATTGGTCAACCCTTCCATCATAAATGCTAACACCTGTGCTTCTTGCTTGGTCAATATTTCAAATGCGGCCGCATCCTCTTTTTGCAGGCTGTCTCGCATCGCATCAAACAATTTACTCGTCAGGGCGGGGTCTAAAATCGATTCCCCTCTCGATGCCGCTTCGATTGTGCGAATCAGTTCACCGGTCCCCACTTGTTTCAAAACATATCCGGCCGCTCCAGCCCGTATCGCTTCAAACAATAGCTCTTGGTCTGCAAACGAGGTCAGCATAATGACCTTCACGTTGGGCAATTGGCCGCATATTTCTCGTGTCGCTTCGATGCCACTCCCCCCATCTAGTCGGATATCCATCAGAATCACATCCGGCCGGGCACGAAGCGCTTCGGCCACAGCTTCTTGCTCGCTGCCAGCTTCAGCCACGATATCGATCTTATCAAAGCGCTGAATCAAGCTTTTTAGCCCCAAGCGAACCACCTCATGGTCATCGACCAACATCAAGCGTAAAGTTTTGGTTGAATTTAAATTTGATTGAGCCATAGATGCATTATAGCGGGTTATTTCGAGCATTCGACTAACTGATGACAGTTGTCATTAGATTTCAATGACAGATGCCTAACTTATAAAACCATTTTATAGAAAGGCAGGTAAAAACCAACCCCCAAGAGGTTCAAACAGACAATCTCGCCAAACTTAACATATGACACATCCACCCTCGGTTTATGATTTTTGTCACTGTTGAACCTTCACCTTTCACCCTACACTGAGATCAAGTTGATCAGCTGCTGATTAACAAGTGAAAACAGCTTCAATTAATTTGAGCTAAGGAGAATTCAAATGACCACATATAAACTAGAAAGCAACCTATTCGGCCGAAAGGTAGAAGCAGCTTATTCTGCAACCGCCATCGGCTACGCGATTGTCGCCCTAAGAGTCGTTATGGGATGGGTTTTGTTCCAAGGTGGTATCGTTAAGGTGCTAGACCCAGAATGGACTGCGGCCGGATATTTGCAATTTGCGATCCCAGAAGGCAACCCCTTCACAACCCTATTCGCCAGCATGGCGGGCAATCCAGCGATCGACTTCTTGGTCATGTGGGGGTTAACCCTAACCGGACTTGGATTGCTGATTGGTGCATTTACTCGCTGGAACGCATTTTGGGGCGCATTCATGATGCTCATGTTCTGGGCCGCCAGTCTAACCGGTGGGTTAGCCCAACTACTGCCACTTGAGCACGGATGGGTCGTTGATGATCATCTCATCTACGCCGTTCTGCTTTTCGCCCTTGGCGCTTTGGGTGCCGGCCGCATGTTAGGCATCGATGGCTGGCTTGAAAACCGATTCCCGATGATCCGGGAAAATCGATTCTTGAATCTAATCATGGGCTAATGGCCCGTTATGGGGAGCCTATACTAAAATATAAACGTGCCACACCTGGAGAAAACAATGCGAAGCCCACGAAAAATCAATTTAAAAAATCACTCCGTCCTCATTGCTGGGGCTCTTTTGTTGGGACTAATTTTACCGAACACCACCTTTGCCCATGTGAAATGGTTTAGCCAATTCAGTTTCTTAGATGAACCCCGACGCTTTGTCGAAATCTTGACCCCCGTTTATCTAAGCATGGTCGTGCTAACCGTCATCGTCATCGGCGTGATGGTTTACCTCGAGCGGACGCTGTCGGCCCAGCCTTGGTACAGCAATCTAAACAAATGGCTGTCTGACAGGCAGCCATACAGCATGTTAATCATGCGAATCGCAATGGGCGCGGTGCTATTAATCAACTGGGCATCAGACGCGGTCTTAACACCGGAGCTCGGCGCCCCAAACCCATGGTTTGCGTGGCTTCAGTTTATATTGGCGATCGGGCTGATGTTCCCCAAAACCACATGGCTAACCGGTGGCGGATTGCTTGTACTCTATCTGCTATCCGTTTTTGAATTTGGCATTTTTCACATGCTAGATTACATGCATTATGTGGGGATCGGGATCTTCTTCTTGGTCAGCGGTTCCGACAACGAACGCATTCGTGGTTTGGCACTACCGGCGCTGTATGCCACCATCGGATTCTCGCTGATTTGGTTAGGGTACGAAAAGCTGGTTTATCCCGATTGGGCCCTCTATCTTCTAGAGCAAAACCCCCAGCTCACATTGGGGCTAAACCCGGTCTTCTTCTTGCAATCGGCCGCCTTCGTTGAGCTCGCCTTGGGCTATTTGCTCATCATCGGTCTGCTCGAACGGCCGTTAGCCACAACCATCACCCTCGTTTTCTTTTTGACCACACTAATTTTTGGGAAACTTGAGGTCATCGGGCACACCCCTCTGCATGCGGCGTTGATCGTATTTTTATTCAATGGACCCGGAGCGTTTTACAAACCCCCGATCGCAATCCATGAACGGCTCAATTGGCGGATCGCTTTTGGCATGACCAACTTTGTAATTTTAATGGTCATCTTTGGACTCGCCTATACCGGTTCTGCCCGCTGGCAGTATGACACGGCCGTCGCCAATCTCGCCACCAACCCGGCCATTATGGATTTAAGCGACCAACCGATCCCGCCTGAAATCATCGACCTAAAAGCGTTTGAAAACGGCGAAGGAAACTGGATCTTGAATGCTGAAATCGACCATTGGGCATTTACGCCAGAGCTTGTAGGCGGACCCGTTTTCCCATCTCAAGGATACGCTACCGTTTATGACAACGGGCAGCCGGTCGGCCGCATGCTGACCCCCTGGTTCGATTTAGGTGAACTAACACCAGGCAAACACACGCTCGCAATTGTCTTAAACGGCAATGATGGCACCGACTTTACTTTAGGCACCGAGTTGATTGGAAAGCAGGTCGAAATCATCGTCGAGTAAGAGCCACAACCGCTAAAGGCGGCCGATAAAGTTCAAAATGTCGCTCACCTGATCGTTGGCACCGATCGGGTGAGAGCTATGAGAGAGTCAGCCTCTATTCTTTTTAGATCGCGGGAAATTAGACAAGAGCGTGGCCGAAAATAGCGGCCTCAAATTGAGTGACAGCGGGCACTTTTCGAATCGGCTTATATTTTTCCGCCAAACGGCTCAGAACGCTGTAGCCAACCGGTTTCTCTAGAATTAAATCTACTTTGCCTTCAAATTCTAAACTCAGTTGAGGGTTGGCTGAAATTAAAAATATCTTTGTATCTTTAAACGCTTTTTTCTTCTTTATCGAATCTAGGATCTCATTACCCGAGGCGCCTGGCAAGTTTAAGTCTAGTAGCAACAAGCGCGGGGAAACTTTCTTTAGGTGAACCAATGCGTCTTGGCCGTTCCTAAATGCTTCAACGTAATAGCCCGCTTGCTCTAAAGCTTTTGAATATATTTCTGATAATGCCATCTCGTCTTCAACAATAATTGCATGGGGACGCATGGGATTTAGTTTGATTTCTTCAGTCGTCATAAGCCTTCATTTCCATCTGTTTCTTCGCTCAATAACACAAAATGCCTTCCCCCCGCGTTTATAAATTTAATGGAAAACAGAAAAATTCAAATGGGTAGAATTACGTAATATCTAAAATTCAGCCAAAATCGACCCAACGTCTACCAAAAAAAGTAAGAGTTGTTAAGATTGCGCCTCTAAGAAATAGAGGCATTTTTATGACATCACCAGAAGACCCCCAAGACGCTCGAAAATGGCGCATTTTAACATTACTCGCATTGGCAGAACTATTGGCCCTTGCGGTTTGGTTTTCAGCCTCGGCCGTCGTGCCGATCTTGACCCGCGAATGGGGGTTGGGTAACAGTGGCCAAGCATGGCTGACGATGTCGGTCCAAATCGGGTTCGTGGTCGGTGCGCTCTTTTCAACGCTGCTAAATTTGGCCGACCGTTTGCCTGCAAAATGGATGATGAGCGGATCGACACTGTTGGCGGCCGCGTCGACGGCCGGGATCGCACTATTTGCCGATGGGCTGACGCTAGCGATTATTCTCCGTTTTATGACCGGTTTTTTCTTGGCTGGGGTTTATCCGGTCGGTATGAAAATCATGGCGACATGGACCACAAAAGATCGCGGATTAGCCATCGGGCTGCTTGTCGGGGCTTTGACGATCGGGTCAGCCCTGCCCCACCTGCTAAACGTATTTGGCGGCGTGCAAAGCTGGCGGCCGGTGATGTGGTTAGCCGCTGGCCTGGCGACCTTAGGTGGGCTGATCGGCATCCTTTTTATTCAAGAAGGGCCATTTAAAACCGCATCTCCCCCATTTGATTGGAAACAAATCAACAACATTTTACGGGATAAAGATGTGATGGCCGCCAATTTAGGCTACTTAGGGCACATGTGGGAGCTTTACGCCATGTGGGCTTGGATCTCTGTTTTCTTTATCGCCAGTTTCGAGATTTCCGGTATTGGTCCAGCTTGGGCCAGCGGCGCTGCATTTACGGTAATCGCCATGGGGGGCATTGGCAGCTATCTAGCAGGTGCTTGGGCAGACAAATTTGGTCGCACAACGGTCACGATGATTTCGATGGCGATCAGCGGATTGTGCGCTTTGGGGATCGGGTTCCTCTTCGGCCGTTCCCCCATCTTGCTCATTATCGTCGCCCTTGTTTGGGGGTTTACGATTGTGGCAGACTCCGCCCAATTTTCGGCCGCTGTTAGCGAATTGGCCCCACGAGAATATTTAGGCACTGCGCTCACCCTTCAAACCAGTATGGGATTTTTACTCACCCTGTTTACGATTCGGATGGTCCCGCCGTTACAAGCCTGGGTCGGCTGGCGATATGCATTTGCGTTTTTAGCCATTGGCCCCATCGTCGGTATTTGGTCGATGTGGAAGCTGCGTCAATCGGCCGCATCAGTTAAACTTGCTAACGGCAATCGCTAGTACAAAGGGGCATAAATAGTTGACATATTGAAATATGGTTCACCCCTTTGTATGGGATACCATGCGCCACTTTAACCAATCAGTTACTTACGCCGCATGGTACTAGATTGCGCCTTTAGTCTCACCGTTTACCTGCCAGGGTTCAAACATCAGGGGCTGAATCACTTTCAATCAAGGATGTTTAATGCTCAGATCTGATCTCATACAATTTGTTAAAAATACTGAAAAGATGGTTTTACCTGGGAAGGTCGGGCCGCTGTTTCAACGGGCCGAAATGCTCAGCAAACTCCCCCTTAAGTTCCAAAAGTTTATCATCGAACGGGGATCCAAAAATGACCCCTTTATCGGCTTTATCGTCGAACCGTACAGCTTTTTTCTATCCTATGAAATTACCAACCGCGAAGAAGCGGAAAAACATCTGCCCCCGGACTACGAACTAGTCCCTTGCGCCATGTTTGATGGTACCGAGCCGAAATTCTGTGGAATTCTGGGAGCGTTCAATGTGCATACCAGTGTCTTTTGGGGCAGTCGCATTGAGCTGTATGTGATCGCTGAGAATAAAAAAACCGGACTACTCTCATGGATCATTTGTGATTATGAGTCGAATACGATTAGCTATGATCCAGGAAAAGGGTTTTCTGGGGCCAGCACCAAACATTCGGTCATCACAACCTCTTACGCCGGTGAGGTCATTGTGGATATCGAAAGCGAAGAGTCGTCAAACAAAATCGCACTCACGGCCGATTATGAGTCAGGGGCTAAAAAAGTTCCACTTAACCAACGGTTATGGGTTGAAGGCAACCTGTCTGTCGATTACGGAGGCGACCACGAGGGAGAAGATTCGATTCCGTTTGGGCTTATTTTTGATCCGAGAGAAATGGCGCATGGCACCAAAATTCCGCTCGAGCAAACACAGATCAATCACAATACCTTTGGGCAAAACATGTTTGCGGCCGAGCCATTTGAAGTGCTCTGCTTCCCCTTTGCACAACACTTTTTAACCACAAGCTTTCCCATTGTCAGCGAGATTAAAAACGAGGGCGACTTGGTTGATGCGATTAAAAAGTTTAACGAAAAAGTGGGATAAATCGGCCAACTTTTTGTTTGTAAGCGGCATAATCTTCCCCAAAATCTTGCTCCAGCCGACTCTCTTCGATGTAAGAGCCTACAATAAAATAAACGCTGATAAGCACCACCAAAATCAAGCTGTTACGGGTCATTACAGGACTGGCCCAAAGTAGCAGCATGCTAAAGGTGTACAGCGGATGGCGCATGTAGCGATACAGCCCGTGCACAACCAGCACTTCCCCCAATCCAGATTGCTTGGCGATATCGTTGCCGGAAAAATAGTCGGCCGCCTGTTGCACCCCCACAAACGCCATCGCCCCAGATTGCATAACAGAGACAGTTAATCCGATAAGCCCGGCCGCCTGCAGCCCGAACATCAGCCAAGAAAAAGGTGCTGGAACGCTGTATAAAGAGCGGTCGGGCAGCTGCCAGTAAAAATAAAGCACCGGCAAAAGCGTAAAGACAGAAACGGCCGAATAGATGAGTCGATAAAAGCCCTGATACTTACGCTCGCCCATCACGCTAGCCACACGGTCTTTAAACCCTTGGGCCGCTGTTAGGCTATGGAAACCGGCCCAAACCAAAAACGAAACGATAAATGCGATCATAAGCAGGAGTGTAGGCAAAAAGCAGGCGAGTGGCGAGACTTTCTAATTTTTATCCCCCATCAAAACTACAAGGCCGGCTTATGCCAGCCCGTGCCGAACTGCGTAAATCGCAGCTTGGGTGCGATCGCGTAAATCGAGCGTGCTCAAAATGCTCGTAATATGTTTTTTGACGGTCCCCTCGCTGATAAACAGCTGCTCCGCAATCTCTTTATTCGACGCCCCATAAGCGAGCATGCATAGCACTTCCATCTCTCGCGGTGAAACGGGGATATCGGCCGCGGCCGATAACTGGGCTTTTTGCTGAACAAAAAAGTCACCGACCAGCTTGCCAGCAACTTCAGGCGCAAGCTGAAAAACGCCGGAATGTGCCAAACGCAGCGCCTGTGCTAAATCTCGGGATGGAATATCTTTCAGTAGGTATCCACATGAACCGGCCCGTAACGAACGGACAATGTATTCGTCATCATCAAATGTCGTCAGCATCAACACGTTACATTCCGGCCGTGCTTTTCGAATTTGAATCAGTGCATCTATCCCGTTTAAGACAGGCATTTGAATGTCCATCAGAACAATATCCGGCTCCAGCTTTTCCGCTTGCTCAATCGCAGCACTTCCATTCTCAGCCTGCCCAACAACCTGAATCCCATCTTCTAAATCTAACAGGGTCGCAATCCCTTGGCGGATCAGCTCTTGGTCATCTGCAATCAGTACGCGAATATTAGAATCAGTCATTATGATGTGGGTTGCGGCAAAACAATGTCGAGAAAAGTTCCTTCATCAGGACGACTTTCAATACTAAGTGTTCCACCAAAAGATTCGACGCGATCTTTCAAACCTCTTAGCCCGGAACCCTCGGACCGAGCCTTAGGATCAAACCCGACCCCATCATCGATAATTCTGAGCCGCGCTTGAGAAGGTAAAAATTGCAGCCACAAATTAATGTGGGAGGCATTAGCGTGCTTGCAAACATTGGTAAGCCCTTCTTGAATGGCACGGAAGAACACGATTCGAGCTGAGTGCGAGCAGATAGATTCATCCCCATCGAGTTTGTAATTAATGGCCAAATCATCGGTAGAAATACGGCTAATCAGCAGTTCTACAGCGGGTACGAGGGAAAATGTTTCGTCAGTTTGTCGCAAAGCGCCGACCGACTTTCGAACATCCCGAAGGGCATCCTGCGTCGCGGCTTGGGCTTGATGGATGGCGGCCAATGAGGTGTCGGGCTCACCTTTGTGCAACTTCGATGCCATTTCGAGCTGAATGCTGACAGCCGCAAGGTGATGCCCCACACTGTCGTGGATTTCTCGAGCCATTCGGTTCCGTTCGTTTACAACCGCCATTTGGGCCAATTGAGTCGAGGTTTCCTTTAACTCATTGTGAAGCGATTGAATATGCAGCCGATTTGTTCGTTCCCGATTGATGAACCGAGCCATAAGCCAGCTGAAGATCATCATCACAATAAAAATCATCAATGATTGATAATCTCTTGAAGTTAGAAACGGCTGCTCTGATCCTAAATATGTTTGAATAAATCGGAAACTGAACGTGGTTAGGCAGGTTAAGGCGACGACCACGCGAGAAAATGTTAGCTCTGCAAACAAGATCGGAATAAGCAGCAAAAGCTGGCTGTAATTTGTATTTGAAACTGAGAGTGCAACCCCGCCTAGCACTGTCACGAAAACCAAATGGACTAGGGGGTGAATGCGCGACCTCTGAAGCTGATTGGTGATCTCTAGCCCGCACATAAGCAAAACTGCGGTGCAAAAAATAATGAGTCGAGTGCTTGAGTCTAAATCAACCCATGATGTTGGCGGCCGGCCGCTAAGAAAGTCAAAAACACCCACAAAAAGAACACACCCATAAAAAATAATAGCGATCTGACGGTATTGGGGATGGGTGGTTGAGGTTGTGTTGTCATCAGAGACAAAATCGGCCGAAGTTTGCATTGCTACGAGAGTACCAAAAGCAGCATGTCTCTTCAATACGTCCTTCGTCACACTCATCTACCACCTTTGGCCACCTTAAATGGTTCGCAGCGGTGATGACGGGCGAAAATAGATCGGTAAGGTAGGTGTCTAAGTGGACACGTCCACAATCTAACGCACAGAAAAAAGGAAACAAGATGCAAAAATATCTACCTGCTCTACTTATCTTATCTTTACTAATCGCCGCATGTGGCGGTACCAGCGAACCTGCCGCTGCCCCAACAACAGCGGCCGCCGCACAACCAGCAGCGACGGCAACCCAAGCGGTAACGGCCGACAGTGAATCAGAACCTGCGGCCGAGGTCGAAAGCAGCGACCCTGCGCAAGAAGCAAATGAAACAGAAGATGAAGAATCTGTGACAGACAATTCGACTGATACCGACGAAGGAACTGCGACAGGCAGTGAAGAAAGCACAGGGGCTCCCCTGACAGCGATAACAACCGGACTGGCCCAAAACATCTACGCGGGTGAAGTCACTAGCGTGTGCAACAGTGGGGATTACCGCACCGGCAACTACGGGGAAATAACCGACAACAGTGGAAACATTTGGATGGTGCCTGCACCTGTTGCTGGCGGGTTCACCAACGTCGATGTGTACAACGACTGCACTGGCTCTGGGGAAAACGATTATGCATCTGAATTAACCACGCAAGTAATTGATGAAGGTGGCGCAGAAATCACCGGCTATGTATTTGCAGACAACTACTATGAAATGTATGTCAACGGTGCATTTGCAGGGCGGGATGCGGTCAACTTTACGACGTTCAATTCACACGCTGTTCAGTTCCAAGCAAACTACCCGATGACCTATGCGTTCTTGTTGGTCGATTGGGAAGAGTACAACGGAATCGGACTGGAAGAGCTGCGTGGTTACCATGCGGGTGACGGTGGCTTTATCGCCAATTTTAGCGATGGCACATCCACCAACGATGACTGGGTTTGCAAGTCTTTCTATGTTGCCCCTCTAGATGATGCGGGCGCTTGCTTGGCTTTTGATGAGCATGGCAACGTTGACTCTTCTGGTTGTGCAAGCAGCGATCAAGCGATTAGCTGCATATCAAATGATCCTGAAAACAGCTGCAACGCCTATCTTGAACAGATGCCGGACAACTGGATGGACCCTGACTTTGATGATTCGAATTGGCCAGCAGCGTCTCGGTATACGGCCGACGATGTAACCAGCCAAGTTGGATTCCGCAATTATGAAAACACCTTGTTTAGTGGAGTTAATTTCGTTTGGAGCAGCAATCTTGTTTTGGATAATGCTGTGGTATGTCGGCTGACGGTACAGGCACCTTAAGGGGGTGTACCGCAAACGCAAGAGGTAATCATGAGACATTTTTCATTCTTGATTCTATTCACCTTCGTTCTATCTGCATGCAATGCGAGCACCGGCGTACCCACATTGGAAACGGCGGCAGATGGAACGGTCATTCTTGACCCACACAACGAACTTGCGATCCCTCCGCTGCTTGATTACACCCTCGAGAATGGACAGAAGGTGTTCAACCTAGTTGCCCAAGAAGGTCAGGTTGAAATTGTTGAAGGGATCGTCTCAGAGACGATGGGATTCAACGGCGATATCTTGGGACCGACGATTTTAGTGGAGGAAGGGGACGATGTTGTGCTCAATGTCACCAATCAGCTGAATCTGGCGACAACGGTACATTGGCACGGGCTGCATGTCCCGGCCGAAATGGACGGAACACCCCATCAACTCATCCAACCAGGGGAGACGTGGCAAGCTTATTATCCGATCCTCAATGAAGCTTCGACCATGTGGTATCACCCGCACAGCCATGGAACCACGGCCCAGCAGGTTGCTAACGGCTTAGCCGGTCTCTACATCATCGAGGACGAGAATAGCAAAAGCCTCGATATTCCCCAGACCTACGGCGTTGATGACATCCCCTTGATTGTGCAGGACAAGGTCTTTGATGATGGTGTGATGAGCACAATGATTCAAGGGGGCGTTTTTTATGGAGATGTGATGATGACCAATGGGACTTTAAACGCTTGGGCAGAGGTCCCGGCCAAACAGGTTCGACTACGCATTCTCAACGGGTCGCTGGCGCGTATTTACAGCTTTGGATTTGCAGACGGCCGTGAATTTCATCAAATCGCATCGGATGGCGGACTGTTAGAATCACCAGCCCCGATGACAAGGTTGCTAATGGCAACGGGCGAGCGAGCCGAAATCGTCGTAGATTTGTCAGACGGTGAAGAAGCGATTTTGATGACGCTGGACGATAACCGGTTGCCAGGGACAAGCGGAGGTGAACACAACATCTTGCGACTTGTACCCAATGTGAATCATGAACTCGCAGAGACCGATCCGGCCCCGCTGCCACAGGTGCTTAACGTCATTGAAAGATGGGATGAATCTGAAGCAGACGTGATACGGCCGCTGGTTTTGGCCGGTGGCGTATCAGACGAAGCGGATCCAACGGATCTTTATATCGAAATGGATCATGAAGATCAGGCGAACGCGGGCGGCCGGTCGATTCCGATCAATGGGAAAGTGATGGACATGGAACGGATCGATGAGGTCGTTACTTTAGGGGATATCGAGATTTGGGAAATCCATAACAACGGAGCCCCTCACCCGATCCATATTCATGATATTCAGTTTTTGATCTTAGACCGTAACGGCGTTCCCCCTGAACCGTATGAATCGGGCTGGAAAGATACAGTTTTGGTCAACAACAACGAGACGGTCCGGGTCATTACCAAATTTGACACCTATGCCAACCAAGAAATTCCGTACATGTTCCACTGCCACATTTTGCAACACGAAGATGGCGGCATGATGGGGCAGTTCATCGTGGTTGACCCCGAAGCGGTTGAAAATGGTGAGCCAAGCATCCTAGATTACACCTATTCATTGGCTTCACTTTCTCCTTTTGATTCGTTAGATTTCGCAAGCAGTGAGAACCGTTATTACTGCGAACTTCCTGCTTCATGATCTAACGCGGTCAGAAATCGTGCAGATATGGTTTAGAAAAGCTAAGAAGCGGGCGATTCTAAAGCCGTATCTGCACACTTAAAACATCTAAAGGTTCTCTT
>JAHDEB010000355.1 GCA_020629055.1 Chloroflexota bacterium
CGCGAAATGTGTATGATTCCCCTATTCTGATTAGAGAGGAAACAGGTTGGCAACACCAAATAAAAACGACAATAGTGAGATCGTTTCCCTTTTAGGCAAACATCTTCAACAAATTCGCAAAGACAAAAAACTAACCCTCGAACAGCTATCCCAAAAGTCTGGCGTATCTCGCTCGATGCTTTCCCAAATTGAACGGGGGCAAGCGAACCCGACCTTTGGGACCTTGTGGAATTTGAGCCGCGCTTTAGGACTCGATATGTCTGAACTCGTTGAAGAGTTTGAATCAAGTGGACCCGGCAGCAGCAAGATTGAGGTGTTACCAGCGGCCGACACCCCTCGCATCAGCAACAGTCAAAATGGCTGCACCCTATCGATTTTGGGGCCACACGATCAAGTAGGGCAGTTTGAATGGTACGATCTAGAAATTCGGCCGGGTGGCGTTTTAGACAGTCAGCCCCATTCGCAAGGATGCCGTGAGCACTTAACGATCCTGACCGGAACGGCCGAGGTAACCAGCGGTGACCAGATAAACGTCTTAAATCAAGGGGATACCGGCCGATACAAGGCGGACGTCACCCATTCAATCAGTTGCAAAGGGGATGAACCACTCAAAGCCATCTTGGTGGTGATCGGTCTATAACCCAAGCAACTTCTTAGCACAATCATTCAGAATTCCTGTTCATAGACGTGTTGCGTAAAACGTAAAAGCGGACCGTTGCTAAATCATACGCCCCACGCATCACGCTTGACTCAAATTGGTTGGGAGGGGATGCTGACCACCTACCAACATTCAAGCTTTACCTTGACAACATTCGAAATATTCAGCATAATGCACGAAATTTTCCAATATAAAGGATTTTCGAGTGCAGTATGTCTGAAAAAACCTACCAAAGGCTCGTTGCAGAGCTAACAAACATTGAACAAGAGGGGCTCTACAAACTAGAGCGGCTGATTACATCCCCCCAATCTGGCCAAATTACCGTTGATTTCAGCGGTGAAAACAAGTCAATCATCAACCTGTGTGCGAACAACTATTTGGGGCTAGCCGATCACCCAGCGATTATTCAAGCCGCCAGTCAGGCGATGCAGGATTATGGATATGGGATGGCTTCGGTCCGCTTTATTTGTGGCACCACCGACTTGCATCTAAAGCTAGAGAGAGCCATTGCAGACTTCACCCAGCATGACGATGCGATCTTATTCGCAGCCTGCTTCGATGCCAACGGGGGCGTTTTCGAACCGCTACTTTCGGCCGAAGATGCGATTGTCTCAGACTCTCTAAACCATGCGTCGATCATTGACGGGGTGCGGCTGTGTAAAGCGAAACGATATCGCTTCGCCAACAACGACATGGTCGATTTAGAGGAGAAGCTACAGCAAGCGGCGGCCGAAAATCCACGCACCATCATCATCGCCACAGACGGCGTCTTTTCGATGGACGGCTACATCGCCAACATTCCAGAACTACGCCGCTTGGCGGACAAATACGATGCCCTGCTCATGGTTGACGACTGCCATTCAACCGGCATTTTAGGGCCGGAAGGGCGAGGCACTGCGGCCCACTACGGCTTGCAAGTTGACATCTTAACCGGAACGCTGGGCAAAAGCTTGGGTGGCGCGGCCGGTGGATTTGTAGCGGCTTCACAACCGGTCATCGACATGCTGCGCCAACGCTCACGGCCGTACCTGTTCTCGAACTCACTCCCCCCTGCCATTGTGGGTGGTGCTTTGAAAGCGATTGAACTTTGTCGAAAAGGGGACAAACGGCGGCAGCAGCTAAAAGACAATGCGAAATATTTCCGTGCCGGAATGGAAGCGGCCGGTTTTAACCTGCTACCCGGCGAGCATCCGATTATTCCCATCATGCTCGGCGACGCCCAATTGGCCCAAAATTTAGCCAATCGTATGTACGATCGGGGTGTCTATGTCACCGGTTTCTTCTTCCCGGTCGTCCCCAAAGGGCAAGCGCGTATCCGCACCCAGATGTCGGCCGCCCTAACCACGGCCGATCTTGACACCGCCATCGCCGCATTCGAGCAGGCCGGTTCAGAGCTAGGTATTATTTAGGTATCAGCAGACAAAAACTGACAGCTGACTACTGATAACTCAACTATGAAAGCACTCGTAAAATCACACGCAAAAGAAGGGCTTTGGCTCCAGGAAAATTTAGACATCCCAGAGCCAGGCCCTAACGATGTCCGCATCAAAATCTTAAAAACATCGATTTGTGGCACCGACGTTCACATTTACGAATGGGATGAATGGGCGCAAAAGACGGTTCCTGTCCCTTTGGTTACCGGCCATGAATATGTCGGCATCATCGACAAAGTCGGCCGAGAAATTGACCATCTTGAAATCGGGCAGCGGGTCAGCGGCGAAGGGCATATTGTGGGAAACACCAGCCGTAACAGTCGGGCCGGCCGTTTTCACTTAGACCCTGAAACAAAAGGGGTGGGGGTCAACTGGCCCGGGGCATTTGCTGAATATCTCGTTTTGCCCGCGTTTAACGTCATCCCCCTGCCTGACTCAATCCCGACAGAGATCGGGGCGATTTTAGATCCGTTCGGCAACGCGGTGCATACCGTTTTATCGTTTGACGTGGTCGGTGAAGATGTGCTGATTACCGGCGCAGGGCCGATCGGCATTATGTCGGCCGCCGTTGCGCGCCACGCCGGGGCACGTCATGTCGTTTTGACCGATGTGAACCCGTATCGGCTAGACCTAGCCAAAAAAGTTGAACCGGACATTCGGACGGTGAATGTGGCAAACGAAGATCTAAAGGGTGTGATGGAAGATCTGGGGATGAAGGAGGGGTTTGATATCGGGCTAGAGATGAGCGGCGCACCGGCCGCCTTTGAGCAAATGATCGAGGCGATGATCATGGGTGGCAAAATCGGCATGTTGGGCATCCCGGCCGGAAAAATGCCGACCGATTGGGGAAAAATCATCTTTAAGGCGCTAACGATCAAAGCGATCTACGGCCGAGAGATGTTTGACACTTGGTACAAAATGCTCGCTATGATCGAAAGCGGGCTGAATTTAGAACCGCTGATTACACATCATTTTACGGCCGATGAGTTCGAAAAAGGGTTCGATGCGATGCGCAGCGGAAACTCCGGGAAAGTCATTTTGCACTGGGATTAAT